>JBHJOF010000332.1:0-6027 GCA_050330055.1 Kiloniellales bacterium
CGATCCTTTCGATCCAGTGCTGATCAACCAGTCGCTGAAGTCGATCTTTGCCACGGGCCTGTTCGCCGACGTCACTCTGCGCCGCGAAGGCGATGCGTTGATCGTCACGGTGGTGGAGAACCCGATCATCAACCGCATTGCCTTCGAGGGGAACGATCGCATCAAGGACGAAACCCTGGCGGCCGAGACCGAACTCAGGCCGCGCGTCGTCTTCACCCGCACCAAGGCGCAGAACGACGTGCAGCGCATACTCGAGCTCTATCGCCGCTCCGGCCGCTTCGCCGCGACCGTCGAGCCCAAGGTGATCGAGCTGCCTCAGAATCGCGTCGACCTTGCCTTCGAGATCAGCGAGGGGCCGGTTACCGGCATCAAGTCGATCAACTTCATCGGCAACCGGGCCTTCTCGGACAGCCGCCTGCGCGACGAGATCTCGACCACCGAGTCGTCGTTCTGGAACTTCCTCACGAGCAGCGACACCTACGATCCCGACCGGCTGACCTTCGACCGCGAGCTGCTGCGCCGCTTCTATCTGAGCGAAGGCTATGCCGACTTCCGCGTGGTCTCCTCGGTGGCCGAGCTGACCCCGGACCGCGAGGGCTTCATCATCACCTTCACGGTGGAGGAGGGACAGCGCTACCGCTTCGGCACCATCAACATCATCACCACGCTGCGCAACCTCGATCCGAACGTGCTGCGCGAGGACCTGACGATCGTGGAGGGCGACTGGTACGATGCGAGCGAGATTGAGAAATCAATCGACAATCTGACCGAGCGGGTTGGCAATCTCGGCTATGCATTCGTCGATATCCGGCCGCGCGCCGAGCGCGATCGCGACGCGCTCACAATCGACGTCACCTTCGAGATACTCGAGGGCCCCAAGGTTTTTGTCGAGCGCATCGATATTCAAGGCAACGTGCGGACCCTGGACGAGGTGATCCGGCGCGAGTTTCGCTTGGTAGAGGGCGACGCTTTCAACAGCGCCAAGCTGCGCCGCTCGCGTACGCGAATCCAGAACCTCGGCTTCTTCAGCAACGTCGAGGTGGCGAATGAAGAGGGCACGGCGCCGGACCGCACGATCATCACCGTCGAGGTCGTAGAGCAGTCGACCGGCGACTTGACCTTCGGCGCCGGCTTCTCGTCGAGCGCCGGCCCGCTTGGCAGCATCGCCCTGCGCGAGCGCAATCTGCTGGGGCGCGGCCAGGACCTGCGGCTCGGATTCACGCTATCGGGCGAGCGCTCGCAGCTCGACCTCAGCTTCACCGAGCCCTACTTTCTGGATCGCAACCTCTCGGCCGGCTTCGATGCGTTTCGCGTCAAGCAGGAGCAGGACGAGAGTTCCTTCGACCAGGAACGGATCGGCGGTGGCCTGCGGGCCGGCTATCAGATCTCCGAGCATCTGCGTCAGGTGTGGCGCTACGTCTTCACCCGGCGCGACATAACGAACGTCTCTTCCAATGCCTCTCTTGTGATTCAGGCCGATGAGGGCGTGCGCTACGAATCGAGCATCGGTCAGGAGCTGACCTACGACACGCGCGATTCACGCTTCGACCCGCACGAGGGCTATACCGCCAGCCTCTCTACGACCTTTGCCGGGCTTGGCGGCGACGCGCGCTACGTGAAAACGACGCTTGGCGGCAGCTACTACTTTCCGCTGGCTGAGAAATTCACCCTCAGCGTGCAAGGCGAGGTCGGCGCCATTGAGGGCCTGGGCGAGGATACCCGGCCCAGTGACCGCTTCTTCCTCGGTGGCACCTCGTTCCGCGGCTTCGAGTTCGCCGGCATCGGGCCGCGCGACGCAAGGACCGAGGACTCGCTGGGCGGCAAGCGCTATTACACGGTGACGACGGAGTTCAGCTTCCCGCTGGGCCTGCCGGAGGAACTGGAAGTCCGCGGCCGTGTTTTCGGCATTGTTGGCTCGATATTCGACTTGGACAACAGTACAACAGCCAGGATCGACGACGAGTCCTCGCCGCGCGTCTCGATCGGTACCGGCCTCACCTGGAACTCGCCGTTCGGGCCGGTGTTGATCGATATCGGCTATCCTGTCGTCAAGGAAGACTTCGACAAGACCGAGCTGATCAGTTTTAGCTTCGGAACCAGGTTCTGATCGTCATGCCCCGTTTGGAGTGGGTGCTGCGGCGCACGGCGGCCTGCTGTGTGCTTCTCGTTCTGGCATCGGTGCCGTCGCCATGGATGGACGGAGCCGCCCTTGGCGCCGGTGAGCAGCATCCGGTCGTCGCGATTATCGACATGCAGGAGATCCTCAGGGAATCGAAGGCTGTCCAGGAGATGCAGCGGCGCCTCGAGGAGCTGCGCAGCGACTACCAGGAGGAGTTCCGTAAGAAGGAAGAGGCCTTGCGGGAGCGCGACCAGGCGCTGTCGCGCGACCGCAACGTCTTGTCCGCCGACAGCTTCGCGCAGCGGCGCCAGGATCTCGAGCGGGCGGTTGCCACGGCGCAGCGCGAGATCCAGCAACGGCGCGAGGGCCTGGAAGCGCTGTTCGGCCAGGGCATGAACCAGGTGCGGCTCGAGCTGATCAGTATCGTTCAGGACATCGCCAGCAAGCGCGGCGCCGATCTGGTGCTGGCCAAGACCACGGTCGTACTGGTGCGCCCCGACCTGGAGATCACCGCCGAAGCCCTGGAGCAGCTCAACCAGCGCCTGCCGCGCATAGAGCTGCCGACCGCGGGCAACTGAGGCGTCATGCCCGATCCCCGCTTCTTCCAGGCCAAGGGCCCCTTCACGCTGGCCGAGCTGGCGGAGATGGCCGGCGGCCGCCTGTCGGAGGGTGCCGATCCGGACCGCCGCGTCAGCGACGTGGCCGCGCTCGGCGGCGCCGGGCCGCAGGATGTCAGCTTCCTGGACAACAAGCGCTATCTGCCGGCCTTCGAGCAGAGCCGGGCCGGCGCCTGCATCGTCGCCCCGCGCCACGCCGGGCGGGCGCCGGCCGGCATGGCGCTGATCCTGACCGAGAAGCCCTATCGCGGCTATGCCCAGGTTGCGCGTGCCTTCTACCCGGACAGGCCCGGCAGCGGCGAGATCCACCCGAGCGCGGCGATCGACCCCACGGCGCGGATCGGCGAGGGCTGCACGATCGGCCCTTATGCCGTGATCGAGGCCGGCGCCGAGCTTGGCGCCCGCTGCCAGGTCGGCGCCCAGGTTGTGATCGGCGCCGGCGTGGTGGTCGGCGAGGAGACCAGGATCGGCCACGGCGCCACGCTGAGCCACTGCCTGGTCGGTCGGCGCTGCCTGCTGCATGCCGGGGTGCGGATCGGCAGCCGGGGCTTCGGCTTCACCCTCGACGCCGAGGGCTATCTCGACGTGCCGCAGCTCGGCCGGGCGGTCATCGAGGACGAGGTCGAGATCGGCGCCAACTCCACGGTAGACCGCGGCTCCGGCCCGGACACGGTGATCGGGGCGGGCAGCAAGATTGATAATCTTGTGCAGATCGGGCACAACGTCCAGATCGGTCGGGGCTGCGTCCTGGTTGCGCAGTCCGGCGTCGCCGGCAGCTCCAAGCTGGAGGACTATGTGATGCTCGGCGCCCAGGGGGGCATCGCCGGGCACTTGGCGATTGGCAAGGGCGCCCAGATCGCCGCGCAGAGCGGCGTGATGCGCGATGTGCCTGCAGGCCTCTCGGTCTGCGGGGCGCCGGCCATTCCGATCAAGGAGTTCTTCCGGCTGGTCGGCATCTGGCAGCGCCAACTGAAAGCATCGAGGGCGAAGAATGACTGAACAGCAGGCCATGCGGCGCCGGGAGGTCGTGACCAAGGACGTGATGGAGATCATGCAGATGATCCCCCATCGCTTCCCCTTCCTGATGATCGACAAGGTGGTCGATATCATTCCCGACGTCGGCGCCATCGGCATCAAGAACGTCTCGATCAACGAGCCCTTTTTCCAGGGCCATTTCCCGCGCCAGCCGGTGCTGCCGGGCGTGCTGATCATCGAAGCCATGGCGCAGACCGCCGCGGTCTTCGTGGTCGAGACCCTGGAGGGCGCGGCCGCCGGCAAGCTGGTCTACTTCATGACCGTGGACGAGGCGCGCTTCCGCCGGCCGGTGTTCCCCGGCGACGTGCTGCGCATTCACGTGAGCAAGCTGCGCAACCGCAAGAACGTCTGGAAGTTCCGCGGCGAGGCGCGGGTCGACGGCACACTGATGGCCGAAGCCACCTATTCGGCGATGATCATGGACGACTGATGGCCGCGGTTCATGCCACGGCAGTGGTCGACAAGCAGGCCAGGCTCGGCAAGGACGTCTATGTCGGGCCCTACTGCATGGTCGGCCCAGAGGTCACGCTCGGCGACGGCGTGGTTCTGCACAGCCACGTGGTGATGGCGGGCCGGACCCGGATCGGACCGCGCACCGAGATTTACCCCTTTGCCTCGATCGGCCATCCGCCGCAGGATCTTAAGTACGCCGGCGAGCTCTCCGAGCTGGTGATCGGCGCGGACACCCGCATCCGCGAACAGGTCACCATGAACCCCGGCACCAAGGGCGGCGGCATGGTGACTCGGGTCGGCGACCGCTGCCTCTTCATGGTCGGCGCCCACGTGGCGCACGACTGCCAGATTGGCGACGGCGTCATCATGGCCAACAACGCGACCCTGGCGGGCCACGTCACGGTCGGCGACAACGCCATCATCGGCGGCCTTTCGGCGGTGCGCCAGTTCGCGCGCATCGGCCGAAATGCCATGATCGGCGGCATGTCCGGGGTCGAGCACGACGTCATTCCCTTCGGCCTGGTGCTGGGCGACCGGGCGCGGCTCGGCGGGCTCAACATCGTCGGCCTGAAGCGGCACGGCTTTTCGCGCGATGACATTTACCGCCTGCAGGACGTCTACAAGCTGCTGTTCGCGCCCGAGCGCACGCTGGCCGAGCGACTGGCCGAGGCGCAGGACCGCTTCGCCCAGGAGGGGCCGATCGGCGAGCTGCTGACCTTCATCGCCGCCGACTCGTCGCTTGGGCTGTGCCAGCCGAAGCCGGAGCATGCCGGCTAGGTCGTGAACTCATAATAGGTGCGGCTCTGGTATGAGCGAAATTGGCCTGCTGTTAGGAGCGACGACGAAGGACATGCCAAGGCATATTCGAGGAGGAGCGACGCGGCAGCAGGCCAATTTCGCCATATCCCTTCGGGACGGGGCGGATTTTCGCCTGGGCCGCGTCGAGAAAAGCTTGTGGTGGCCCGCACCACGGCGCTTTCCTCTCCTAACCCAGGCGAAAATCCGCTCCCGCCAGAGCCGTACCTATTATGAGTTCACGACCTAGGCTCGGCATCATTGCCGGCGGCGGCGAGTTGCCGGCGCGCCTGGTCGAGGCCTGCCGCCGGGCCGGCCGCGGCGCCTACGTGGTGGCGATCCAGGGTCACACCGACCCGGCGACGGTCGAGGGCGTCGAGCACGTCTGGGTCCGCCTCGGCGCCGCCTCCAGCGCGATCGAGCCGCTGCGCGCCGCCGGCGTCGAGGAACTGGTGCTGGCCGGCCGGGTCAAGCGGCCCAGCCTGGCCGAGCTGCGCCCCAACCTGAAGGTGGCGCAGTTCATCGCCAAGGTCGGGCGCCGCGCCTTCGGCGACGACGGCCTGCTGCGCGCGGTGATCGGCGGACTGGAGGAGGAGGGCTTCCGGGTCATCGGAGTCGAGCAGATCATGAACGAGCTGCTGGCGGAACGCGGCGCCTATGGCGCCCTGCAGCCCGACGAGGCGGCCTGGCGCGACATCGAGCGCGGCCTGACCGTGGCCCGGGCGCTGGGCGCGGCGGACGTCGGCCAGTCGGTCGTGGTGCAGCAGGGCGTGGTGCTGGGCGTCGAGGCGATCGAGGGCACCGACTCGCTGCTGCGGCGCTGCGCCGGGCTGCGCCTGGAGGGGCCGGGCGGCATCCTGGTCAAGATCAGCAAGCCGGGGCAGGAGCCGCGCGCCGACCTGCCGACCATCGGCGTCGCCACCGTCGAGGCGGCCGCCGCCGCCGGCCTCCGCGGCATCGCCATCGAGGCCGGCGCCGCGCTGGTGGTCGACCGGGCCGCCGTGGTGG
>JBHJOF010000333.1:0-11461 GCA_050330055.1 Kiloniellales bacterium
TCAAGAAAACCAACAACACCCCCCACCCTAACCCTCCCCCGCAAGGGGGGAGGGAAATTGGAGCGAGCCCAATATCTTACACCCTCCCCCTTGACGGGGGAGGGCCGGGGTGGGGGTGAATCAGGTGATTCCGATAGCTGGTACTAGTTTGTGTTCATCTGTGTTCATCTGTGTCAAATCATCTTTCCCTTTCAGCCATCTCCATCGTTGTCGCGTCTGAGCAAGCTTCGGATAGCCGCGTCGCGCGGGCGGCGCCATAGTCCGGCCATCGTCCCCGTTAGAGAGCAGCAGCCATGTCCGCCATCCGTTTCGTCTCGCTGCCGGGCGAGCAGGCCGCCGCCTATTGGTCGGGCGCGCCCGACGCCAACGGCCAGGCGCCCGAGGTGCACGTCTCCGACGGCGACGGCGTGCCCTGCCGCCACTGCCAGCAGGACGTGGCCGCGGGCGAGCGCTACCTGATCCTGGCGCACCGGCCCTTCCCGGCGGCGCAGCCCTATGCCGAGGTCGGCCCGATCTTCCTGCACGCTGAGCCCTGCCCGCGCTATCCCGAGACCGGCCGCATCCCGCCCATGTTTCTCGCGCGCGCGAGCTATCTCCTGAAGGGCTACAGCGCCGCCGACCGCATCGTCTACGGCACCGGCCAGATCGTCCCCTCGCCCGAGATCGCCGCGGCCGCCGCCCGCATCCTGGCCCGCGACGACGTGGCCTACGTGCACGTGCGGTCGGCGACGAACAACTGCTTCAGCTGCAGGGTGGAAAGGGGGTAGGAAGGAGTGAGAGAATATAGCCGTATCTCAAGTGCCGCGCATCAGATCGGCGGTTGTTGATCTGGGCGCTACATTGTTACTTACGACGTCTATATACTAGCCAATAGTACAGGATACCTCGCACTCCTACATATGAACGCGAGAGAATCTTGTATATGAGTCTTGCTTCCTCTTTGAACGGGATTCTGCTCCAAATATAGACAGAAATTTCATAAAGGGTGACGACAACTCTTACTGTGTTCGCTTGAATAATTGCCCGTTTGATAATCTGTCTTTGCTCTTCCGGACACGGCTGTCTGTGGATGAAACGAACCTCTTCCAGTTCTCCCAAGTCGACTTGATGGTCGCGCTGAGGTTTCCCACAGAAAGGGCACTGTGCATCCCAGTCTCCGTCGAAGTTCGTATATTCGATTTGCATCTGAACATGCTCTTCGCTAGACGCGCCCCTTGCTGTCCCCCAATCTCCGCAGATGCGCCCATTTCATTGGCTCCAATTGATAAGTGCCAACAAAATTACGGAGCCAAGTTATCCTTTCGGCTCGTTCAGACAACTTTCGACAAACGATCGAAAGGTTGGCGTGTGCATGACGACGATCCTAAGAATGAGCCACCATAGATATAGAGCACCGTGGCCAGCGAGGTGCTCATCACCGAGTAATCCATGAGCCAAAAGATTTCGAAAATTTGAACCGGGTTGACCCAATAGTAGCGAGCGAAGTTCATACACGTGGGCGTTTCCTAGCATATCAGCCAACGCGGACTCGTTGAGTATCTTACCGAGTGGCCACGCCTCCTCAATCCCGACAGCATCCAGGGCAGTGGTGATTGTACCTTGCTGTGCGAGCAAAGCCCTCAAAGCATTCTCCACTTGAGGAATCAACAGATGTAAAGCCGTCGAGATATCCCACTCAAATCCAAACCGGATGCCCCGCGCAAATATGGAAACACGCCCATCAGGTATAAAGGCGCTCTCCTTCACAAATGCCTCGATTGCCGGGCTATAGACACCATGCTCAGAAAGCATTTGTCGCATTGCAGGCGCAATTGAGCCCGCGACGGCCTCCAGCCGGTAGGGGTCAGCATAGTACGCCATGAACCCTAGCATCGCGCGCTCGCGTTCGGCAGGATCGCCTGTAAGTGCAGGAGGCCGGACGTCGACTTTTCTGCCAGCGCCGTCAAATATGCCGGCAGCAATTGTTGCCTGAAAGGGACTGTCCGCGATCATCTGTTCAATTTCGGAACGGTATGGTATGGGATCAATCGGACGAGCGATTGCGGCAAGAATGCACAGCGCATCTTCGAAGCTCTTGCCTGTAAGCAGCTCCTTGGCTCTTTTTGCCTTCTCTGAGACGTCGATTTGAATGGTTGTGGTTTGCATTTCACTGCGCATCTTCTCACCGGCTATGTTAAGCCGTCGGTGCAACTCTTTGATGCGATCAGCGCTTCCAGGCACACTCCGGTAAGCTTGAATTGCATCATTCCAGAACTTATGTGCGGCAATGAATGAGCCGGCTCCCTCGCGAACCTCAGCCTCATCCGCCATGCGTTCCGCTCGTGCACGCATGGCTTCGTTTGCCTTTGTCGTGTCCCCCGCGCGCCGGTGAAACTTGGCTTCGTGTTCAAAGTGTTCCCAGGCGCGCCGAAAGTCACGTTCAGCGCTTGCGCGCGCCGCAACCTTTGCGGCGAGAGCAGCGAGTTCAGATGGATTACCAGCTTGAAACTCATATAGCAGCGATAATCCGCGGTGCGTTAACCAAGATTTGTCCCCGCCGTCGTAGTGGCGGACTCTTTCGAGCAAATGACTGAGAGATTTATCGAACAGCGGGTCGCTTTTTCCAAGCAACCTGGCGAGCCGTATCGCTCGTTCATAACGCTCCATGCCCGCGACCCAGTGTTTTGGGTCCTCGAGACGCATTCCGGACTCGAGATAAGCCTCAACGGCGATGCGAGCCGCGACGTGATCGCCGCGTCGCAACCACAGGATATCCGCAACTCGGGCCCTAAACTCTGGATCACTAACACAGTCCAGGGTAGGGCGGAGTGCATCGAGTTGCGCTTCTGTGAGACCTTCAAGAGTGACCGTTGGAGCAAACGGTGCTTGCGCATTCCTACGCTGATACCAGAGGCTGAAAACTTGGGCGAGAAGCCCCCATCCTGGACCTGTGTGGTCTCGAAAGGCACGTGCAAACTCGAAATTCTCCTTCTTCTCCACCTGAGCAAGCGCTGCCTCTATCTCTTCACATGTTGGTATGTCTACTGTCATTGAATCCACTCAATACGAATGAATAAGGGGTTCAATATGACTTGTAGTGCTACTCTACTTGCTCAACCCCAGGACATCAAGATTTGGTGCGCATAAATTGTGTGGTAACGCCGCAATCCTAGTGCAAGCAAATCGCAAAGGCAGTCAGAACCGGTCTTTCGCAGCCAGCCGCTCGGTAAACCCAACGGCGCCCGCCGGGTCTCCGACGGGCGCCGCTGTCGGGCAGGCTAAAGTCAGGCGCGTCTACGCAAACATAATCCCGCTCTCCCTCACCGGCAGCGTGGTCACCCGCTTCCCCGTCGCCGCGTAGATGGCGTTGGCCAAAGCCGGGCCGGCGGGGGGGGGCGCCGGGTTCGCCGACGCCGGTGGGCGGCTCGCTCGAGGCCACGAAGTGGACCTCGATTGCCGGCATGTCGCTCATGCGCAGCGGCTCGTAGTCGGGGAAGTTCGACTGGTCGACCGTGCCCTCACTCAACGTGATCGGTTGCGCATGACGGCGCCCAGGCCATGGCCGAGTTTGCGGCTAATTATCTGCCCGAAACACCGTCTGCACTGCAAGATTTACCAACGAACACAAACGATCCTGGCAATCCTGCTGCGAACTTCCGCGTGTGGCCGGAAGGCCGCGCCCGCGGCGATCGAGTTTACCCTTCGTGAACCAACAGTAGTGCAGACTCTGGCTCATTCCCGCGATGTGAGGTCGACAGGCCAGAGGAATGTCGGGATGGCCGAAACAGTTACGGCTGAATCGAAGCCCGTACAGGGCGTGAACTTGCAAGACCTGATCGAGCTCGCCCGCGACAAGTCTCAGAAGGGACGCGCGGCGCTGGTCTCCGCCATGACCGACCTCTACGAGCAGCAGGCGCACTGCCTGACCGAGACCGACCGCGCCATGATGGTCGACATCCTGCACCAGCTCGTGCACGAGGTGGAGGTCTCGGTCCGCCACGCGCTCGCCGAGTACTTCGCCGAGCGCCGCGACGCGCCGCAGCAGCTCGTGGTGATGCTGGCCAACGACGAGATCGACGTGGCCTACCCGATTCTGGTCAAGAGCGAGGTGCTGAGGGACGAGCAGCTCATCGAGGTCATCCAGTTCCGCACCATGGAGCACCAGCTGGCGATCGCCATGCGCGATTACGTCAGCGAACCGGTCTCCCAAGCCCTGGTCGACACCGACAACGAGCAGGTCGTCGTCACGCTGCTGCGCAACCGCGGCGCCGCGATCGCGAGCGGCACCATGGAGCAGCTGGTGGACAAGTCGCGCCAGGTTCCCGACTACCGCGCGCTGCTGGTGCACCGGGAAGAGCTTCCGGCGGCGCTGGCGAAGAAGCTCTACTGGGGCGTCTCGGCCGCCTTGCGCAAGCATATCGTCGAGCACTTCGAGATCGATCCGGCCGAGCTTGACGAAGCCATCGAGACTACGGTCAAGAGCGTGCTGGTCAAGGACGCGGGCCTGCCGCCGCCCCCGCCGCCGATGGCCGAACCGCCCAAGCCGGGCAACATCGAAGCCCTGCTCGCCGCCCTGCGCTGCGGCGACATCGCCCAGTTCCTCGAGGGCTTCCGCAAGCTGAGCCGGCTGCGCATGACCCTGGTGCGCCGCATCCTCTTCGAGCCGGGCGGCGAGGGGCTGGCCATCGTCTGCCGCGCCAGCGGCCTGGACAAGTCCGCCTTCGTGACCATCCTGCTGTACTTCCGCCAGGGCCGGCTGGGCGACAAGCAGGTTGAGGTCGACGAGCTGGCCCGCGCCGTCCGCTTCTACGACGAGATCGCGCCGCAGGCGGCTCAGGCGTTCCTCGCCCGCCTGCGTCGCGACCCCGACTACCTCAACGCCCTCAGGCTGATCGAGCAGACGGGCGGGTAAGGGACGGAGCCGTTCGCGGCGTCGGCCTTCCTAGAGCATTTTCAGGCGAAGTGGAAGCCGGTTCGCCGTCCGAAAATGCGACCAATCAAGACGTTATAGAGCATGATCCGATTCGATTGGATCGGATCATGCTCTAGAATCCCTTGCACAACCTCAACGCATCGTAGATCGCCGCGTGGATGTTGCGAGAAGCGACCGCGTCGCCGATGCGGAAGAGCTGGTAGGTGCCGTCGGGATTTGCCGTCACGTCTTGCGGCCGGCCGGCGATCAGGGCCTGGTAATCGGCCTCGCCGAGGTTGGTCGAGCCTTCCTTCAGCGCGAAGTAGAGCTCGTCGAGCGGCAGGGTGCCGTGCTCGATCACCACCTGGTCGACCAGGCGCTCGCTCGTCTTGCGGCTGTAGTCGCTACCGAGGACGGCGGCCAGCTTGTTGCCGGCGCGGGTCACGCGCAGCAGGCGCGTGTTGATGGTGATGGTGACGCCGTGCTCCTGGAAGGCGCGGGCGTACTGGACGTGGTTGAGGCCGCCGATCTCGGGCGCGAAGTAGCGCTCGGGCGTGACGATCTCCAGGCGCGCGCCGGCCTCGGCGATGAACTCGGCCGCGCTCATGCCCGGGTGGGCGCCGTTGTCGTCGAACAGCAGCACCTCCTCGGCCGGCTTCACGTCGCCCGACAGGATGTCCCAGCTCGAGACCGCCAGCTCGGCCCCGGCCTCGGCAAGATCGGTAAGCGGCGGGGCCGTGTTGGGCAGGCCGCCGGTGGCGACGATCACCACGTCGGGCGCCTCGGCCAGAATGTCGGCCGCCTCGGCGTAGCTGTTGAAGCGCAGCGCGGCGCCCAGTTCTTCGAGACGCGCCATACGCCACTCGACGATGCCGATCAGCTCCTTGCGGCGGGCGAGACGCGCGGCCAGGCGTATCTGCCCGCCCGGCTGGTCGGCCGCCTCGAACAGCACCACATCGTGGCCGCGCAGGGCCGAGACGCGGGCGGCCTCCAGGCCGGCCGGGCCGGCGCCGACCACCACCACCTTGCGCGCCGGGCCCGGCCCACGCGCGATCACGTGCGGCATGGTGGCCTCGCGGCCGGTCGCCGGGTTATGGATGCAGAGCGCCTCGTGGCCCTCGTAGATGCGGTCGAGGCAGTAGGTGGCGCCGACGCAGGGGCGGATCTCCTGCTCGCGGCCCTCGGCCACCAGCTTCGCAATGTGCGGCTCGGCGATGTGGGCGCGGGTCATGCCGACCATGTCGAGCTTGCCGCTGGCAATCGCGTGGCGTGCGGTCGCCACGTCGGGGATGCGCGCGGCGTGGAACACCGGGAACTTCGTCGCCTGGCGCACCTCGCCGGCGAAGTCGAGATGCGGCGCCGAGCGCATGCCCATGACCGGGATCACCTCGGCCAGAGGCGCGTCAGCCTCGATGTGGCCGCGGATCACGTTGAGGAAGTCGATCTGGCCGGTCGCGACCAGGCGGCGTGCGATCTCGATCCCTTCTTCGCGCGAGAGGCCGCGCTCCCAGTCCTCGTCGCAGACCAGGCGCAGGCCCATGATGAAGCCGGGCCCGACCGCGGCGCGGATCGCATCGAGCACGCGGTAGGTAAAGCGCAGGCGGTTGTCGAGCGCGCCGCCGTAGTCGTCGTCGCGCAGGTTGGTGGCGGGCGACCAGAAGCCGTCCAAGAGGTGGCCATAGCACTCCAGCTCGATGCCGTCGAGGCCGGCCGCCTGCATGCGCTGGGCGGCGGCGGCGTAGCCCTTGACGATGCGCGCCAGGTCCCAGTCCTCGGCCTGCTTGGGGAAGGCGCGGTGCGCCGGCTCGCGGACCGGCGAGGGCGCCAGCACCGGCAGCCAGTCGGCCTTGTTCCAGCTGGTGCGCCGGCCGAGATGCGTGAGCTGGATCATGACCGCGCTGCCGTGCTCGTGGCAGTCGTCGGCCAGGCGCTTCAGCCACGGCACGATCTCGTC
This sequence comes from Kiloniellales bacterium, assembly GCA_050330055.1. Classification (GTDB taxonomy): domain Bacteria; phylum Pseudomonadota; class Alphaproteobacteria; order Kiloniellales; family JAKSDN01; genus JBHJOF01. The sequence goes on from JBHJOF010000333.1 coordinate 6,846, forward strand.
CTTGTAGGCCAGCAGGTTGCCGAAGGCGGGCGGCGAGTCCTCCGCCACCACGGCCGAGCCGGCCGTCATGGTGAGCGCGATGCCGCCCTTGGCCTTCTCGACGTGATAGAGCCGGTAGCGGTCCTTGGGCAGCCCGTCCTCGGCGTAGTTCGGCTCGTGCGCCGTCGACATGATGCGGTTGCGCAAGACCAGGTGCTTCAGGCGATAGGGCTGCAGCAGCGGGTCCTTGGCGGCCGACGGCGCGGGGCTGGCCGCGGCGGGGACGGGGTAGGTTGGGACCAGATTGTCGGCGGCGGAGGCCATGGTGAGTGAACTCTCCCGGACGGCGTGTTTGCTTGCTTGGTCCGATCTTACGGCAGCGACCCGGTCTGGCCAGCCCCTCAACGACAGCGAGGCGGCGCGGATTGGCGGTCGCGTCTGATGCGCTTCTTGCTCGTCACCCTCACCCTCCCACGCTCCCTTTGGTCGCGCGGGCCCCTCCCTCTCCCCTCAAGGGCGAGGGGAACAAACAGGCGTCCCATAGAGTCCCTCTCCCTCGAGGGGAGAGGGAGGGGCCCAACGCGCAGCGTTGGGAGGGTGAGGGTGACTCGCGCGCAAGCGCGAATGATCAAGCGATCTCCTGAATCCGTCCACCCAGCGCCACGCGCAGGCGCATGCCGCTCTGCAACCCATCGAGCGTCACCTGGATCACCGGCAGGCTGCCGAAGCCCATCTCCTGCGCGACCAGGACGCCGAGCGCGGTGATCGCGTCGGGCTCGCCCAGGAGGATGGCCTTGGGCGCCTTGCCCCGGTGGATCAGCTCGAGCAGCACCGCGCTCGAGGAGCTGGAGCCGACGGTGCGCGGGATGGCGAGGATCGTGCCGGCAATCGAGGCGCGGTGGTCGGGATGTCTGGGCTGGATGATCACGCCCGTCTGCGGGTCGACGCCGCCCCAGAAGGAGAGCGGTGCGGCGAGGCGCAACAGCGGTCCCTGCGCGTCACCGTCGATCAGCGGCCGGCCCTGCAGGGTCAGGCCCATAGGGACTCGTCGCGCTCGACCCGGCCGCTTGCGGCCGAACGGGCGCAGTCGGCGAGCGAGCCGTAGACCACCTGATAGCCCGTGTTGGCCGGCCCGTAGTGGGCGAACTTGCCGCTGTTGGTCATCATGATGCCGCCGTCGGCTCCCGCACGGCGCAGGATGGGCGTCACCACCACGCAGGTGTCGACGACAAAGGTGACGCCGGCTTCCTCCAAGGCCGCGCGCTCGCCGCCGGCTTCCAGCGCGGTCAGGAGGTCGCGCCGGGTGCAGAGATAGACCGGAACCTTGAACCGCTTGCCGGCGGGGAGGCGGGCGAAGGCGCGGCATTCCGCCAGCGAGAAATGCGGGCTGCCGAGCGCGACGCAGTCGATGGTCTCGCTCACGGTGGTCGAGAGCTTGTCGCGCGCCGCCCGCGCCATCGCGGCGGTGACGGCGATGGTTTCCTCGGGAGGAACGCCGCCGAAAGCCTCGGCCTCGGTCGCCGCCTCGGGCGTCACGCCGATGACGTGGAACAGGCCGACCGCGCCGGTCGAGGCGGCGGCCGCCCCCAGCGCCTTCAGGCTGTCTTCCGGCACGTCGCGCGGCACGCCACGGATCGCGGCCACCGTGCTTCCCGCCGTCTCGCCGAGCCAGGACCCCAGCACCGGATAGAAGGCCGGCTCGCGGCGCAGCGCCTGCGAGAGGCCCTCGATGTCGATCAGCAGCCGGGCGCGGCGGTTCTCGGGCCGGTGCAGGCCGACGTAGGGCGCGCGGCCGGCGATGGCGGCGCAGATGTCGAGGAAGTCGCCGTAACGTTCCGTGCGTGCGCCCAGCACCGAGTTGGCGAAGACCACGGCGTTGCTCTCGGCCCAGGCGATCTGCTCGCCGCACTTGGGGCGATGGCCCGCCTGGTAGGGCGCGCAGGTCCAGGTCGGCTGGCAGCCGAGCGCCAGGTAGGCCTGCATCTGGCGCCGCGCCAGCGCCTGCACGGCCGGCTCGGCCCTGACGATCTCGGGGTGCAGCAGATCGAGGGCGCCGACGTTGAGTGAAGCGGGGACCTGCACGCGGCCACCGAGATCGCGCAGGCGCTCGGCGAAGAGCATGCCGGACTCGCCGTGATAGAGGCAGCCGTCGATGTGCGCGCTCGTGATCGGCACCAGCTCGCTGGCACCCAGCTGGCGGGCGGTCTCGACCAGGATGCGCATCGCCAGGGCGCCGGCCGGCGGTGCGTCGGGGGCGAGTAGGGACTGTTCCTCGGCGGTCAAGCGCATGGCTCTGGCTTAGGCTCTGTCCGGTGGCCCGGCAAGGCCTATCGCCCCCGCCTGGCTGGTGCGGGCCCGGTCGGCCATGGATAATGGGCTGGGACCGCGAGAAGAGGGGAAGTCACATGACCGACATAGATCGCACGCCGGGCGGGGCGCGCGGCCGCTGCCGCAGCGTCGAGCACGGCGGGCTGCTGTGGAGCGTGGCCACGGCGCAGGGCCGCGGCAGCACGGTGGCGGAGCAGACCCGCGCCACCCTGGAAAACTTGGAACGCAACCTGGCCGAGGCCGGCAGCAGCAAGCACCGCATCCTCGAGGCCGTGGTCTATCTCGCCGACATGGCGACCAAGGCCGAGATGGACGCGGTCTGGTGCGACTGGATTCCGGACGATGGCTGGCCCTGCCGCGCCTGCGTCGGCACCGCGCTGGCACCGGGCGACCTGGTCGAGATCAAGGTCACGGCGGCCAAGCGATGAACCACTCCTGACCCGGTGCACCAGCCTCGCCGCGGAGGACTGTTCCCGCGGTGCTCCGGCCCGGGGACAGTCCCCTTTGGGTACAGTCCCCTCGAGCGCGCCGCTGGCTCCGCCGGGAACGCGGGGTTAGCCTGCAGCGTTGGTGATCAGTATCAGCGAGCGGGAAGGAGCCTCGATCCATGACCATGCGCCTGTTCGAGCCGGCCGAGTTCGAGACCCGCATCGCCCGCGCCAAGGAGCGGATGGAGCAGGCCGGGATCGAACTGCTGCTGGTGGCGAGCCCGGCCAACCAGTTCTGGCTGACCGGCTATGACGGCTGGTCGTTCTACACGCCGCAGATGGTGCTGCTGGCCGCCGACGAGGCGCAGCCGATCTGGTTCGGCCGTGCCATGGATGCGGTCGGCGCGCGCCTGACCGTTTTCATGGACGAGGCCAACATCGTGCCCTACCCGGACAACTATGTCGCCTCGGCCGAGCGCCATCCCATTGGTCGCCTGGCCGAGCTGATCGAGGAGCGCGGCTGGGCCGGCAAGCGCATCGGCGTCGAGATGGACGACTACTACTACACGGCGCGCTGGCACGCGATCCTGACCGAGAAGCTGCCGAACGCCGACTTCGTCGACGCCTTCCTGCTGATCAACTGGGCCCGCATGGTGAAGTCGGAGCAGGAGATTCAGTACCTCAGGCAGGCCGGCAAGATCGCCGAGGCGGCCATGCAGGCGGCGATCGACAAGGCCGAGCTCGGCGTGCGCCAGTGCGACGTCATGGCCGAGGTCTATCGCGTCACCACCGCCGGCACGCCGGAGTTCGGCGGCACCTTCACCTGCAAGCCGCCCAACGCCATGGTGGGCGAGCTCTGCGCCGCGCCGCACCTCTCCTGGAGCGACGCGCCGCTGATCGAGGGCGACCTCTTCTACATCGAGCTGGGCGGCTGCCGGCACCGCTATCACGCGCCGCTGTCGCGCTGCCTGCTGCTCGGCAAGCCGGACGATCGCATGGACCTGGTCGCCAACGTGATCGCCGAGGGGCTGGAGGCCGTGCTCGAGGCGGTCAAGCCCGGCGTGGTCTGCGAGGAGCTGGCGGCCGCCTGGCGCGCGGTGATCGAGCGCCACGGCATCGAGAAGGAGAGCCGCATCGGCTATCCGGTCGGCATCGGCTATCCGCCGACCTGGGGCGAGCTGACCTGCTCGCTGCGCGCCGGCGACCGCACTGTGCTGCAGGCGGGCATGACCTTCCACTGCATCCCGGCGATCTGGATGGAGAGCTACGGCCTCACCATCAGCGAGTCCTTCGTGGTGACCGACAAGGGCGCCGAGACCTTCGCCGAGTTTCCGCGCAAGCTGTTCGTCAAGTAGGCGGGGTGCTAAATGGGTGTCGTGGAACGGCTCTTGGAATCGGCTAGGGCATGCCGGTACACAATCAGCTTTTCACTTCTGGAAGCAACCGTGAATTCGTTCAGGCGCTGACTGATCAGAAAGTGAATTTCCTTGTCGTAGGTGGCATGGCGGTTGCATTTCATAACTGCCGCGACCTAATGGCTGTCGACGACTTGGATCTTATGCTTGAACCTACCGCAGAGAACATCCAGAGATTCGTTGCTAGTCTGCGTGCATTGGCGCTAGACGCTAAGTGGTCCAGTGACGACCTCGCAAGACCAAACATCCAAGTTCCCATAAAGCAAGACTACTACATAGACGTTCTTACGCCACCGGACGGGATCGAATTTCAACCGCTAACACTGAACAGCTTAGCGGCCCGCCTAAGAGTCCGACTCGAAATGAATTGAGTGTCTTCAAGCTCTTGCCAATCTGCGCATGAGGAGTTGGACGCTGGCAAGGTAGAGCCAGGTCTCGGCGCTTGCGAGGCTTGCCTCGAAGTCCT
>JBHJOF010000334.1:0-18955 GCA_050330055.1 Kiloniellales bacterium
CGGGCGAAGGAGTCGGGTTTCGACGGCGTCGAGCTCTTCGCCGCCTATAACGCGCTCATCGACCAGTTCTGGACGCCCTGGAGCAACCGGCGCGACGACCGCTGGGGCGGCTCCTTCGAGAACCGCATGCGCTTCTCGGCGGAAATCATTGGTCGCATCCGCAAGACCGTGGGCGAGGACTTCATCATCGGCATCGCGGTCTCGATGGAGCCGAACGTCGAGGTGACGCTGTCGCTCGAGGCGCTGCAGGAGGTGATCGCCTGGCACGACCAGCGCGGCCTGATCGACTACGTGACCTGCGGCACCGGCAGCTACTTCGACTTCACGCGCCTGATGCCGACCTTCCTCTACCCGGACAAGCTGGGCGCCGACTTCGCCGCCGGCCTCAAGCAGGCGGTGACGCACGCCCGCGTGCAGGCCGAGAGCCACATCCGCACGCCGGAGAACGCCGACTACGTGATCGCCTCCGGCCAGGCCGACATGGTCTCGATCGTGCGCGGCCAGATCGCCGATCCCCATCTCGCCAACAAGGCGCGCGCGGGGCGGCCCGAGGACATCCGCCCCTGCATCTCCTGCAACCGCAACTGCTGGGGCCGGCGCTTCCGTGACTACTGGATCTCCTGCCTGGTCAACCCCTCGGCCGGCCGCGAGTTCGAGTGGGGCGGCGACCGCTTCACGCCGGCTGCCAAGCCGCGCCGCATCCTGGTGGTGGGCGGCGGCCCGGCCGGTCTCGAGGCAGCGCGCGTGGCGGCCGAGCGCGGCCACCAGGTGACCCTTGCGGAGGCGAGCGACCAGCTCGGCGGCCAGTTCCGCCTGGCCGGCCTGCAGCCGCGGCGCGGCCAGATCCTCGACCTGATCGAGTGGTACCGGGGGCAGCTCGAGAAGCTGCAGGTTACGGTCCGCTACAACGCGCTCATGGAGGCGGCCGAGATCGAGGCCTCCGGCGCCGACGCCGTGGTGCTGGCAACCGGCTCGCTGCCCGACGGCGTCGGCTTCCAGCGCGCGCTGCCGCAGCAGCTGGCGATCCCGGGTATCGAGCGCGGCCAGGTCTGGTCGGTCGAGGAGGTGATGGCGCGCGCGGCGCGGCCCGGCAAGCGCGTGCTGCTGCTCGACGAGGGCGGCAACTGGCGCGGCTGCGGCACCGCCTGGCACCTGGCCGAGCAGGGCCACGAAGTTACGCTGCTGACGCCCGCAGCCATGGTCGGCAAGGAGCTGGAGCGTACGTCGGCCGACATCGGCCTCAGGCAGCGCTTGGCGGGATTCGGCACGCGCTTCATCACCGAGTCCGCCGTCGCCGAATGGCACGGCGGCCTTGGTGACGAGGGGGGCGCGACGATCCTCAACCTGCTCGACGGCAGCCGCTGGCGCCTCGCCTGCGACGCTCTGGTCTTGGCCACGCCGAACGTCGCCGAGGCCAGCCTGCAGGGCGAGCTCGCCGCCCAGGGACCAGGCAGCGGCCTGGAGCTCCACGCCATCGGCGACTGCGTCGCCCCGCGCGAGGCGAACAACGCCTTTTTCGAGGGGCGGCGGCTCGGGCTGACGTTGTAGCAGGAAGCTTGCTTATGCAGTGCGGAACTGCCGTGGTGGCCAAGGGAGCTCAATCATGAGCAATCAATGGGACTATCAGATACGGATTTATCTGAATGATGAGCTTGCAGAGGTGGCACGCCGCGATCCCGGCAATCCGGCGATCAAGCCGCTGGCGGATATTCTGGTCAGGCATGGCGCCAGGATGAAATGTCAGTATGCCGCCTTCGCGGACTATGTTGCCGAAGCTGAGAAACACGGAACCGAAAGCTATCCGCTTTATGAGTGGACCAAGGCGACGATCGAGGATCCCGCCAAGAAGGCGAAGTACCTGAAATCCTTCACGCTCTATGTCGACGGCAGGGAAGTCTACGCCAAGTCGGTAGCAGACGCGCTCGAATCCGACTTACGGCCCCTGGTGGGCGGCGCGTTGATCACGCGAATGTCGAAACACGACACCAATCCCGCCAACAACCCTCAGCCGCCAGCACGCTTTCGCAAGTAGGAACTGATCAAACCGTCTTTATCTAGAGCAACTTCCGTTCACTTGTAATCACTGGGCAAACCCTCATGCTTCGACAGGCTCAGCATGAAGGGCTTGTGCTGGAGCAGCACAAGCCCTCCTCACCCTGAGCTTGTCGAAGGGTGAGGCAATACGCCGATTCAGTCCGAACGGATTACGCTCTAACTCGTCAAGGGGTCGTTGGCGTCCAGGCGCTCGTCGATGATGGCGACCGTTTCGTCGATGTCCGGGTTGGACAGGCCCAGGTCGCGGGCGATCGCTTGCACCAGCACATCGACCCGTTCGATGAAGGGTGCGCCGGAGGCGACGGAGCGGGCCGCGGATGACGGGCGCAACAGGCTCTCCGCGGCCTTGGCGTATTTCTCGAACGGCACCCCGTCCGCCGGGTCGGCGCCCAGGCGCTGCGCCAGCTCGTTGACGAAGGCGTATATGGATTCGGACTTCGCCAGGTCGCCGTGCACGGCATCCCGGATCGACCGGGGCTCGCCCCGGGTGATGCAGCGGTAGTTGCCGGTCAGCAGCATGCTCCACTTTGCCAGCGGCACGAACACGGAGTCGTAGACGCGCAGCTTGACGGGCACGTCCTTGCCGTCGAGCCGCACCGCCGCGATATCGTCTTCGAGCTGCTTCAGCATATCGGTGGCGGCGGCATCGCCGAACCGGGCCGCCTTGAAATTCGTCGGCAGGCCCACGTGAAGCACATTCCCTTTTTCCTCCGGCGGACGGAAGGCCTGCGGGTCGGGACTGCACAGCGTCATGAAGTCCGGGTCGAAGCGGTCCCAGACCGAGGGATCGGTATAGCTGACCCCGAGGTTGCTCGTATCGAGGCCCGGAATCCGCTTGAGAAAGGTCAGCGGCGGCATGTTCATGATCGAGAGGCAGGGAATGCGTTCCTCGGCGATACGGATCAGCACGGTGCGAATGGAGTGGTGCGCGTACTGCGGCTCCTGCATGGCGAGCCCCACCAGATCGTAGCCCGAGGCGACGATATCCTGCGGAACGCAGGCGGTGAGGCGTCCGGGCAGATCCTTCGAGCCTATGGCCCGGTGCTTGTCCTCGCCTTTCAGCTTGATCCGGACTTCCGTGCCTTCCCGGTTGATCAGGTCCGAGGTTTTGCGGCGGCAGACCAGGGTCACGTCATGCCCGGCCATCAACAGCTTCGTGCCGAGCAGCGAGCCGTAGGACGCGCCAAAGATTAGAACTCTACAGCCCATGTTTTCCGTGCCCCCGAATGAAGCCTCCCACGGAGCATATCAGCATTCGAGTTCGATCCGTCACCGCCGGTCTTCAGCCGCTCTAATCCCCACCCGCCTCCGTCACCCGCGCCCGCCCATAGCGGAAGCCGAGCAGCAGCGACAGCAGCGAGAGGCCGAGGCCGGCGGCCATGAAGGCGACCATCACCGCCGGGCTGTCGCCCTGCAGGCTGCCGACCGCCTGGGCGAAGATCGCGGAGATGCCCATCTGCAGGAAGCCGCTCAGGCCCGAGGCGGTGCCGGCCGAGCGCGGCAGCACGCCGAGCGCGCCGGCCTGGGCGTTCGGCATAGAGAGCCCGTTGCCGAAGGCGATGCAGATCATCGGCCCGAAGATGGCGAGCGGCGTCCAGACATGCAGGGCGGCCAGCAGGGCGCCGACCAGGATGACCGCCAGGCCCAGCACGCTGCCGGCCAGGATCATGGCGTCGCCGCCGAGGCGGTGCGACAGGCGCGCGGCGGCGAAGTTGCCGAGCATGAAGGCGAACGACACGGCGATGAAGTAGAGCCCGTACTCGCTGACCGGCCGGCCCATGACGTTGACCATCAGGTAGGGCGCGCCGGCGGCGAAGGCGAAGAAGGCGGCCATCGCGAAGGCGCCGTTCAGCGCATAGCCGCAGAACAGCGGCGCGCGCAGCAGCAGGGCGAAGCCCTCCAGCATGCCCGCCAGGCCGCGGTGGCGCGCCGGCTGGCTGTTGGTCTCGGCCAGGCGCAGCAGCACCAGCGCCAGCACCGGGACACCCACCATGCCGACGCTGGCGAAGATGGCGCGCCAGCCCAGGAACTCGGTCAGCATGCCGCCGATCGCCGGCGCCACCATGGGCGCCACGATCATCGCCATGGTCAGATAGGCGAGCGCGCTCGCTACCTTCTCGTGCGCATAGACGTCGCGCACGATGGCGCGCGCCAATACGATTCCCGCCGCGCCGCCCGAAGCCTGCAGGATGCGGCCGAGGATCAGCCAGGCCATGTCGGGCGCCAGCGTGCAGATCAGGCTGCCGGCCAGGTAGACCAGCAGGCCGCCGATCAGCACCGGGCGCCGGCCATGGCGGTCGGATAGCGGGCCGTAGGCGAGCGTGGCCAGGGCGATCGCCAGCATCGACAGGCTGAGCGCGAGCTGCGCCGTGCCGGCGGCGACGCCGAAGTCGCGCTGGATGATCGGCAGCGCCGGGATGAAGATCTGCATCGCCAGCGGCCCGATCGCGGTCACTGCGACCAGCGCGATCAGGAACAGGCGAGTAGGACGCTGGGTCATGCCGCAGCTGACCGGTCAAACCGAAGACGGCCTGTTGCACAGTCCCGTTGCCTCCGGCATCGCGGCCCTAGCGGCGCAACGAAGACTGGCACTTCCGCCATGCCCTTTCGGCGCTTCGCGCCCTGCGGTCCCTGGGCCCCCCTCCGGCGCTTCGCCCGTTGATCCCCTGGGCCTCCCCCTCGAGGGGGGAGGCGAGTCGAAGTGCGGCTCCGCCTCATCTTTTCCCTCCCCCCTTGAGGGGGAGGGATAGGGAGGGGGGCATAAACAAAGCGAACAACGGAAAGCACATGCACCTTCTCAACCAGACACTCGCGGCGTCATGCTGGGCGTCATGCTGCAGGCGGTGCGCAGCCACGCTTCACGAAGCTTCGCTCAAGCCGGCGAGCGCACGCCGCTGCGTATCGACGGCGCGCTCGAACACCATCTCCTTCCAGTCGTCCTGGTCCTGGTAGAAGGCGTCGCGGAGCTGTCGTTTGATGGCGCGGCCCTTGCTGGTTCCGGGGTCGCCGTGCAGATGCAGCCAGTTCTCGGCGCGCAGCGCCAGTTGGACCTCCTTGGCCGGCTGCGTGCCGTACTCCAGGACGATCGCGGTCAGGGTCGCGTGCGGCACGGCGCGCTCCATGCCCTGCACGTTGAAACCGATGATCTCGACCGAGGAGGAGGTGCCCGCGGCAGGCGAGGTGATGTCGCCGTACCAGGACTCGGCCTGGCGCAGCGCCTCTCTGCCGCGGTCCTGCACCGAGATGCGTTCGCCGTGGCCGCGCGGGCCGAGCCCGCTGTGGTAGTCGATCACCGCGACCTGACGCGCGTGGCGGAGCTTGTCGGCGAAGATGGTCTCCAGCATGCGGTGCGACCAGGTCGGCTGGTGGCCGCCGAAGAAGATGCCGTCGGGATGGCTGTACTGGCCGGCGGTGATGGCCTCACGCAGGGCCCATTCGCCCTCGGTCTCGGCATAGGCAAGGAGGATCTGCATGGTCTCGGCGATCACCGCGTCGTTCCACTCCGGCGGGCAGATCGCCTCGGCCAGCGCCTCGTAGCCCGGGTTGACCGGATAGGGCGCGGCGTGGTCGACGAAGTTGCGGTTCAGGTCGACGTTGTCCTCGGTTACCCGTCGCAGCCAGGCGAAGCCATAAGGGTTCATGGCGTGGATCTGCATCAGCGCGATCTCCGCCGGCCGCTCGCGGTCGAGCCCGCCGGCCAGCCAGCCGGCCTGCACGCCGGAGCCGCAGAAGCCCTCGACGCCGTGCGTGCCCGATATCGTCACCAGGACGCTCGCCGCGTCCTTGGGGCCGTGCCAGGCGACGTCGGTGAACAGCGGTTCGCCCTCCGGCCCTGGCGTCGGGCAGCGGTGGCTCTCGATCAGGGCGCCGGCCTGGCGGCTCGCATCCAGGAAGCGTGCGCGCGCCTCGCCGTAGTCGGCGCTGAAGTAGCGACTGGCGGTCATGTCGGTCCTATGTGGTCCGGCGGCCGGGCGCAGCCGTGGCTCATCGCAACGTGAAGGCCAGGCGCCGTGCCGCCTCTTGGCAAGCAGGTGTTTTGGCCCATAATTGAGCCTGTGAAAAGCCTCGAAGCAGCGATCCTTACTATCGTGATCGCGCTGGCTTGCGCGATCCTCCCGCCGGCGGCGGCGGACCAGAACGACGCGCGCCTGTTCGGTCTGTTCAACCAGCTCCAGGGCGCCACCGGCCGGGCCGAGGCCACGGCCACCGAGGCGGCAATCTGGCACATCTGGATCGAGCACGACGACCGCGCGGTCCATCTGCTGATGCAGAAGGGCATCGCGGCGATGAACCGCGGCGACCGCCGCGGCGCGTTCCGGGATTTCGACCAGATCGTGCAGATCGCGCCCGATTTCGCCGAAGGCTGGAACAAGCGCGCCACCGTGCGCTACCTTCTCGGGCAGTACGAGGAATCCTTGGACGACATCGAGCGGACGCTGGCCCTGGAGCCGCGCCATTTCGGTGCGCTCTCCGGCCGCGGCCTGGTCTACGTCGCGCTCGACGACCTGCCGCAGGCGCTCCAATCCTTCGAGGCGGCGCTGGCGGTCAATCCCCACATGCCGGGCGTGCGCAGCAACGCCGAGGCGATCCGCAAGGTCCTGAAGGACCGCGAGATCTAGCAGTTCGCCCGCCAACGATGACCCGCATGGCGAGCGGGCAAGGCCAATTGCACGCGCGGCAGCAGGGCGACATAATCCGGCCCAACGAGAGCGACAGCTTGAACTGTCGGGAGCGCCTCGATCGGGGGTCCGGTGCGGCCCTCCGGAAATGAGGGGTGACAGTCCGTGCGACGGCAAGGGACTGTCTTCATCGGGCGCATCCGGCCCCCCCACGGGCACCTGGAGGCGCGCCTTGGGGGCACCAAGGGGGCGCCATGCGACTGTCCATCAAGCTTGCCCTGATCCTCGGCGTGATCGGGCTTCAGAGCGTGACGGTCGGCGCCATTCTGCTGTCGTCCTACGCCACCTCCGAGATGGCCCATCTGCGTCACGGCCGCGAGCTCATGGCCGGCGTGGCGAATCAGATCAGCCGGCACGTCGAGGACCTGCTGCGCCCGGTTGCCAACATCGCCAGCGTGACGCAGGGGCTGTTCCGCCAGAAGGTGATCTCCGCCGACGACCGCACCCCCCTCGAGAACTACTTCCTCGAGATGATGGACCTGGTGCCCTGGATGTCCGGCATTTATGTCGGCAGCACCGACGGCAGCTTCGTCTTCGTCAAGCGTGACAGCGAGATGGTCGCCGACGGCTACCTGACCAAGATCATCACGGCGGCGGACGGCGCGCGCAGGGTCGAGCTCATCTGGCGTGGCGCCGACTTTACCGAGCTGGCGCGCAAGCAGGACCCCGACGACCCCTACGATCCGCGCAAGCGGCCCTGGTACAGCCGGGCGTTGGCGCAGAAGTCCCGCATCTGGACCGATCCCTACATCTTCTACACCTCGCGGCAGCCCGGCATCACCGCCGCGGCACCGCTCTACGACGAGGCCGGCAACGAGATCGGCGTGGTCGGCGTCGACCTTGAGATCGCAGCCTTCTCGCGCTTCCTGGCGCGCCTGCAGATCGCCGAGCACGGCCGCGCCTTCGTGCTGACCCGCGACGGCGACGTCATCGCCTTCCCCGAGCTCAGCAAGATCACCCGGCCGCACGATGAGCAGGCCGACCTGCTGCGCTTCGCGCGCTGCGACGAGCTGGCCGACCCGGTCAGCCGCGCCGCGATCGACTCCCTGAACCAGCCGCTCGATGCGCTGTCCTATCACGAGACCCTGTTCACCGATTTCAGCCTGGACGGTAAGGACTATCTCACGGCCTTCGTGCCCTTCCCCAGCGGCCCCTGGCCCTGGATCATCACCGTGCAGGTGCCGGCCGACGATTTCCTGGCGACCATGAAGCGCAACCGGCGTGCCAACATCTACATGGCGGTGGCGATCGGCCTGCTCGCCTGCCTGATTGGCGGCCTGCTGGCGCGCGGTATCGCCGGCCCGATGGCAGCGCTGTCCCGGGCGGCCGGTGCGGTCAAGCAACGGCGCTACGACAGCGCCTTGCCGAGCCGCAGCCTCTTCGCCGAGGTCGGCGCCACGCTCTCGGCCTTCCGCGACATGACCGCGGGACTGCAGGCCGAGGAGCGGCGCAACGCCGAGCTCACCGAGGGCCTGCACACCTTCTCCCGCGCCGTCGAGCAGAGCCCGATCGCGATCCTCATTACCGACGCCGAGGGACGCATCGAATACGTCAACCCGGCCTGCGTCCGGATCACCGGCTGCGGTACCGGCGGTACCCTCGACGCCATGCTGGAGAGTCTCGGCGCCCGCAACCTGCGCCAGGCGGACTACGACGAGCTCGGCCGCTGCATGGCGAGCGGCTGCGTCTGGCGCCGCGAGATCGACTGCCAGTTCAAGGGCGGCGGCGCCCTGCTGCTCGCCACGGCCATCGCGCCGGTGCGCAGCGTCGAGGGCACTGTCACCAACTGGGTCGGCCTGGCGGAGGACATCACCGAGCAGCGCCGGGCACAGGAGCAGCTCCACCAGGCCCAGAAGATGGAGGTGGTCGGCCAGCTCACCGGCGGCCTGGCGCACGACTACAACAATCTGCTGTCGGTCATTCTCGGCAACCTGGAGATTCTCGACGGCAAGCTCGCCAGCAATGGGAGCGGCAACGAGGACGCCTTGCGGCACATCGATTTGGCGCTGCGGGCCGGCCGGCGTAGCGCGGCGCTGACCCGGCGCCTGCTCGCCTTCAGCCGGCGCCAGCGCCTGACCCCGGTGCCGACCGACGTCAACGAGGTAATCACCGGCCTGTCCGATTTGCTGCGCCAGACTCTGGACGAGACGATCGTGGTGCGCTGCGATCTCGCGCCGGGCCTGTGGCACTGCGTCATCGATCCGAGCCAGCTCGAAAGCGCGCTGCTCAACCTGACAATCAACAGCCGCGACGCCATGCCGAATGGCGGGCGCCTGACGATCAACACCGCGAACCTGTCGCTCGCGCCCGAAGAAGCCAGGGCCGTGGGGCCCTTGCCGCCGGGCGACTATCTCCGCATCACGGTGGAGGACGACGGCGCCGGCATGCCGCCGGAGGTTCTCGCCCACGCCTTCGATCCCTTCTTCACCACCAAGGGACCGGGCCGCGGGACCGGCCTCGGGCTCAGCTCGGTCTATGGCTTCGTGCGGCAGTCCGGCGGCCATGTCACCATCGAGAGCGAGGGCGGCCGCGGCACGGCGGTGCGACTCTATCTGCCGCGCGGCGGCCAGGACGGCCCGACCGACTGGCCGCAGGAAAGCGACGGCGACAGCGCGCGAGGCGCCGGCGAGCGCGTCCTGGTCGTCGAAGACGACCCGGACGTGCGGGACACCACGGCCGGCATGCTGAAGGATCTCGGCTACGAGGTTGCTGTCTGCGGGGACGGTGCCGAGGCGCTCACTTTTCTCGATCAGCAGGACGAGGTCGATTTGCTGCTGACCGACGTGGTCCTCCCGGGCGAGCTCTCCGGCTTCGATCTGGCGAAGGAGGTGACGCGGCGCCGGCCGGGCATCGGCGTGCTCTGCATGAGCGGCTATGCCAGGCAGTCGGACGATGCGCCGGATCACCATTCGCTGCCGCTGCTCATGAAGCCCTTCGGCCGCAGCGAGCTCGGCCGGCGCGTCCGGGCCGCCCTGCGCCGCCAGCCGGCCGCCGCGTCGGCACGCTGAACCAAGCTGTTTGGCTAAGAGAGTTCTGCTAATTGTTGTCCGCCCTCCCCATCAAGACTTCGACATTCATACATTTGAGGCAGGAGATGCTCGCCCTAGTCACAGCCAAGGCTGCAGCGCTGCGCATAGCTTCGCGCCGCGCAGTCGTCCCGGCACTTGTTGCCGGGACCCAATGACCTAGACGTTCGGTACGACGTCACGCCAATGGGTCCCGGGGACAAGCCCCGGGACGATACCGGTGTGTTTGCGCGTTACGAGTTCCCCAACAGGCCTGAAACCGATCGGCCGCAGGACCTGCCTTTAGCGCCGCAGGGTGGCGATGCGCAGCAGGTTGGTGGTGCCCGGCGTGCCGAAGGGGACGCCGGCGGTGATCACCAGCGAATCGCCGAAGCCGGCGATGCCTTCCTGCAGCGCAATGCGGCTCGCCTTGTCGACCATCTCTTGGGTATTGGTGACGTCCGACGTGTGCACGCAGTGCGCGCCCCACAGCAGCGCCAGGCGGCGCGCCGTCTCGATCTTGTTGGTGAGCACGACGATGTGCGAATGCGGCCGCTCGCGCGCCGTGCGCAGCGCGGTCGAGCCGGACATGGTGTAGCTGACGATCGCCGCCGCTGAGATCGTCTTGGCAACCTGGGCCACGGCGGTCGAGATGGCGTCGGCCGGCGTCGCCTCGGGCTCGGTGCGCAGCGCGTGCAGGATCGGCTCGTAGGTCGGGTCGCGCTCGGTGCTGCGGATGATGCGGTCCATCATGGCGACCGATTCGACGGGATAGTCGCCGGCCGCGGTCTCCGCCGACAGCATGACCGCATCGGCACCGTCGTAGACCGCGGTCGCCACGTCGGAGGCCTCGGCCCGGGTCGGCGCCGGCGCCTTGACCATGGACTCGAGCATCTGGGTCGCCACCACCACCGGCTTGCCGGCGATGCGGCAGGCGCGGATGATCTCCTTCTGCTTGCCCGGCACCTCTTCCGGCGGCATCTCGACGCCCAGGTCGCCGCGCGCCACCATGACCGCGTCGGACAGCGCCACCAGCTCGCTCAGGCTCTGCACGGCGGCCGGCTTCTCGATCTTGGTCATGATCCCGGCATGGCCGTTGATCAGCCGTTTGGCGTCGAGCAGGTCCTGTGGACGCTGCACGAAGGACAGGCCGACCCAGTCGACGCCGAGATCGAGGCCGAACTCCAGGTCGCGCAGGTCCTTTTCGGTCAGGGGCGAGATCGGCAGCACCACGTCGGGTACGTTGACGCCCTTGCGGTCGCTCAGGCGCCCGCCGGTCACCACGCGGGTCTCGGCGTAGTTCGGGCCGCATTCCAGCACCTCGAGGCGCAGCTTGCCGTCGTCGAGCAGCAGGGTGGTGCCCTGGTCGAGCGCTGCGAAGACCTCGGGATGCGGCAGCGGCGCGCGCTCAACCGTGCCTGGCGTCTCGTCCAGGTCGAGCCGGAAGTGCGCACCGGTCTCGAGCTCGACGGCGCCGTCCTCCATCTTGCCGACCCGCAGCTTCGGCCCCTGCAGGTCGAGCAGCACGCCGATCGGGCGCTCGACCTCGCGCTCCATCTTGCGGATCAGGAAGAGGCGCTCGCGATGGTCCTCGTGGCTGCCGTGGCTGAAATTCAGGCGGAACACGTCGGCCCCGGCCTGATAGAGCGCGCGCAGGGCTTCGGCGTCGGAGCTGCTCGGGCCCAGGGTGGCGATGATCTTGGCTTTGCGGTGTCGTCGCATGGCTCGGCAGAATAGCCAGAATTAACAGGGCGGAAAGATTAAATGCATGTGACTTAACTGCTTATGAAGGTGTGTCATGCGCCGGGAGCCCCCTCCGGCAGCACCAGGATGGCGCGGAAGTCGTTCACGTTGGTCAGCGTCGGGCCGGTGACGATCAGGTCGTCGAGGGCGGCGAAGAGGCCGTAACCGTCGTTGTCGGCCAGCCGCGCCTTGGCGTCGAGGCCGGCCCTGGCGGCCCGTTCCAGGCTGTCCGGGCCGATGATCGCGCCGGCATTGTCCTCGGTGCCGTCGATGCCGTCGGTGTCGCAGGCAATGGCGTGGATGCCCGGCGCGCCGTTCAGGGCCACCGCCAGGGCCAGCAGGAACTCGGCGTTGCGGCCGCCCCGCCCCTGGCCGCGCACCGTGACCGTTGTCTCGCCGCCGGACAGCAGGACGCAGGGCGGCTGAGCGGGCTGGCCCTCGCGGGCGCAATGCAGCGCCATGCCGGCCATGACCCGGGCCACCTCGCGGGCCTCGCCCTCGATGGCGTCGCCCAGGATCAGCGGCGCCACCCCGGCCGCCCGGGCAGCCGCGGCGGCCGCTTCCAGCGAATCCTGCGGCCGGGCGATCATGACCAGCTCGCTGCGCGCCAGGCGCGGGTCCCCCGGCTTGGGGGTCTCGTCCTCGGCCCGCTCCAGGCGGGCGCGCACCGCCGGCGGCGGCTCGATGCCGTACTTGGCGAGGATCGCCCGGGCGTCGGCGAAGCAGGTCGGGTCGGGCACCGTGGGGCCGGAGGCGATCACCGCCGGGTCGTCGCCCGGCACGTCCGAGATCAGCAGGCTGACCACGCGGGCCGGCGCCGCGGCGGCGGCCAGCCGGCCGCCCTTAATCGCCGAGAGGTGCTTGCGCACGCAGTTCATCTCGCCGATATCGGCGCCCGAGCGCAGCAGGGCCCGGTTGACCGCCTGCTTGTCGTCCAGCGAAAGGCCGGGGGCGGGCAGGGCGAGCAGGGCCGAGCCGCCGCCCGAGATCAGGCAGATCACCAGGTCCTCTGCCCTCAGGCCCTGGACCATGGCCAGGATGCGCTCGGCTACGGCGCGGCCGGCCGCGTCGGGCACCGGATGGGCCGCCTCGACCACCTCGATATGGCGGCAGGGTGCGGCATGGCCGTAGCGGGTCACCACCAGGCCCTGCGGCGGCGATCCGCCGCTCCAGTGGTCCTCGACCGCCTTGGCCATGGCGCCGGCCGCCTTGCCGGCACCGATCACGATGCTGCGGCCGGCCTCGGGCGGCGGCGGCAGGTGCTTCGGCACCACCTTGGCCGGGTCGGCCGCGGCCAGGGCCGCGTCGAACAGTCGGCGCAGCAGCGCCCTAGGCTCGCTATCCCGCATCGGGTCCCCTCGCTCGGTGGCGCCAAGCTAGCCCAGCCGCCATCCCCCTGGCCAGACGGACCGGCGGGCCTGCCATGACAGGCCGGCGCTTTCGTGATAAGCGATGGGAGTGGGAACCAGGGATACGGGAGAAGTCACCATGAACGTGGAGTGGGAAGGCGTTTACCCGGCGGTCACGACGCAGTTCCGCTCGGACCAGTCGCTCGACCTGGAGGCCACCAAGGCGCATATCGAGACTTTGATCCGCAGCGGCCTGCACGGCCTCATCATGCTGGGCACCCTGGGCGAGAACACCACCCTGGAACCCGACGAGAAGCGCGCCGTCCTCAAGATGGCGCTCGAAGCCGCGGACGGCCGCGTGCCGGTCTTGAGCGGCGTGGCCGAGAGCTCGACCGCCGCGGCCTGCCGCTTTGCCGTCGATGCCGAGGCGCTCGGCGTCGACGGCCTGATGGTGCTGCCGGCCATGGTTTACAAGTCCGACGGCCGCGAGACCCTGGCACACTACCGCGCGGTGGCGCAGGCCAGCGAGCTGCCGATCATGTGCTACAACAACCCGGTCTCCTACGGCGTCGACATCACGCCCGAGATGTTCGCCGAGCTGGCCGACGAGCCGACGCTTGTTGCGATCAAGGAGTCCTCGGACGATCCGCGCCGCCTGACCGACATCGTGAACGCCTGCGGCGACCGCTACGTGCTGTTCTGCGGCGTCGACGACCTGATCGTCGAATCGATCCTGCTCGGCGCCAGCGGCTGGGTCGCCGGCCTGGTCAACGCCTTCCCCGAGGAAAGCCTGCGGCTCTGGACTCTGGCGCGGGCCGGCCAGTGGGAGGAGGCGCGCGCGCTCTATCGCTGGTTCATGCCGGTGCTGCACCTCGACTGCCACGTCAAGCTGGTGCAGTACATCAAGCTGGCCCAGGCCCTGTGCGGCCACGGCACCGAGGACGTGCGCGCCCCGCGCCGCCTGCTCGAAGGCGAGGAGCGCCAGCGCGTCACGGCGATCATCCAGTCCGCCCTCGACGCCCGCCCCAAGCTGGCGGCGGAGTAGGGCGGGCGGAGTGGAATCTGCCTCATGCTTCGAGACGCCTGCCTA
The DNA here is from genome assembly GCA_050330055.1 of Kiloniellales bacterium. Taxonomy (GTDB): domain Bacteria; phylum Pseudomonadota; class Alphaproteobacteria; order Kiloniellales; family JAKSDN01; genus JBHJOF01. The sequence continues at coordinate 13,922 of JBHJOF010000334.1, forward strand.
CGCTAAAGCTACGGCAGGCTCCTCAGCATGAGGGTGTGTTTTGCTCAGGAGAGCAAAACACCTCGTCCTGAGGAGGCCCGAAAGGGCCGTCTCGAAGGACGAGTCCGAACACTGGTGATTCAAATGTCTTCTCGGAGATCATCCGCGACCGTCGCGCGGATGATGCTCCGTGCGTCGGCGATCACCGCGTCGGCGCAGTTCGGGCGTGACAGCATCTCGGTCCAGGCGGTCAGGTCGACCAGGCGGGCGATGCGCTGCCAGCCATCGGGTAGCTGGCCGCCGGCGGCGCGGTAGCCGGCCGCCAGGGCTTGCACGAAGCCGCCCTGCTGGCCCAGTGGCGGGCGCAGCAGGTTGCCGAAGTCGAAGGCTGGCGTGGCGGCGAGCGCGAACTCCCAGTCGAGCACTGCGGCCAGCATCCACTCGCCAGACGAAGCGTCGCGACGGACCAGCAGGTTGGCCGGGTTGAAGTCGCCGTGCACCAGGCAGGGCGGCGGCAGCCAGCCGTCCACCGCCGCGCTCTCGCTTTCCATGAAAACGATAAGTTGGACTGCCAGCGCCTCGCCCAGCCGCGCCCTGGCCGGGCCTTCACTCAGGCATCGGCGGACAAAGGCAAGCACGCCCTTTCCGTCGACATCGATTGCCTCCGCCAGGCTCAGGTCGTCGGCGAGAAAGCCGTAGCGATCGAAATAGATGCCGTGAATCGCGGCCAGCACGCGGCCGATCGCTTGACCGAGCCGGTCGAGCGCCGTGTCGTCCAGCGTCGGCAGAACCAGATCGAAGCACTCGCCCTCGATCCACTCGAAGACCGCGTAGGCGTGGCCGGTCACGGGATTGTGGCCGGCCACGTGCAGCACGCGCGCCGCCGGCACGCGGCCCTGCAGCAGGCGCGCGATGGCCGCCTCCTTGCGCGCCTCGGCCGCGCCGCGCCGGTAGAGGCGCAGCAGCAGCGGGTCCGCCTGCCCGGCCAGCCGGACGCGCAGGTTCGTGTTGATGAGCCCGCTCGCCAGCGGCGTCACCTCGACCACCGCGATATCGCGATCGAGCGGCCGCAGCAGGCGCGTCGCCTGCGCCGTGTCGAGGCTCAGCAGCGGCTGCTGCCGCGGCCAGTGCCTCTTCACAGAACCTGGAAGCCGTGCGCGTAGGGATCGCGCTCGTCGATGAAGATGGTGTTGAAGCCGGTGATGCGCGCCCAGCCCTCGATCGACGGCACGATGGCCCGATGATTGCCGACCCGGGTCTCGGCCTCGACCCGGCCGCGGAACAGCGAGCCGATGATCGACTCGTGCACGAAGTCCTCGCCCACCTTGAGTTCGCCGCGCGCCGCGAGCTGCGCCATGCGCGCCGAGGTGCCGGTGCCGCAGGGGCTGCGGTCGATCGCCTTGCTGCCGTAGAACACCGCGTTGCGCGCGTGCGCTTCGGGATGGGCCGGCTTGCCGGTCCAGAGGATGTGGCTGACGCCGCGGATCGTCGGGTCCTCGGGATGCACCACCTCGATCGCTTCATTCAGGCGCTCGCGCAGCACCGGCGAGAGCCGCACCAGGTCGCCGGCCGTGAGATCGGCCAGGTCGCGGTAGTTCTGCTGCGGCTCCAGGATGGCGTAGAAGTTGCCGCCATAGGCGATGTCGAAGGCGAGCTTGCCCAGCTCCGGGCAGTCGACCACGACGCCCTCGGCCGCCAGGTAGGCGCCGACGTTGGTGATCCGCACCGCCTCGACGTGGTCGTTGCTCCCTGCGCCGTTGCCGGCACCGTTGCTCACGCGATAGCGCGCCTCGACCCGCCCGGCCGGGGTGTCGAGCGCCAAGAGGCCGTCCTCGCGCGGCTGCACCAGGCCGCGCTCGAGCGCGAAGGTCACCGTGCCGATGGTGCCGTGGCCGCACATCGGCAGGCAGCCGCTGGTCTCGATGAACAGCACCGCCACGTCGCAGTCGTCGCGGGTCGGCGGATAGAGGATCGAGCCCGACATCATGTCGTGGCCGCGCGGCTCGAACATCAGGCCGGTGCGGATCCAGTCGTAATGGGCGAGGAAGTGCTGCCGCTTCTCGCTCATGCTGCGGCCCTCGAGCGGTGGCCCGCCGCCCGCCACCAGGCGCACCGGGTTGCCGCAGGTGTGGCCGTCGATGCAGAAGAAGGTGTTGGGCTTCATGGCTGGGTCCGGCTTGGGGCGCCCCCACTATTAGGCCCGCTGGTGCATTGTTGCAACGGAGGGGCTCGGGCTATGATCCCGGCCCATGTCGGATGCGGCCATGACCCTGGAGAGCGAGGCCCCCGGAGGCCAGGCGGGGACGGACGGCGCCCTGCTGGCGCCGGATGAGCCGCGCCCTTTTGCGCTGGCCAATGAGGCGGCCTTGAAGGGGATGGGGGCGCCGCTGCTGCTGGTCTGCGACCACGCCAGTGCTTTCATCCCGCGCGCCCTCGATTCGCTCGGCCTCGACGAGGCGCAGCGCGCGCGCCATATCGCCTTCGACATCGGCATCGCCGAGGTCACCCGGCGCCTGGCCGAGCGTCTCGATGCGCCGGCGGTCCTCAGCCACTTCTCGCGCCTGATCGTCGACCCGAACCGGCCGGAGGATGACCCGACCCTGATGCCGCAGATCAGCGACGGCGTGATCGTGCCGGCCAACCGCGCGCTCACCCCGGCCGAGCGCGAGGCCCGCCTGGCCAGCTTCTACCGGCCCTATCACGCCGCCGTCGCCCGCGCCGTCGAGGCCAGGCAGCGCGTCCTGATGCGGCATGGCCCAGGGGATAAGGTGTGCGCCCCGGCCATCGTCTCGATGCACTCCTTCACGCCGGTCATGAAGGGCATCGAGCGGCCCTGGCAGGTCGGCATCCTGTGGAACCGCGACGCGCGCCTGCCGCGGCCGATGATCGAGCGGCTGCGCGCCCGCGGTCTCACGGTCGGCGACAACGAGCCCTACTCGGGCCGCGACGGCCACGGTCACACGCTGCACCATCACGCCGAGCCGCGGGGCCTGCCGCACGTGCTGATCGAGCTGCGCCAGGACCTGATCGACACCCAGCATGGCGCGGCCGACTGGGCGGCGCTGCTCGCCGAGGTGCTGGGCGAGGTGCTGGCGGGCTGCCTGGCCGACCCGGACGTCTTCGCGGCGGAGCAGCATTGATGGCGCAGTCGGAGCCGAGCTTCACGGTCGGGATCGAGGAGGAATACCTCCTGGTCGACCGCCGGACGCGCGACCTGGTGACCGACCCGCCCGAGAGCCTGATGAAGGACTGCGAGCGGCGCCTCGCGGGCCGCGTCAGCCCCGAGTTCCTGCAGTGCCAGATCGAGATCGGCACCAGCAAGTGCGACGGCATCAAGACCGCGGCCGAGGAGCTCGCCTATCTGCGCCGCACCGTGGCCGAGGTGGCGACCGAGCACGGCCTGGCGCTGATCGCCGCCTCGACCCATCCCTTCGCCAACTGGGAATGGCAGAAGCACACCCGCAAGGAGCGCTACAACGCGCTCGCCCGCGACCTGCAGGGCGTGGTGCGGCGCCTCTTGATCTGCGGCATGCACGTGCACGTCGGCCTGGACGACGACGAGCTGCGCATCGACCTCCTGAGCCAGATCTCCTATTTCCTGCCGCACCTGCTGGCGCTCTCGACCTCCTCGCCCTTCTGGCGCGGCGAGGACAGCGGCCTCAAGTCCTACCGCCTGGCGGTGTTCGACGAGATGCCGCGCACCGGCCTGCCGGAGACCTTCGACAGCTTCGCCGAGTACCAGCGCCACCTGGACATCCTGGTGCAGGCCGGGCTGCTCGAGGACGGCACCAAGATCTGGTGGGACGTGCGCCCCTCGGCGCGCTTCCCGACCCTGGAGATGCGCATCGCCGACGTCTGCACCCAGGTCAAGGACGCTGTCGCGATCGCCTCGATCTACCTCTGCCTGCTGCGCATGCTCTACCGCCTGAAGCGCTCGAACCAGCGCTGGCGCCGCTACTCCAACATGCTGGTGCAGGAGAACCGCTGGCGCGCCCAGCGCTACGGCATCGACGAGGGACTGGTCGACTTCGGCAAGGGCGAGATCGTGCCCTACGCCGACCTGCTGGAGGAGATCCTGGAGCTGATCGAGATCGACGCGCTGTCGCTCGACTGCGTCGAGGAGGCGCGCCACGCCCGCGAGATCCTCAGGCGCGGCACCAGCGCGCACCAGCAGTGCGCCGTCTACGAAGCCGCCCGCAACGCCGGCGCCGACAAAGACGAGGCCCTGCGCCAGGTCGTCGACTTCCTGATCGAGGAGACCGTGGCGGGGGTTTAGTATTCGTTCCCGGAAAGCTGCACCCCAGCGTAATCCTCATCCTTCGACAGGCTCAGGATGAGGTTTCTAGAGGCTCAGCACGAGGCCCTCATGCTGAGCTTGTCGAAGTATGAGGGCCGGCGGTGCGAGGCGCCCCCCTTCCAGCAAGGGCCGTGGAGGGCTGGCAAGGCGGTGTCTTGATACCCAAGTCTGGTACAATCACGGCCAACAACCGGGAGAGACCGCGACATGGACCAGCAGACCCGCACCGAGCTCGAGGCCGCGGCCTTCCGCCGCCTGGTCGAGCACCTGCGCAGCCATCCGGACGTGCAGAACATCGACATGATGAACTTGGCCGGCTTCTGCCGCAATTGCCTCTCCAAGTGGTACAAGGCCGCGGCCGAGGAGCGCGGCCTGGAGATGGACTACGACACGGCGCGCGAGATCGTCTACGGTATGCCTTACGCCGAGTACAAGGCCAAGCACCAGCAGGAGGCGTCGCCCGAGCAGCAGGCCGCCTTCGCCGAAGCACATAAGGCGCAGGGGCATTAGCGCGGTCGTGTACGACCAAGGCGACAGCGCGGACACCGCAACAAACCGCTCGCATCCTCCCGCCGCTTCGCGTCGGGTCCGTGGTCACCCTCACCCTCCCAAGCGACCTGCGGTCGCTTGGGCCCCTCCCTCTCCCCTCCAAGGGAGAGGGGAACAAACAAGCGCGCTCTGGAATCCCTCTCCCTCGAGGGGAGAGGGAGGGGCCCAACGCGAAGCGTTGGGAGGGTGAGGGTGATTCAACCTGCGCC
>JBHJOF010000335.1:0-16381 GCA_050330055.1 Kiloniellales bacterium
CTCTCCCCCGGTGGGGCGAGGGAAAGAGGCGCGCCGGCTCCTATTGCCCTCTCCCCCGAGAGGGAGAGGGCGGTTCGCCATGACTTGGGCGCCGTCAGGCGCGCAAGTCATTCGGCGAACCGGGTGAGGGGGAGTACGTTTAAGCGCTTACCCCAGATACCGCGCCCGCAAATGGTCCATGAAAACCTGCGGGTCGAGCGGCTTGCCGGTGGCCTCGGTCAGCAGCGCGTCGGTGGTGAGGAAGGAGGCATGGGCGTGCACCTTCGCCTTCAGCCAGGCCATCAGCGGCTGGAAGTCGCCGCGGCCGAGCGCCGCCGGGATCTCCGGCACCGCCGCCACCGCGGCGGCGAAGAGCTGCGCCGCGGCCATGGCCCCCAGCGTGTAGGTCGGGAAGTAGCCCCAGGCGCCGTCGTACCAATGGATGTCCTGCAGGCAGCCGAGGCCGTCGTCGGGCGGCACCAGGCCGAGCAGCGCCCGCATGCCCTCGTTCCAGGCGCCGGGCAGGTCGTCCGGCTGCACCTCGCCCTTGATCATCGCCTTCTCCAGGCGATAGCGCAGGATGACGTGCGCCGGATAGGTCACCTCGTCGGCGTCGACCCGAATGAAGCCGGGCTCGACCCAGTTGTAGAGGCGGATCAGGTTGGCGGTCCCCCAAGCCGGGTCCCCTTTGTCCCCTGGGCCGTCGAAGGTCTCGCGCAGCAGCGGCGCGGCGAAGGCGATGAAGTCGGCCGAGCGGCAGGCCTGCATCTCGACCAGCAAAGATTGGCTTTCATGCAGTGCCATGCCGCGCGCCGCGCCGACCGGCTGCAGGCGCCAGTCGGGCGGCAGGCCGCGCTCGTACATGGCGTGGCCGGTCTCGTGCAGCACGCCCATCAGCGCCTTCATGAAGTCGGCCTCGTCGTAGCGCGTGGTGATGCGCACGTCGTCCGGCACGCCGCCGCAGAAGGGATGCAGCGAGACGTCGAGCCGGCCGTAGTCGAAATCGAAGCCGACCGTCTTCATGAGGCGGCGGCCGAGCTTCTCCTGCTTGCGGCGCGGGAAGGGGCCCGGCGGGCGCAGCGGCCGGCCCTCGCGCGCCTGCTTGGCTAGCACCTGCTCGAGGAAGCCGGGCAGCGAGGATTCGAGCGGCGCGAAGACCGCGTCGATGCGGGCCGAGCGGCCGCCCGGCTCGTACTCGTCGAGCAGCGCGTCGTAGGACGAAAGGCCGAGGCGCTCGGCCTTGGCCGCCGCCGCCTGGCGCACCAGGGCGAGCAGCTCCTTGAGCGAGGGCAGCACGGCGGCGAAGTCGCTGGCCGGCCGCGCCGCGCGCCAGGCGAACTCGCAGCGCTTGCAGGCGCGCGACAGGGCCTCGACCAGCCCGGCCTCGAGCGCCGTGGCGTGCAGCCACTCGCGGCGCATCTCGCGCAGGTTGGCGGCGCGCCAGGGGTCGAGCGTGGCGGTCTCGACCTCGGCCTGGGCGAAGAGCTCGCCCATCGCCGCGTCGGTGATGAGCTCGTGGCAGGTCACGTCGAGCGCCGCGAGCTGCTCGGTGCGCGCCGCGGCACCGCCGGCCGGCATCATGGCCGACATGTCCCAGTGCAGCACCGCCGCCGCCTCGCGCAGGGCATAGAGGCGCCGGAAACGCCCCTCCAGCGCCCCATAGGCTGACGGCAGGGCAGGCTTGCTGGCCGGCTGCGGCGCGGCGGACATGGATCGGCTCCCGTGGCTTGGCTTGGGCGCGGCGGCGGGCGCTAGTGCGGTTTCAGGTTGGCTGTGGTCAGGGGGTTACCCCTCACCCTCCCATCGCTGACGCGATGGGCCCCCTCCCTCTCCCCCAAGGGGCGAGGGAAGTGGGCCCGTCCGCTCAAATCCCCTCGCCCCTCCGGGGGAGAGGGAGGGGCCCAGGCGCCGAAAGGCGTCTGGGAGGGTGAGGGGGACTTTGTACATTCCTGACATTTCCAGAAAATCCACTAGGGCCACTCGCCGCGCCGGGTCGAGTAGACGAGATAGATTATCAGAAGCGCCAGGGCCAGGGCATACCAGGTCAGGGCGTATTGCAGGTGCTCGTTGCGCAGGTCGATGGCGCCGGCTACGGCGACCGGCAGGCCGCCGGGCGCGCCGTTCGGCAGGGCCTCGGCGTAGACGCTGGTAATCGGCCGCCCGAGCCCGGCCGCTTCGGCCCCAAGGGCCTCGAACATGGCCGGCAGGTCGAGCCAGAGCCAAAGGTTGCCGGCCGGGTCATTGGCCGGCCGGGTCAGGGTCCAGCCGCGCCAGCCGCCGGGGCGCAGCAGCGCCTCGATCTCGACTTCGCCCGCCACCTGACCCTCGGCGCGGCTTGTCGGGTCAAGGCGCTCGGGCGGCACCCAGCCGCGATCGACCAGGATCGTCCGCCCGTCGTCCAGCAGGAGGGGCGTCACCACGTGATAACCGACGGCCCCCTTTAGGGTGCGCGAGCCCAGGTGGAGCTCCCTGTCGTGCAGGAAGCGGCCGGTGAGCGCGACGCGGACGTAGTCCAGCGCCTGCGGATCGCCCAGGCCGCCGGGCAGCGCCACGGCCTCCTCGGTGCTGCGTGCGTGGCGCTCGGCGATCTGCTCCTCTTTCCATTCCAGGCGCTGGAGCTGCCAGGTGCCGAGGCCGATCAGCGCGGCCAGGCCGACGATCGTGAAGGCCGTGGCCCAGGGCGTGGGACGGAAACGGAGCCGGCCTCGCTCAGGCATGGGGCTCAATCATAGTCCTGGGTGCCGGAATCGCTGGCCCGATGGTGGAACTGCAGCGCGATCAGGAGGCCCTTCATCGGCCGTAGCAGGGCGAGTGCGCTGCCCAGGATGAGCGGCGGCCAGAGCACCACATGCAGCCAGTAGGGCGGCTCGAAGAGGCTCTCGACCAGGAGCGCGAGCGGCACCACCAGGGCGCCCAGGATGAAGATCATGAAGACCGCGGGGCCGTCGCCGCTGTCCGCTTTCTTCAGGTCGAGGCCGCATTCGCTGCAGCGCTCGGCGACGGTGAGAAAGCCGCTGTAAAGCCGGCCGCGGCCGCAGCGCGGGCAGTGGCTGCCGAGGCCGGCGGCGACAGGGGAGACTCGCGGATGGTAGGACTGCTTGGACATGGCTCAAAGGATGACGCGACCGGGGACTGCAGCCAAGTCCCCCGGTCGACTTGCCAAGCGTCGTGGTTAGTTGCCGGCGACGCCGAAGCCCCACCAATAGACGCAGACGAAGAGGAACAGCCAGACGACGTCGACGAAGTGCCAGTACCAGGCAGCCGCCTCGAAGCCGAAATGATGGTCCGGCTTGAAATGACCCTTCATGGCGCGGAACAGGCAGACGATCAGGAAGCAGGTGCCGATGATGACGTGGAAGCCGTGGAAGCCGGTCGCCATGAAGAAGGTGGACGGATAGATGCCCTCGCGAAAACCGAAGGCGGCGTGGCTGTACTCGTAGGCTTGGACCGTGGTGAACAGGAGGCCGAGCAAAACAGTGACCACCAGGCCGCGCACCGTGTTGGTCTGATCGCCCTCCTGCAGGGCGTGGTGCGCCCAGGTCACGGTGCAGCCGGACAGCAGCAGGATCAGGGTGTTGAGGAACGGCAGATCGAAGGGATGGAAGGGCTCTATACCGACCGGCGGCCACTGGTAGCCAGTCGCCTCTTTGGGGAACAGCGAGGCGTCGAAGAAGGCCCAGAAGAAGGCGGCGAAGAACATCACCTCCGAGGCGATGAACAGCAGCATGCCGTAGCGCAGGCCAAGCTGGACCACCGGCGTGTGGTGGCCTTCGTGCACCGCCTCGCGAATCACGTCGCGCCACCAGAGGTACATGGTGAGCAGCACCAGGGCGCCACCTATGGGCATGAGCCAGACCGTCACGTCGTGCATGAAAAGCACCGTGCCGACCGCGAGTAAGCCGGCGGCGATCGCACCGATCAGCGGCCAGGGGCTCGGATCGACCAGGTGGTAGGGATGTTTCTGATGCTGTGCGTGAGCCTTGGCGTCGCTCATTGAGCTCCCCTCTGACAGTCGGCGCGGGCCATGGCGGCCGCAATCGGTTGCGCAAGTCGTCTCATGACCCAGCGGCCTCCCGCCGGGCGCTGTCCGTTTCGCTCGCCGCGCTCGAGTCCCGATCGTTCGACGGGTCCAGTTCGTCGAGGCTGCGGAAGAAGGTGTAGGACAGGGTGATGGTGGTGACGTCGTCGAGACCCGGGTTGTCGACGATCGCCGGATCGACGAAGAAGGAGACGCCCATCTCGACCTCCTGGCCGGGAGCGAGACGCTGCTCGTTGAAGCAGAAGCACTGCACCTTGCTGAAGTACTGGCCGGTCTTGAGCGGCGTCACGTTGAAGGTGGCGGTGCCGCTGGTCTCTCTGGCGGAGAGATTGCGGGCGCGGAAGAAGATCAGCTTCTGCTCGCCGACCTTGACTTCCATCTCGCGCACCTCGGGCTGGAAGGCCCAGGGCAGCGCCGGACTGACGTCGGCATTGAAGCGCACCTTCATCACGCGCTCGCTGATCTCTTCGGGCGCGCTGCTCGCCACTTGGGGCGTGCCGCCGAAGCCGGTCACCTGGCAGAACAGCCGATAGAGCGGCACCGAGGCGAAGGCGAGACCGACCATGCCCACAGCCACGCCGGCCAGCAGCAGGGCGACCGGTGCGTTGCGCCCGCGACGCTGCGCGCCGCCTCGCTGACTCAGGTCCTGCGCGTCTCCGGCCATGGCTCAGCCTCCACTCATGCGGACGATGGCGACGAAGTAGATCACCACCACGAAAGCCACCAGCGCCGCGAACAGCACCCAGTTCTTGACCCGCCGGCGCCGGCGAAACTCCTCGGCGGTCTGCGGCTCGTTCATCGCGCTCACCAGGTTACAACCGTTATGAGGCCGGGCGCCCGGTCGATGATCAGCAGGGCGAACAGCACGAAGAGATAGAGGATCGAGAAGCCGAACATCTGCTTGGCGGCCCGTTCACCCCCCTGCCCACTGGAATCGGCCAGCACCCTGAGGCTGAGCGCTACGAAGAGGCTGCTCATGACCAGCGCGGTCAGGCCGTAGACCAGGCCGGCGGTGCCGAGTAGGCAGGGCAGCAGGGCGAGCGGCAGCAGGATCAGGCTGTAGACCACGATCTGCCGCCTGGTTGCGGCCTTTCCGGCCACCACCGGCAGCATGGGCACGCCGGCCTTGGCGTAGTCGCCCTCGCGGTAGAGCGCCAGCGCCCAGAAATGCGGCGGCGTCCACATTAAGATGAGCAGGAACAGCGCGACCGGCGCCAGGGTGAAGTCGCCGGTGACGGCGGCCCAGCCGATCATCGGGGGGAAGGCGCCGGCGGCGCCGCCGATCACGATGTTCTGCGGCGTGCGCCGCTTCAGCCAGACGGTATAGACGAAGACGTAAAAGGCGATCGCGAGCGCCAGCAGCGCCGCCGCTACCCAGTTGACCGCCAGCCCCATCAGCATGACCGAGAAGAGGCAGAGCACGGTGGCGAAGGCGATCGCCTCTTCCGGCGCCACCAGCCCGGCCGGGATCGGCCGCCGCCGGGTGCGCTCCATGACGGCGTCGATGTCGCGGTCGTACCACATGTTGACCGCGCCGGCGGCGCCGGCACCGATCGCGATGCAGGCAACGGCGACCGCGGCCAGCAGCGGATGAAGGCTGCCCGGTGCCACCAGCAGGCCGGCGAAGCCGGTGAAGACCACCAGCGACATGACCCGCGGCTTGAGCAGCACCAGATAGTCGACGACGCGCGCCGCGTCGGTGGCGCCGATCATGGCGCCGCCCGGCTTTGCCGTGCTCTCCAGCGTGCTGTCGCTCACCCCTTACTCCTGTTGCTGGCGGCTGGCCGTTCCGGCGCGCCCCAGCCGCGGGCGGCGCGCGTCCGCGTCAGCGGACGCGCGGCAGCTCCTCGAAGGTGTGGAAGGGCGGCGGCGAGGAGACGCTCCATTCCAGTGTCGTGGCGCCCTCGCCCCAGTAGTTTTCGCCCACCCGCCGGCCGGCCGCCAGGGTGTAGACCAGGACGACCAGGAAGAAGACGGTCGATGCGATCGAGATGTAGGCGCCGATCGACGACACGTAGTTCCAGCCGGCATAGGCGTCGGGATAGTCGATGTAGCGCCGCGGCATGCCCTGGGCGCCCAGGAAGTGCTGCGGGAAGAAGATCAGATTGACGCCGATGAAGGTGGTCCAGAAGTGCAGCTTGCCGGCCCACTCGGGGTACTGGCGGCCGCACATCTTGCCGATCCAGTAGTACATGCCGGCCATGATGCCGAAGACTGCGCCCAGGCTCAGTACGTAGTGGAAGTGCGCCACAACGTAGTAGGTGTCGTGGAATTGCTGGTCCATGCCGGCGTTGGCCAGCACGACGCCGGTCACGCCACCGATCGTGAACAGGAAGATGAAGCCGATCGCCCACAGCATCGGCGTGTCGAAGCGGATAGAGCCGCCCCACATGGTCGCGATCCAGCTGAAGATCTTCACGCCGGTCGGCACCGCGATCACCATGGTGGCCGCCGTAAAGTAGGCCCGGGTGTCGACGTCGAGGCCGACCGTGTACATGTGATGCGCCCAGACGATGAAGCCGACAAAGCCGATCGCCACCATCGCGTAGGCCATGCCGAGATAGCCGAACACCGGCTTGCGGCTGAAGGTGGAGATGACGTGGCTGACGATCCCGAAGGCCGGCAGGATCATGATGTAGACCTCGGGGTGGCCGAAGAACCAGAAGAGGTGCTGAAACAGAATCGGATCGCCGCCGCCGGCTGCCTCGAAGAAGGCGGTGCCGAAGTTGCGGTCGGTCAGCAGCATGGTGATGGCGCCGCCGAGCACCGGCAGCGCCAGCAGCAGCAGGAAGGCGGTCACCAGCACCGACCAGACGAACAGCGGCATCTTGTGCAGGGTCATGCCCGGCGCGCGCATGTTGAAGATCGTGGTGATGAAGTTGATGGCGCCCAGGATCGAGGAGGCGCCGGCCAGGTGCAGGGCGAAGATCGCCATGTCGACCGAGGCCCCGGGATGGCCGATCGCCGACGACAAAGGCGGATAGATCGTCCAGCCGGTGCCGGCGCCCATGCCGACAAAAGCCGAGCCGAGCAGCAGCAGGAAGGCGGGCACCAGGAGCCAGAACGAGATGTTGTTCATGCGCGGAAAGGCCATGTCCGGCGAGCCGATCATCAGCGGCACCATCCAGTTGCCGAAGCCGCCGATCAGCGCCGGCATGACCACGAAGAACACCATGATCAGGCCGTGTGCCGTGATGATCACGTTCCACAGATGGCCGTCGGCGACGCCGTCGGTCAGGAAGTACTGCACGCCGGGCTCCTGCAGCTCCATGCGCATGATCAGCGAGAAGAAGCCGCCGATGATGCCGGCGATCACGGCAAAGCCAAGGTAGAGCGTCCCGATGTCCTTGTGGTTGGTCGAGCAGAACCAGCGGACGAAGAAGCCGGGCTTGTGATCGTGGTGCTCGTGCCCGTGGCTGTGCGAGTTGGCATAGGCCATAGTGATCTATTCCTCTGACTGACTACTGGGCCGTCTCGGCGGCCTTGGCAAACTGCACGGCCGGGCTCTCGTCGGGGCCCCGCTCAACCGGCTCGTCGACTCGGGCAAATTCTTCCTGAGCGGTTCTCACCCAGGCCTGGTACTCGTCCTTGCTGACGGCCTTGACCATGATCGGCATGTAGGAGTGGCCGGTGCCGCAGAGCTCCGAGCACTGGCCGTAGTAGGTGCCCGGCTCGGTGATGCGCACCCAGGTCTCGTTGATCCGTCCCGGCACGCCGTCCAGCTTGATGCCGAAGGCCGGCACGGCGAAGCTGTGCAGCACGTCGCTCGCCGTCACCAGGATACGGATGTTGGTATCGACCGGCAGCACCACCGGATAGTCGGTGGCCAGCAGGCGCGGTTGCCCCTCCTCCAGGTCCTCGTCCGGCACCATGTTGGCGTCGAAGGTGAAGTCGCCGTCGTCCGGATACTCGTAACTCCAGTACCACTGGCGGCCGATCGCCTTGATCGTCATGTCGGCCTCTTCCACCCGGTCGGCGAAATACAGCAGCTTGAAGGACGGCACCGCGATGATCACCAGGATGATCACCGGAATCACCGTCCAGAGCACTTCGATGACGGTGTTGTGCGTGGTTCTCGAAGGCGTCGGATTGCGCTTCTCGGAGAAACGCCAGGAGGCGTAGAGCAGCAGCGCCAGAACGAAGACCACGATGGCGCTGATCAGGATCAGCAGCAGGTCGTTGAAGCTGTGAATCTGCTCCGCGGTCGGCGAGGCGGCCGGCTGGAAGCCGATGCCCCAGGGCTTGGGCTCGGCAGCCCCCGCCGCCGTGATCGCGGCGGTAAGCCCGGCCACCGCGGTGCCGACGCCGGCCAGGGAGGCGAGAATCCGATTGAGTGCCATGCGCAGAATGACTCCTTCTTGGACCGCTGCTCTCAAGGGGGTAGCAAGCACGTCAATAACCCGCCCGCGGCGCCAGGTCGACCAAGACTTGTGATCAGGTCTTGTCCAGTTCTTGCAGGGCACCGGCAAATTGCCGCGCAAACTACCCTACAGTTTGTACGGTTACAAGCCTGCGACCAGGCTGCGGCAGCCGCGATCCGCCCTTGATATCGAGGCCCGGCAGGGGCAGTCAAGCAGCCAGAGCCGCCGGCGCGTGGCCCCTGTCGCGCGCGCCGCCCGCCTGCATCGCGCGTCAGTGGGCCCTAGTCGTGCTGCAAGCGCTTCAGGATGTTTTGTACGCGGGTCTCGCCGGGACGCAGGGCCTGGGCCCGCTCATAGTCGGCCAGCGCCTGGGCGAGTTCGCCCTTCTGCTCGTAGGCCAGGCCCCGGTTGAAGCGGGCCTCGAAATTGTCGGGCTCGACCTCCAGGGCTCGAGAGTAATCTTCGATGGCGCGATCGAGATCGCCCAACTGCACGAAGCTGTAGCCGCGCGCGACATAGGCCCGGACATAGTCGGGCCGGATGTGCAGGGCGCGGCCATAGTCCTCGACGGCGCGCCGGTAGTCGCCCAGGGCATCGTGGGCCCAGCCACGGTTGTAGTAGACCGGCGCCAGATCGCCGCCGCGCAGCTCGCGGGAATCGATTGCCCGCGTGCAATGAATAACGGCGCTCTCGAGGTCGCCGCCTTCGTTGATCAGGGTGAAGCAGGTCGCCGCATCCTGATAGCCTCTGGCCTGGCCATGGCCGGTCAAGACGAAGTAAAGGGCAAAGAAGGCTGCAATCAGGCGAATCATGCTTACGTGTCTCCGCTGGTGTCCGCGCTGGAAGGTCCGCTCCTTACCCCCGACCGGGGGTTTCCGTTTTCGCTCCAGACGCGCCCGCCGTGCTCCGGGCGACGGCCTGGACCGGCATGACGGCCCGCCGCAATCATGCGGCGCTGGCCCGGGCATCGAGCTGTGACGCAATGGTCGCGCGCAGGCGCTCCGCATCAACCGGCTTGATCAGGACTGGATAGCCAATCGACTCGATCCTTTTCAACTGCTCCGGCCCGGTGTCGCCGGTGACCACGACCGCCGCCACCGGCGCCTTGCAGAGGGCGCGGATCTGCTGGATGGCATCGATGCCGAAGCCGCTGCCGGGCAGGCGGTAGTCGGCCAGCACCAGATCGGGCGGCGCGCGGCGGGCGCTCTCCACCGCCTCGGCGCAGGAGCCGGCCGCGGCGACGCTGGCGCCCCAGTCGCTCAGCAGCTCGCGGGTCGCCTCGCGCACCTCGGGATCGTTCTCGATCACTAGGATCGAGGCGCCCTGCAGGTTGCGCGCCGGTACCAGGGGGGCGGCCGCCTCGCTGCTGATCTCGGACGCCCGCCCGAGCGGCACGGTGACCGCGAACATCGAGCCCGCCCCCGGGCGCGATTGCACGTCGATCGTGTGGCCCAGCATCTCCGCCATGCGGCTGGCGATCGAGAGGCCGAGGCCGAGGCCCTTCGAGCGGTCGCGCGCCGCGTTGTCGAGCTGGTGGAACTCCTTGAAGATTTCGCCAAGCTGGTCCTGAGGGATGCCGATGCCGCTGTCCCAGACCTCGATGCGCAGCGCCCGCCCGCGGCGGCGGCAGCCGATCAGCAGCTTGCCCCGCTCGGTGTAGCGTACGGCATTGGACAGGAAGTTCTCGATGATCCGCGCCAGGAGCGCCGGATCGGAGCGCAGCACCGCCGAGCAGGGCACCAGCCGGAAGTCGAGGCCCTTGGCCTTGGCCCTGAGCCCGAAGTTGCTGGCTGCCAGGCGGAACAGGCCGTCGACCGGGAACTCGGTGATCTCCGGTGCGATGGTGCCGGCCTCCAGCTCGCTGACGTCGAGCAGTGAATCGAGCATATTGCCCATCGAGTCCACGCCGAGCCCCATCTTGGCGATGATGTCGCTGCGCCGCTCGGCGTCCGGGGCCCCGGGCAGGGCGGCGAGCAGCAATCGAAGGGCGTGCAGCGGCTGGCGCAGGTCGTGGCTCGCGGCGGCCAGGAAGCGACTCTTGGCGGAGTTGATCCGCTCGGCGGTCTCCTTGGCCTGCTGCAGGTCCCTCGCGGCGCGCACCAGATCGCTGATGTCCTGCACCAGGCTGACGAAGCCGCCGGGCCGGCCGTCCTCGGTCACGCGCGGCTGGTACTGGATGCGGACGTGGCGCCGCTCGTCGTTCTTCACCTCCAGCACGGACTCGAACAGCACCGGCTCGCCGCCTAGCGCCCGCTCCACATGGGGGCGCACCGTGGCAAAGATCTCGGGCGTCATGGCCTCCGCCACGCTCTTGCCGATGACGCTCTCGCGCGGCTTGCCGAACCAGTCCTCGTAGGCCCGGTTGACGAAGCGGTAGCGCATGTCGGGTCCGATGTGGGCGATCAGCGCCGGCACCATGTCGGTCGTCGAGCGCACCAGCAGCTCGCTCTCGCGCAGGGCGTCTTCGGCCTGCTTTTCCTGGGTGATGTCCTGGACCAGAGCGACGTAGCCGTGGATCCGGCCGCTCTTGCCCCGATGCGGCCGGTAGTGGCAGCGCACCAGGCGGGAATGATCGTTCTTGTAATAGAGCCGCCGCTCGTAGGTGAGCGTCTCGCCGGCCAGGGCGCGGTCGACGTAGGGGCGGACCTGGTTGAAGGCGACCTCGCCCAGGACCTCGGCAAGGCTGGCACTGACCACCGCGTGCTGCGGCATGCCGAACCAGTCCTGGTAGGCCTTGTTGACGAAGCGGTAGCGGTAGTCGGGCCCGATATAGGCGATCAGCGCCGGCACCATGTCCATGGTCAGGCTGATCAGCGCCTCGCGCTCGCGCAGGGCGTCGAGCGCCATCTTCTCTTCCGTGATGTCGCGTCCGATGGAGTAGAGCTCGATGAGCTCGCCGTGGTCGTCGAATAGCCCGCGATCGGTCCAGCGCAGCCAGCGCAGCTCGCCGCCCGGCAGGATCAGCTTGTTCTCGTAGGACGACTCCGGGTGATCGCGAGTGATCGAGTTCATGTTGTCCCAGAGGAGCCGATGTTCGCCCTCCGGCACCCACTCGAAGAAGGAATGGCCGAGCAGCTCGTCACACGACAGGCCCATGGCGCGGCAGAAGCTCTGGTTGACGAAGGTCAGGGTCGAATCGGGCTGAAAGCGGCACACCAGGTCGGGCAGGTTCTCGACGATGCTGCGATTGCGCGCCTCGCTCTGCTGCAGCGCCAGCTCGGCCAGCAGGCGCTCGTACTCGGCGCCGGCGCGCCGGGCGACCAGCCGGAAGAAGTCCTGGCTATCCGCATCCTCCTGTTCCGGCACGTTGTTGATCGCGAAGACATGGCCGACCAGGCTGCCGTCGCAGCCGAAGATGGCCTCGCTGCGATAGCTTTCCGCCTTGATCTGGAACAGCACCGGCGGGCCCGAGAAGCGCCGGCAGACGCCTTCCGGGCAGAACCAGTAGGGGTCTGCCCGGTCGCGGCGATAGGGCACCTCGCAGGGCGTGCCGGCAAGGTCGTAGCGGAAACCCTCGCCCAGCCGGCCCTGGTTCCAGAGCACCAGGACCTCCGCCGACTTGCCGTCGCTGCAGGGGCGCCCGAAGCCGGCCCAGGGACAGCCCAGCCCGAGGGCGAGCGCCTCGGCCGCTATGTCGAGAAAGGCCCGCCCGGTGGCCGGCGTTCCAGCCAAAAGGTGCAGGGCGCGGTCGCGCGGGCTCATTGGCACAGTCCAGGCATGGCGAGCAGAGGTTGAAGGTTAACGAAAGCTGACGCGCGAGCTTAGCAGTTGATGAAGCCGCGGAAAACCGCAGCCGCAACACGAGGGGCGTGCAATTGCCGCCCCGGGGACCATATTAGGAGCGAGCCGCACGCCTATAGCTAGCAGGGAACCGGGCCATGAGCCACCTCACCGCCACCGACGAGCTCTTCTTCAACCGCGCCGGGCTCGACCGCGGCCGCCTGGAGGGCGTGGTCGACGACGCGCTCGCCGGCGCCGACGACGGCGAGCTGTACCTGGAGTACCGCCAGTCCGAGAGCCTGAGCTTCGACGACGGCCGCCTCAAGAGCGCCGGCTTCGACACCGCCCAGGGCTTCGGCCTGCGCTCGGTGGCGGGCGAGGCGGCCGGCTACGCCCACGCCAGCGAGCTCTCGGAGGAGGCGGTGCGGCGCGCCGCCGACACGGTCAAGGCGGTGCACGCCGGGCGCGGCGGCGTCATGGCGGCCGGGCCGGCCGGCACCAACCGGCTGCTCTACATGGACGACAACCCGCTCTCCCTGGTGCCCTTCGAGCTCAAGGTCAAGCTGCTGGCCGAGATCGACGCCTACGCCCGGGCCAGGGACCCGCGGGTGCGCCAGGTCTCGGCCTCGCTGGCCGGCGAGTGGCAGGCGGTGCAGATCCTGCGCGCCGGCGGCGAGCGGGTCGCCGACGTGCGCCCGCTGGTGCGGCTCAACGTCGCGATCGTGGTCGGCGAGGGCGACCGCATGGAAAGCGGCAGCCACGGCGGCGGCGGGCGCTTCACCTACGACCAGCTCTTGGAGCCCGGCTATTGGCGCGGCCTGGCCGACGAGGCCTTGCGCCAGGCCCTGGTCAACCTCGAGTCGGTCGACGCCCCGGCCGGCGAGATGCAGGTCGTGCTCGGCCCCGGCTGGCCCGGCGTGCTGCTGCACGAGGCGATCGGCCACGGCCTGGAGGGCGACTTCAACCGCAAGAAGACCTCGGCCTTTGCCGGCCTGATGGGCCAGCGCGTGGCCTCGCCCGGCGTCACCGTGGTCGACGACGGCACCATCGCCGACCGGCGCGGCTCGCTTACCGTCGACGACGAGGGCACGCCCGGCCAGAACACCACCCTGATCGAGGACGGCATCCTGGTCGGCTACATGCAGGACCGGCAGAACGCGCGCCTCATGGGCATGACGCCGACCGGCAACGGCCGGCGCCAGAGCTACGCCCACATCCCCATGCCGCGCATGACCAACACCTACATGCTGTCCGGCGGCCACAGTCGCGAGGAGATCCTGGCCTCGGTCAGGAAGGGCCTCTACGCCGTCAACTTCGGCGGCGGCCAGGTCGACATCACCTCGGGCAAGTTCGTCTTCTCCTGCACCGAGGCCTACCTGATCGAGAACGGCAAGCTCGGCCCCGCGGTCAAGGGCGCCACCCTGATCGGCAACGGCCCCGACGTGCTGACCCGGGTCAGCATGATCGGCAACGACATGGCGCTCGACAACGGCATCGGCACCTGCGGCAAGGACGGCCAGGGCGTGCCGGTGGGTGTCGGCCAGCCGAGCATGCTGATCGACGGGCTGACGGTGGGGGGGACGGCGGCGTAGGGGCAGCGCTGGCGCTTGTTATCCCGACGGTAGACGGCGGTTTTCGGTGGAAAGCGGGCCTTCGGGTGAGGGGCGTCGACGACCGGAATGTGCCGTCAGCAGACATTAAAACGAGCCTTAGAAGTCCGAAATCCTCCAAAAATCTGCTGCACGGAAAACGTCCTTCAACAAGGTCATATCAATTAAGTGACCTATAGTTCAACCATTGAGAATGGCCGGTCAGTCTCTGTGATCTCGCGAATGATCCTGCTTCGAGAAGGAAATATAAAATAGAATCACCTTTTCGAGCTACAGTTACTAGCATCCATACATCACCTTGAGAATACCTTGCGCTAGACAGTCGCGCCAATAACGGCGGCGACCTTCGGATCACGGCCGCGCCGATCTCTTGAAATTCGTAATGCTGCCTCACCGTCTATTAAACAATGACCAAGATTTCGAACATCAACTAGCTGCTCTACGAGCAAACACCTGCCAATAAATTTCCGCCACTCTGTATTCGTCAGCAATGAACGCCCATAGTAGTGGTATGAATTGCCAGAATTCAAAATGATACCCCCATCTTTATCGATTGCTCGCATGGCGATCTCGACTCGCCTAAGATTTTCGGATGACCGTCGGCAGCCGAAATCGATCAGAGGAATATGCGCCCCAGTTCCGGCTCTTAGGACGACTTGAGAACACACAGCGAGCGCATGGCCGTCTTGAAGCGCGTCGACGTCTCTCCACAATTCGTCAGGAGTGATGCGATCTCTGGGCACAGCAAATGTTCTAACGTTGCCGCTTCCGTGCCGCATTTGGCGCGTTATGCTTTGTTCGAATGTAACGTTGGTTTTTCGTTTAATCTCCCGGAACGTCGGTAATAGCCGGTATTCCACGAACTTAATTGATACTATGTCGGGGTGATTCTCTACAAGGCGAGGTAGCAACTCCAGTGCGGTTATACCAACAGGAAATTTAGACATACGATAATTCCGATAGTTGCAATTTCGCCTCAGTTAACGCTCACTGCGGAGACTCGGACTCAATCTCACCAACTAGGATAGCTACTTACCCGGCTGCATGCTATTAGGAATAGCGACTGAATGCTGATCAGGCAAAGGCTCCAATCCTAAACATTTCTGCACCGGCTGTGACCACCCGGACAGCAAATCCATTATAGCCGGTATCACTAAACGATGATACAAGTCGCGGGCGACTTCCACATACGCATCGTTAACATCCAGTTGACCTGGCCAGTCAACGGATAGAATTGCGAAATCTGTAATCCGAAAAGCAAAGAAAGAATGATAAGATACCTCTCCGCGATCTTGACCTTCCTTGACAGCTGTAGTAATGGGCGTAAAATGAGGTGACGGGAATTCTTCCGTTAACACCTTGTAGCCCACTGAATTTTTGTCGAAGGATTTTGTTCTGTGCCGTGGCAATGACCCAGCATATGAAATCCAATGTCTACCCACAATATCGCCTTTGCTAGCCCCGTAGACGATAATCGTAGCACGCACACGATACTGAGGTTCCTTGGCTAAGACCCCAAAAACAAAATTAAAAACATCCGTAGTGATAGTGAGCCAGCTCGTGATAACCATTTGCATGGAGTGATCTCTGGCATCTCCGTTTTCTGTGTTAAGTAAGTCGGTTTTTTGTTTGGATACCAATCCTCCGAAGCTTTGCTTCCACTGGTCAAGAGCTTTAAGTACTAATTCCTTGTTATCGAGTCTCAATTGTTCTCGAACGCCCTTCAAGCCGCCAACATGATACTCGAATATCGGTCTTCCTCGCTCTGTACTTGCAATGAATGAGAGTAGAAGGTAGACTAACCAGCCAAGAAATGCTCCAACAGCGGACCCAAATGCTCCGACAATCAGAAGTTCAGGACTATCTTTTAGAAGCGCAGCGAGGCCTCCAATAGAACTCCCAGCTACAGCACCAAGCGTGCCATTGCGCAGCCTATCGTTCTGCTCCTCGGCCATAACAGATGCGACAAATGTGGCCAGGGCACCACTAGTTCCGACGAGCAAAGTCAGTGTCTCCAACATTGCCTGAACGCCCTTCCGCGTATGTCTAAGAAATTCGGAACTCCACATCTAGCGGTTAGGTTTAGCCACTAATGCCTCCCAAGCATCGTGGAGGAATAATAAATCACAAACTGACGACGGTGCTGGGCACTCTTTTTCAGTCACTACAACTGAACAGGTGGAGAACATATCTGCACACAGAAATTCCAGCACACGATACTGGGAGCTCTCGCATTCCGAAGTTACGGCAATCTCTAGTAGAGATTTCCTTTATGATCCCACCGCAACAACTAATGATAGCACAGAGTGGATTCTACGACAAATCAACTGTTGGTTTGAAACAGCTCATGTCCGCTCTGGGTCAACACCGCGCTTGACCACAAACACAGATGGGCGATTGGGGCGAATGAAAACCCGGTGGTGAGTAGGGCTTTTGTTCACGCGGCGTGAACTTTTCGAGTTGCATACCGTGCAAGGCGGTGGGAGTCTGGGGGACAAGATGTCCCGATTCGGGACCCGTTATGGTGGGAGTGACGGGGATCGAACCCGCAAGGGCCGTATGCAGTTGACGGACTGCGGCCCACTGGTTTCCAAAACCAGCGCGTTTGCCTCTTTCGCCACACTCCCACCGAAGCGCGGTTGTGGCGGCCTGTAGGGGTTGGACCAGACAGG
>JBHJOF010000336.1:0-7721 GCA_050330055.1 Kiloniellales bacterium
CAGTCACCGTCAACGGGGTCGCCCATAGTTTCGACGGCGATCCGAACACCCCACTCCTCTGGTACGTCCGCGACGAGCTCGGCCTGCCCGGCACCAAGTACGGCTGCGGCACCGGCCTCTGCGGCTCCTGCACCCTGCATCTCGATGGCGAAGCCGTGCGCGGCTGCCTGACCACGGTCGGCGAGGCCGACGGCAAGTCGGTGGTCACCATCGAGGGCCTGAGCAGCGACGGCAACCATCCGGTCCAGCAGGCCTGGCGCCAACTCAACGTACCGCAATGCGGCTTCTGCCAGACCGGCCAGATCATGCAGGCCGCGGCCCTGATCGCCGGCAACCCGGCGCCCTCCGACCAGGAGATCCTCGACGGCATGCAGGGCAACATTTGCCGCTGCGGCTGTTACCAGAGAATCGTCGCCGCGGTCCGCTTGGCCGCGACAGGAGCGTGATGCCATGTTGCACTATCTGAACCAGTATGCCGGAACGGCGCGCGCCCTGCCGCCGCTGCCGGCCTCCGGCCAGGCCGTCATCCAGAACGTCAGCCGCCGCTCCTTCCTCAAGGGCGCCACGGGATTCGTCGTCGCCCTGCAGCTGCTGCCGCTGGCCGACGCCAAGGCCTTCGAGTCCTACCCGCATGGCGGCCAGGGCATGCCGCACGGCGTGATCAACGACCCGCACGTCTTCGTCGCCATCGATCCCGACGGCACCGTCACCATCGTGGCGCATCGCTCGGAGATGGGCACCGGCTCGCGCACCAGCCTGCCGATGGTGATCGCCGACGAGCTGGACGCCGACTGGAGCCGGGTGAAGATCGTCCAGGCGCCGGGCGACGAGCCGAAGTACGGCAACCAGGACACCGACGGCTCGCGCAGCCTGCGCCACCACATCCAGCCCTGCCGCGAGATCGGCGCCTCGGTGCGCCAGATGCTCGAGCAGGCTGCCGCCGAGCAGTGGGGCGCCAACGTCGACGATGTCGAGGCAATCCACCACGAAGTCGTGCACAAGTCGCTCGGCAAGCGGCTCGGCTACGGCGATCTCGCCAAGACCGCCATGGCCCTGCCGACGCCGCCGCGCGAGGCGCTCAGGTTCAAGGACGAGCGCCAGTTCCGCTATATCGGCAAGGGCGCGGTGCAGATCACCGATCTGCACGACATCACCACCGGCAAGGCGGTCTACGGCGCCGACGTCAGCCTGCCCGGCATGCGTTATGCCGTCATCGCCCGTCCGGCGGTGGCCGGCGGCAGCGTCAAGTCGGTCGACAGCACCGCCGCCATGGCCGTCGCCGGGGTCGAGCGGATCGAAGAGCTTCCCGGCTCGATCTTTCCGGCGAAGTTCGCGCCGCTGGGCGGAGTCGCGGTGATCGCCCGCAATACCTGGGCGGCGATCCAGGGGCGCGACGCGCTGGTCATCGAATGGGACGACGGGCCGCATGCCTCCTTCGACACCGCGGCCTATCGCCAGGAGCTGACCGCCTCGACCGAAGCGCCGGGCAAGGTGGTGCGCGACCAGGGCGATGCGGAAGCGGCGCTGGCGGGCGCCGCCAATGTCTTCAGCCGCAGCTACTACCAGCCGCACCTGGCGCACGCCGCCATGGAGCCGCCGGTCGCCCTCGCCAACGTGGCCAACGGCAAGGCGGAGATCTGGGCGCCGGTGCAGAGCCCCTACGGCGCCCGCCAGGACCTCGCCGAGGCACTTGGCCTGCCGATCGAGGACGTGACGGTCAACGTCACGCTGCTCGGCGGCGGCTTCGGGCGCAAATCGAAGTGCGACTTCGCCATCGAGGCGGCGCTGCTGTCGCAGAAGATCGGCGCGCCGGTACGCGTGCAATGGACCCGCGAGGACGACATCCGGCACCACGGCTTCTTCCACACCACCTCGGTGGAGCGGATCGACATCGGCCTCGACGCGAACGACAAGCCGGTCGCCTGGCGGCATCGCAGCGCGGCGCCGTCGTTCCTCTCCACCTTCGCGCCGGATGAAGGCTTCATGCACCCGATCGAGGTCGGGATGGGCCTGGCCGACCTGCCCTACGACATCCCCAACGTCCGCTGCGAGAACTGCAAGGCGCTGGCGCACACGCGGGTCGGCTGGTTCCGCTCGGTCTCCAACATCCCGCGCGCCTTTGCCGTGCAGTCGATCACGGCCGAGCTGGCGCACGAGCTGGGCAAGGACCAGAAGGACTTCCTGCTCGAGATGCTGGGCTCGCCGCGCGTCGTCGACCTGCAGGCGGCGGGCGTGCTGGAGGACTTCTGGAACTACGGCGAGCCCTACGAGGAGTTCCCCAACGACACCGGACGCCTGCGCCACGTGATCGAGCTGGCCGCCGACAAGGCCGGCTGGGGCAAGCAGCTGCCGCAGGGCGAGGGGCTCGGCATCGCCGCGCACCGCTCCTTCGTCACCTACGTCGCCGCCGTGGCCCACGTCAGGGTCGGCGCCGACGGCGTCGTCCACGTGCCGGAAATGCACGTCGCGATCGACTGCGGCTTCGCCGCCAACCCGGAGCGCATCCGCTCGCAGATCCAGGGCGCCTGCGTCTACGGCATGTCGGCCGCGCTCTACGGCCGCATCACCTTCGAGCAGGGCCGCGTCGTCGAGAGCAACTTCCACGACTACGAGCTGGTGCGCGCCGACAACTTCCCCGAGGTGGTCTACACCCACATCGTGCCGCACCCCTTCGCGGTGCATTCGACCGGCGTCGGCGAGCCGGGCGTGCCGCCGGTCATCCCGGCGATCACCAACGCCGTCTTCAACGCCACCGGCAAGCGCATCCGCGACCTGCCGATCGGCGACCAGCTGGCGTAAGCCAGACGCACCGAGGCCGGCGGGCAACGACGCCTGCCGGCCTACTCCTTGCCCAAGGCTTGAAGTTTCATTGCCGGGCGTGACCTAGGGCAACCCGGGTAAGCGCTCCTTCGCACCAGTCATCATGGTCGGCGAAGGCCGACCATCCACGTGTTTCTTTCGTTGCAGCTGCAATCGTTGCCGCGTGCAAGGCGCAACTGATCCGAAGCACCAACCGGGCTTAGGCCGACGTCTACGACTCACTGATCTAATGCAGTGCAGTTTTCCCCACCGAGTACAAACTCGTGGATGGTCGGCCTTCGCCGACCATGACGGCGTGGGATCCGCTCAGGCGGCGTCGAGCCCCTGCGCGCGCGATCCTGCCGCGCCCCTGATCCAGCCGCCGCCGAGGACGCGCGTGCCGTCGTAGCAGACGGCGGCCTGGCCCGGCGCCACGCCAAGCTGCGGCTCGTCAAGTTCGATGACGGCGCCATCAGCCGATGCGAAGAGTCGCGCCGCGACCGGCGCCTGAGTCGAGCGCAGCTTGACCTGCACGGCTCGCCCTTCGGCGGGTAACGGCGCGTCGAGCCAGTTGAGCGGACCGAGCAGCACCGTCTCGCAGGCGAGCGCCTCCCGGGGGCCGACCACGACACGGCGCGCCGCCGGCTCGAGCCGCACCACGTAGAGCGGCTCGGTAGTGCCGCCGACGCCGAGGCCGCGCCGCTGGCCGATGGTGTAGTGGATCACGCCCTCGTGCCGGCCGAGCACGCGGCCGGCAAGGTCGACGATTTCGCCCGGCTCGGCCGCGCCGGGGCGCAGTCTCTCGACCACGCCGCTGTAGCGGCCCTGCGGCACGAAGCAGATGTCCTGGCTGTCCGGCTTGTCGGCCACGGCGAGGCCGAGGCGCTGGGCGATCGCCCGGGTCTCCTGCTTCGGCCGGCCGCCGAGCGGGAAGCGCAGGAAATCGAGCTGGTCGCGCGTGGTGGCGAAGAGGAAATAGCTCTGGTCGCGCGCGCCATCGAGGGCGCTGTGCAGCTCCGGCCCGGCCGGGCCCGCGAGGCGGCGCGCGTAGTGGCCGGTGGCGAGCGCCGCCGCGCCCAGGTCGCGCGCGATCTGCAAGAGGTCGGCGAACTTGATGCGCTGGTTGCAGCGCACGCAGGGGATCGGCGTCTCGCCGCGCAGGTAGCTGTCGGCGAAGTCGTCGATCACCGCGGCGCGGAAGCGCGCCTCGAAGTCGAGCACGTAGTGGGCGATGCCGAGGCGGTCGGCGACCCGGCGTGCGTCGTGGATGTCCTGGCCGGCACAGCAGGCGCCCTTGCGCCCGGTCGCGGCGCCGTGATCGTAGAGCTGCAGGGTGACGCCCACCACCTCGTAGCCGGCCTCGGCCAGCAGGGCGGCCGTCACCGAGGAATCGACGCCGCCCGACATGGCGACGACGACCCGCCTGCGCGGCCGAAGCCGCTTCGGCGCGGCGACGGCCCGGCTGCCGGCCGGCAGATCGCTGGCAAGATCGGGGAGGTCCAGGGCGTTCATGGCCGGGACTATAGGCCTGGGCCCTGCCCCTGCAACCGACTTTTGGGGAACCGGCTTTCACGCAGCAACGCCGCGAGCCGCTCCAGCGGCTCCGGCTCCGGAAAGAGGCCGAGCGAGACCGAGAAGTGGCCCTGGTCGCGCAGGAAGAGGTTGTCCGCCGGCACGGCCCAGGTCTCGGCCAGGGCGCGGCCGCCATCGAAGGGCGTCAGGTCGTCGACCCGGCCGAGCACCATGATGATCCGCTCGGGGTCGAGCGGCGCCTCGCGGTCGGGCTGCAGCAGCGGCAGCCAGCGGCCCAGCTCGACGTCATCCCAGCCCTGGGCCAGCACCGCGGCGGGCAGGCCTAGCGCCCGGGACAGGCTGCCGTGGCTGGCGATCTCGAGCAGGGCGCCGGAGGTGGCGACCAGGAACAGCAGGTCGGGACGCAGCGCCGCCGGCCAGCGCCGGCTGGCGCAGGCGGCGAGCTGGGCGGTCAGCGCGCCCAGGCTGACCCCGGCCAGCACCACCGGGCCCTTGCTGGTCCGCCGGGCCCAGTCGATCAGCACGGCGACCTCGGCGATCCAGGCCTGGAACAGGTCGAGCAGGCCGAGCGGCCCGCGCGCGAAGACCGGCTCGCCGCCGTAGAAGCCCTCGGCGCGGCGCCGGCCGTGCCAGGGCCCCTCGGGCGCGATCACCCGCAGGCCGCGGCCGACCAGCGGCTCGACCACGCCGGCGGTGCCGGCCCACATCTCGGTCTCCATGGCGATGCCGTGCAGAAAGAGGACGCTCGGCGGATCACGCAGGTCGCGCGGCGCATGGACCCGAGCCCAGGCGGTGTCGCCCAGCACCGGCGAGCGGAAGCGCAGCCACTGGTCCTGACCGTATTCGGTCGGCAGCCGCGCCGATTCGTTGATCTCCGGCAGGGCGGGCGCCGCGTAGGCCGTGGCAGGCGCGGCCAGTCGCGGGCCATGGCGCTGCTCGACCTCGGCCGGCGGCGCCACCTCCCAGCGCACCGGCGGCAAGTGGCGCTTGAAGGGCAGCAGGGCGAGCCGGCTCGACATGTGGCGATGGGCGGCACGGTGCCGCTCCTGCTCCAGGGCAAAAAAGCGCGACGCGCCGTGGCCAGCAGCCGCGAAGAAGCCGGCCTCCCAGGCCGCAGCCGCCGCCTGGTAGGTCCGCGCCCTGGCCGCTATCCGCTCCAGCGCCGGCAGCACCCGGCGGTTCAGCGCCCGGTCCGGCGGCAGGGCGGCCAGGAAGCGCTCGAGATCGCCGTCGGCCGCCACCGCCGCGGCCCAGCCGCGCGACAGCGGGAAGTACCACTCGGCCACCGAGCGCAGCGCCAGGCTGTCGAACCAGGGGCGAAAGATCAGCGCCCCCAGCATCCGGTAGAGATCGGGAAAGCGCTGGCCGCCGGTCTCGGAGAAGGGCAAGCGGTCGAGGGCTGTCATGC
The DNA here is from genome assembly GCA_050330055.1 of Kiloniellales bacterium. GTDB lineage: Bacteria > Pseudomonadota > Alphaproteobacteria > Kiloniellales > JAKSDN01 > JBHJOF01. Next base: position 5,741 of record JBHJOF010000336.1, read on the forward strand.
CGACAAGATAGGCGCGCGGCCGTGCAGGGCCAAGCGGCCCGCGACCGGGTCGCGGCGGCGCCATGACGGAGCAGCCTCACGGAAATGTTCCCCAATACCGTGCTGCTCGGACTTGGCGGGCCTGCTCCTGCCGCTATGCTGCCGGGGACGTCCCGGCAACAAGGGGAGAGCGGACATGCGCGATCTTGGCTTGCAAGCGCGCGGCATGGCAATCGCAGTTGCCCTGGCAGCATTCATGACCGCCGGAACGGCTCTGGCGGACGAGGCCGCCTGGGGCGACCTGGCCGGCTGGCAGGTGGCCAAGACGCCGCACAGCTATGCGACCCTGGTCGAGCGGCTCGACCAGGCAGTCGAGGACAACGACATGGGCGTTGTGACGCGGGCCAGCGCCACGCTCGGCGCCAAGAAGATGCTGAACCAGGAGATCCCCGGCAACATGGTGGTCGGGGTCTATCATCCGCGCTTCGCCGTGCGCATGCTGGAGGCCAGCATCCCAGCCGGGATCGAGGCGCCGATCCGCTTTTACATTACCGAGAACCCCGACAAGACCGCGACGCTCAGCTACAAGACACCCTCGGCGCTCTTCGCACCCTACGCCGACGGTGGCGAAGCATTGAAGCAGCTGGCGGCCGAGCTCGACGCCATTTTCGCGGCGATCACGGCGCAGGCAGTGGGGCAGTAGCCCGAGTCGCAGGCTGCTGGCGTCGGCCGGGCATCAGGGCGACGCAGGCATCCCAAATTTGACATGCACAGCCACTTGCGAGGAACCGGTCGGCACCACACGTTGTTCTCATAAATAGCTCCCACCGCGCCACCTCTGCGCGCGGCAGCGGGGCTCAGGTGAGGTTGCAACAACAGCCAGGATACTCCCATGTCGAGCAAATGCCCATTGACGCGTACCGCCATGCTGGCTGCGGCCGCTGTCATCGCCGCCGCAACCGCGACCAGCTCCGCACTGGCGCAGATGGCACGGCCCGACGACCAGGCCTTCATGCTGTACCACCAGGCGATCTATGCCGCAGCCCACTGCGAGGGCCGCAACTTCTATCAGAGCAGCGCCTTCAGCCAGAACTGGAGAGGCGACAGCGCGCGCGCCGCGCAGTCCGCCCAGGCCCGCATGGCCGAGGTGATCGGCAGCAAGACGGGACACGGCATGCGCAACGCCAATTCGCTCTCGCTGATCGAGCAGGCCAAGGCGGATGCCCGGGTGCTGATCTTCCGCGAAGGCTGTCAGGGAAGCAACGTCCAGACCCTGCTCGGCCTTTTCCACAGCGACTTGGCCCCGGCGCTCTAAGAGGCGCTGATTCCTTTCCGGCGCAGACGGCGCGGCGCCGTCGACGCGCCGTCGCGCGTATTAGCTGGATGCGGGCGCCAGCCCCATGTCCCAGAAGCCGATCTCCAGGCGGGTGGCGGCGCTGAAGGTCTCGTGCAGCGAGGGCCAGCGGCCCGAGCTTGCGGGGTCGCTGCCGATGCGCCGGACGGCGACGCGATCGAGCTGGGCGACGGCGGCGCGGGCGACATCGAGGTAGTCGGCGCCGCCGTAGGTCTCGATCCAGTCGCGGTAGGGATTGCCGTCGAGACGCGTCGCCGGATCGGATTTCAGCCACAGGCCGATCTCGCCGTAGCCCGCGACGCAGGGCGCCAGCGCCACCAGCAGGTCGAGCAGGTCGCCCGCAAGGCCGCGCTCCAGTACGAAGCGTGTGTAGGCCATGTTGGCGGGATGCTCAGGCGTCGCCAGCATGTCGGCCTCGGCCAGACCCCAGCCGGCGCAGAGCCGCAGGTGCAGGCTCATCTCGGCATTCAGCAGCGCGTCCAGCGTTGCCGTCGCTTGGCGCATGTCCTCGATCGCCTCGCTCTTGTAGACCGCCAGCGCATAGGCGCGGGCGAAGTGCTTCAGGAAGATGTAATCCTGCACCAGGTAGTGGCGGAAGCAGGCCTGCGGCAGGCTGCCGTCGCCGAGCCGGCGCACGAAGGTATGGCG
>JBHJOF010000337.1:0-6403 GCA_050330055.1 Kiloniellales bacterium
ACCGGCCTTGGCGCGCCCTATTGGGATGCGCACGCGCGCGGCGCCATCTTCGGCCTGACCCGGGCGAGCGGGCCGGCAGAGATCGCGCGCGCCGCACTGGAGGCTGTCTGCTACCAGACGCGCGACCTGCTGGAGGCCATGGCGGCCGACGGTGCTGCGGCGCCCAAGGCGCTGCGCGTCGACGGCGGCATGGTGGCCAACAACTGGGTGCTGCAGTCGCTGGCCGACATCCTGGGCTGCGCCGTCGAGCGGCCGGTGGTGACCGAGACCACGGCGCTGGGCGCCGCCTGCCTGGCCGGACTCAAGACCGGCGTCTTCGCCGGCACCGACGGCATCGCCGACACCTGGGCCTCGTCCGGCCGCTTCGAGCCGAGCATGGCAACGGAGGAGCGCGAGCGCCGCTACGCCGGCTGGCTCGACGCCGTCCGCCGCGTGCGTAGCGGCACCTGATTTTCGCTGTGCGTCCGGTCACAGCGCGGAGCGGGCAAAGAGTCGAGTCTGACCATGAAGCCGGAGATGCTCATGGGAGAGACTCCCACCATGCGGTGGCGCGTCCTCGGGCTGTTTCTGATCGATTGTCTCGCGGTGCTCGCCGCCCTGCTGTTCGCGGCGCCGTTTGTGCTGATCCTGCTGGCGCCCTTCCTGTAAGGCGCTGGCTAGCCGTCGGTCGGCTCGAATGCGGATACGGTCACCGCCGTGACGAGCCAAGGCGAGTCGTCGGACCTTTCATGTCGCCACTTACAGTGGTCCTGGACAGGCTCGGCGTCTCGATCCCGCACTGCTTGACGGTCATGGGGCTGAGCGGCACCTTTGTCGGCCCTTTCCTCTTCGCGACATCGTCGTCATGCCCTATGTCCCGCGCTTGGTGCCGGCTGCCGTCGTCGATTTCGACCGCGAGAAAACCGCCCTTTCGCTTGGTGCGTCGAGCCTTACGGCGTGCCGGCGCGCGCCGCCACCGATACCTGTGTTTGGGCTCAGCGGCGGGGAACGCGGATGACCGCCTACGATGCGATCGTCGCCGGCGGCGGGCTCGTCGGCTCGGCCGTCGCCTACGGCCTCGCCCGTGAGGGCCTGTGCGTCGTCGTGCTCGACGAGGGCGACGTCGCCTACCGCGCGTCGCGCGGTAACTTCGGGCTGGTCTGGGTGCAGGGCAAGGGCGACGGCCTGCCTGCCTATGCCGACTGGACCCGCAGCTCGGCCGACCACTGGCCGGCCTTTGCCGAGACACTGACAGACGAGATCGGCCAGGACATCGGCTATCGCAAGGGCGGTGGCGTCCACCTCTGCCTGAGTGAAACAGAGCTGGAGGACTGGCTGGCGCTCCTGGCGCGCCTGCATAACCAGGCCGGTCCGGACGGCTACGATTACAGGATGCTGGATCGCCGGGAGGTCGCCGCCATGCTGCCCGGCGTCGGCCCGGCCGTCGTCGGCGGCACCTATGGCCCGCACGACGGCCAGGTGAACCCGCTGCTGCTGCTCAGATCCCTGCATGCCGGCCTCGCCCGCCACAGGGGCACCTACCGGCCGGGTGCGAAGATCGAACGGATCGAGGCCTCAGGCGGCAGCTTCCGGGTCGAGGCCGGCGGCGATAGCTTCGTCGCGGCGAAACTGGTGATCGCCGCCGGCCTGGGCAGCCGCGCGCTCGGCCAGCAGGTCGGCCTCGACGTGCCGGTCGACCCGCTCAAGGGCCAGGTCCTGGTCACCGAAAGGGCGAAGCCGCTGTTCGACCTGCCGACGCTCTACGTGCGACAGACGACGGAGGGCAGCATAATGCTGGGCGACAGTCACGAGGACGTCGGCTTCGACATCACTTCGACCGCCGGCGTCATCGGCAACATCGCCGCCCGCGCGGTGAAGAGCTTTCCGATGCTCCGCGACCTGCGCGTCGTGCGAAGCTGGGCGGCGCTTCGGATCATGACGCCCGACGGATTCCCGGTTTATGACGAGTCCGAGCGCTGCCCGGGCGCCTACGCCGTGGCCTGCCACAGCGGCGTCACGCTGGCCGCTGCGCACGCGCTGCGCCTGGCGCCGGCGATCGTCGACGGCCGCTTCCGCGAGCTGCTGGCTCCCTTCAGCGCCAAGAGGTTCCATGTTCAAGCGACTTGAGGCGGCGGCGCCGGAGGCAGTGCCGATCACCTACGAAGGGCGTGAGATCCTGGCGCGGCCCGGCGACAGCCTGGCCGCGGCCCTGCTCGCCGCCGGCGTGCTCGACCTGCGCGACACGCCGGTCAGCGGCGCGCCGCGCTCCCCCTATTGCATGATGGGCGTCTGCTTCGACTGCCTGGTCGAGGTCGACGGGCTGGCCAACTGCCAAGCCTGCATGACACCGGTCGCCGCCGGCATGGTGGTGCGGCGTCAGGATGGCGCCGCGCAGCTGCAGATTGACGAGGTGCGGGATGGCGACTGACTGCGATCTCGTCGTCATCGGCGCCGGTCCGGCCGGCATCGCCGCGGCCTGCCAGGCCGCCGGGCTCGGTCTCTCGGTGGTCCTGCTCGACGAGCAGGGCGAGCCGGGCGGCCAGATCTACCGCGCCATCGAGAGACTGCGCCTGCAGCAGCCCGACCGCTTTACCCGTCTCGGCGTCGACTACGTGAAGGGATCGTCGCTGGTCGAGGCGCTGCGCGCCGCCCGGGTCGACTACCGCCCGAATGCGGTGGTATGGAACGTCGACCGCGGCCTGATCGTCAACTACAGCGTCGACGGCAGCTCGCAGTCGGTCGCCGCGCGTCATGTGCTGGTGGCGACCGGCGCGATCGAGCGCGCCATGCCGATTCCCGGCTGGACCTTGCCTGGCGTCATGACGGCCGGCGCCCTGCAGATCCTGCTGAAAGCGCAGGGCCTGGTGCCATCCGGCCGGGTCGTTCTGGCGGGTGCCGGGCCGCTTCTGCTGCTGCTCGCCACCCAGCTGCTGACCTTCGGCGTGCGGCCGGCAGCGATCGTCGAGACGGTGCCACGCGGCCGCCTGCTCGCCGCGCTGCCCCATCTCGTCTCCGCCCTGAGGGTGCCGGGCACCCTGCGCAAGGGCCGCGCCATGCTGCGCGCGATCAAGGCTGCCGGCATTCCCTTCCACAAGGCCGCGACCGCCCTTAGCGTCGAAGGCGACGGAAAGGTCGAAGCGCTGGCCTTCCAGAGCGGCGGCCGCGCGCAGCGCGTCGCGGCCCAGATCGTGGCGCTGCACCTGGGCGTGGTGCCGAACCAGCAGGTGACGCGGCTGCTCGGCTGCCAACATGCGTGGGACGCGCTGCAACGCTGTTTCCGGCCGCAGCTCGACGACTGGTTCTTCTCCACTGTCGAGGGTGTATCGGTCGCCGGTGACGGCGGCGGCATTGGCGGCGCCAGGGCCGCTGCAATAGGCGGACGGCTCGCCGTGCTCGGCATCGCCACCAGGCAAGGGCACATCGACACGGCGGAGCGCGACCGCCGCGCCGCCGCCGAGCGGAAAGCGCTGGCCCGCGAGCTTGCCGTGCGGCCCCTGCTCGATGTGCTCTACGCACCGCCCGACGAGCTGCTGCGACCGGCCGACGATGTGCTGATCTGCCGCTGCGAGGAGGTGACGGCCGGACGGCTGCGCGAGGCGATCCGGCTCGGCTGCCCGGGGCCGAACCAGGCGAAGTCATTCCTGCGTTGCGGCATGGGCCCCTGCCAAGGCCGCATCTGCGGCCTGCCGGTGACCGAGATTATCGCCGAGGCGCGCGGCCTCGGGCCGGGCGAGATCGATTACTACCGCATCCGCCCGCCGCTGAAGCCGCTGACCCTCGGCGAGCTTGCGACCCTGGACAGCGCCAGCGAGGGCGATCAGGCCGCGTGACCGGCTGGGCGGGCGCGACCGCAGACCTGGCTGCGGCCGGCAGTGGCCCGGTTGCGCTCGATTGGGTTTCGCGGGATTGCCGCTTTCCACGTGCTTAGCGGTTTCTTAGGGCAAGCCGGCTACTACGGATGGGATATAGGAACTCAGTCCCGGTCGAATGGTTCAAAGCGCGCCAGAACGGAGCCTGCGCTCCCTCTTTGCCGATCCCTGTGATGCGCTGGGGCTGCTGATGGCGCCTGCCGCTCTCGGCGCCGGATTGGCCGGCCTTGCCGGCTGGCTGGCGCCCGACGCCCTGGCCGTGGTCCTGGCTGGGTGCACCGCCGGCTTCGCCCTGGCTTGGCTGGTCGCGCGGCGCCGCGGCCGCCGGACTGCGCGGCAGCTGGCCGAGGTCGACCGCGCGCGACGGCTGTTGCTGGAGAGCATCGAGGTCACCCCCACCCCCTTCGCACTCTATGACGCCGAGGACCGCCTGGTCGCCTGGAACTCCAGCTACCAGAGGCATCACGAGCCCGCCTTCAGCCGGCTGCCGCAACCGATCTACTACGAAGCCCTGATGCGCGCGACGGCGCGGCAGGTCTTGCCGGAGGAGCAGATCGAGGCCTGGGTCGCCAAGCGGGTTGCCGCCCAGCACGCCGGCGACGGCGCCGCGCAGGACCAGGCCTACCCGGGCGGGCGCTGGCTGCGGGTCTCCAAGAAGCGGACGGCAAGCGGCGCCATCGCCGGCTTCGCTACCGACATCACCGAGTTGAAGCGCCGCGAGGCCGAGCTCGAGGCAGCACGCGCCGAGGCCGAGGCGGCCAATCGAGCGAAGTCGCAGTTCCTCGCCAACATGAGTCACGAGATTCGCACGCCGATGAATGGCGTGCTCGGCATGGCCGACCTGCTGCTCGACAGCGCGCTGACCGACGAACAACGCGAATACGCCACCACGATCCACCAGTCCGGCGAAGCGCTGCTGGCGATCATCAACGCCATCCTCGACTTCTCCAAGATCGAGGCCGGCCGCTTCGAGCTCGAGATCGGGGATTTCGACCTGCAGGCGGTGATCGACGGCATGGTCGAGCTGATGGCGCCGCGCGCCCGCGACAAGGGCATCGAGCTGCCGACCTACATCGCGCGCGAGGTGCCGACCAGGCTACGTGGCGACGCCGGGCGGCTGCGGCAGATCCTGCTCAATCTGACCAGCAATGCGATCAAGTTTACCGAGCGGGGCGCCGTTGCGGTGGAGGTCGACGTGCTGATCGAAGATGCCGGGTGGGACGAAGTACTGCTGCGCTTCACGGTCGCGGACAACGGCATCGGTATTCCCGAGGATATCCAGAAGCGCCTGTTCGTGCCCTTCACCCAGGCCGACGCCTCGACCACGCGACAGTACGGCGGGACCGGACTGGGCCTGGCCATCTGCCGCCAGCTCGTCACGCTCATGGGCGGAGAGATCGGCGTCGACAGCAAGCCGGGCAAGGGCAGCCGGTTCTGGTTCACGGCGCGCTTTGTGCGGCGCGGCCGGATCGAGGAGGAGCCGTCGGAGGCAATTGCGCCCTCCCTCGCCGGGCTGCGGGTGCTGGTGGTCGACGACAACACGGTCAACCGCCGGGTGCTGGAACGACAGCTCGGCGGCTTCGCCATGACCGTCGACACGGCGGAGAGCGCGGAAGCAGGGCGCACTCGCCTGGTCGACGCGGCTGGAGAGGGGCGTCCCTACGACCTGGCGATTATCGATCACAGGATGCCCGGTAGAGACGGCGTTGCACTGGCCGGCGCGCTGCGCCGCATCCCGGCCCTCGCCGGGCTGAAGCTGGTGCTGTCCTCTTCCTCGGGCCTGGTCAATGGCGACGCCGCGGCCCGCAAGCACGGCTTCGACTCCGCCTTGCCGAAGCCGATCCGGCGCTCGGGCCTGCTCTCGGCCATAGCCCGCGCCCTCGGCCTGAACTATGTGGCGCGGGAACCTGCCTCCAAGCGGCCCCCAACAACCCACCGCCTGGCGGCGGCCGGTCGCAAGCGCCTGCTGGTGGCCGACGACGTCAAGGTCAATCAGAAGCTGATAACGGCGATCCTCGCCAACAGCGACTTCGAGATCGATCTGGTCGGCAACGGTCTCGAGGCCATCGCCGCGGTCGAGCAACGGCCATACGACCTTGTGCTGATGGACCTGCAAATGCCGGAGCTCGACGGGCTCGAGGCGACCCGGCGGATCCGCAAGCTGGCCGGCCCGGCCGCGCAGGTGCCGATCATCGCCATGACCGCCAACGCGATGCGGGGCGACGAAGAGAAATGCCTGCAGGCCGGTATGGACGGCTATGTGTCCAAGCCGATCAATCGGGATCAGCTCCTCGATCGGATCGACTATTGGCTGGCCCATGGCGTCGAGAATCCGATCACGCCGGACGCCGACGCCGGGCCTGACGCCGAATCTCCCAGCGAGGACGCAAGGGAGGCGCTGGAGACGTTGCTCGACAAGGTGAAGGATCTGGACCGGGGCGTGGCAGGCTAGCCCCTGTGTTGCCTACCAAGGTTGGACCGGTCGTGCCCCTGCATGGTCCGCGCGACCCTGAAGCGGGCAAGCGCCACCCGGACGCCGCCGCGCTCGCTCCCTC
>JBHJOF010000338.1:0-10597 GCA_050330055.1 Kiloniellales bacterium
CGCAGGCGGAGACGTGGGACATGCCGATGGCCTATGCCGATTCCAACTACCACTCGCAGACCGGCAAGGCCTTCGGCCAGTGCATTACCACCGGCACCGGCGGCGAGATCGAGATCGTCGTCCACACCTCCGGCTCGCTCTTCAAGGGCAACGAGATCAAGCGGGCGGTGCAGACCGGCCAGGCGCCGATCGGCGAGCGCCTGCTGTCGGCGCACGAGAACGAGAACGCGCTCTTTGGTATCGATTCCATCCCCTTCCTCGCCACCTCCTTCGAGGCGTCCGAGAAGCTCTGGGAGGTCACCAAGCCGGCCCTGGAGAGGGTGCTGGACGAGCAGAACCTGGTGCTGCTCTACGCCGTGCCCTGGCCGCCGCAGGGCCTCTACTTCAAGAAGGAGGTCAACGGCGTCGCCGACATGAAGGGCATCAAGTTCCGCTCCTACAATGCCGCGACCGCGCGTATGGCCGAGCTGTCGAGCATGCTGCCGGTGCAGATCGAGGCGGCCGAGCTGTCACAGGCGCTGGCCACCGGCGTCGCCGAGGCCTTCATCTCCTCCGGCGCCACCGGCTACGACCGCAAGGTCTGGGAACACCTGACCCACTTCTACGAGGTCGACGCCTGGCTGCCGCGCAACCACGTCTTCGTCAACAAGGATTCCTGGAACGGCCTGAGCGACGAGCAGCGGGCCGTGTTCCGCAGCTGCGCCTCCCTAGCCGAGTACGCCGGCCACTGGCGCGCGGTGCAGTACACCGACTGGACCCTGAAGGGCCTGACCGATAATGGCATGACGGTGACCAAGGCGGGCGACAAGCTGCGCGAGGACCTGGCCCAGATGGGCGAGACCTTGACCGCTGAGTGGCTGAAGTCGGCCGGGGACGAGGGCAAGGCGATCGTCGACAAGTTCAAGGCGATGCAATAGCGGCTCTCGCAGCGACTAGCACGATGGACAGGGTGGTCGCGGCCAGCGTAACCGCAGCTGCCCTGCTCGCTCCCGGAGCCATCAAAGTGCAGCCGCTATAGTCCCATGCGCGGGAGCGCCGCATTCTCCTCATGCTCCCGCCTTCGCGAAGCCCGCTTCGGCGGGCGAAGGAAGGTCGACAAGCTCAGCATGAGGGCGCGCCTCAAGGCGCGCACTCACCTCACCCTGAGCCTGTCGAAGGGTGAGGCCCTCGGTCGAAGTAGCGCTCGCTGGTGAGAGGTTTGCTCTACATGATTTGGAGAGCAGCATGAAGGGGGCCTTGCGCCTCCTGCGCCGTGTCCTCGACGGACTCTACCTGGCGGGCGGCGTCGTCGGTGCCGGCTTCCTGCTGCTGATCCTGCTCATCATCGTGGCGCAAATGGTGGCGCGCTGGAGCGGCCAGGTCTTTCCCGGCTCGACCGACTACGCCGGCTACTGCATGGCGGCGGCCTCCTTCTTCGCCATGGCCTATGCGCTCAACCGCGGCGCCCACATCCGGGTCAGCCTGGTCCTGGTCAAGCTCGGCCGCCACCGGCGCTGGGCCGAGATCTGGTGCTTCGGCATGGCCTCGGCGCTCGCCAGCTACTTCGCCTACTACGCCATCAAGGCAGTCCACTGGTCGCACAAGCTGAACGACATCAGTCAGGGTCTCGATGCCACGCCGATCTGGATCCCGCAGCTCGCCATGGCGGTCGGCACCACGCTGCTCGCCGTCGCGCTGGTCGACAACCTGCTGCGCCTGATCGTCACCGGCCGCGACAACATCGAGGCCGAGACCGTGTCGGACGAGCACAGCGCCCCCGGGGACTAGGACGCCCATGGACCAGCTCGCGCTCACCGGCATCTTCCTCTTCGTGCTGTTCCTGCTGCTGGGCAGCGGCGTGTGGGTCGGCCTGGCGCTGCTCGGCGTCGCCTACGTCGGCATGGAGCTCTTCACCACGCGGCCATCGGGCGACGCCATGATCACCACGATCTGGACCGCGTCGTCGAGCTGGTCCCTGACCGCGCTGCCGCTGTTCATCTGGATGGGCGAGATCCTCTACCGCACGCGCCTGTCGGAGGACATGTTCCGCGGCCTGGCGCCCTGGATGGCGCCGCTGCCCGGGCGCCTGCTGCACACCAACATCGTCGGCTGCACCATCTTCGCCGCGGTCTCCGGCTCCTCGGCCGCGACCTTGACCACCGTCGGCAAGATGTCGATTCCCGAGCTGCGCCGGCGCCACTATCCCGAGCGCATGATCATCGGCACCCTGGCGGGCGCCGCCACCCTCGGCCTGATGATCCCGCCGTCGCTCACCCTCATCGTCTACGGCATCACCATCAACGAGTCGATCACCAAGCTGTTCATCGCCGGCGTCCTTCCCGGCCTCGTGCTGGCCGCGCTGTTCATGGGCTACGTCGCCCTCTGGTCCTTCGTGAAGCGCAGCGAAGTGCCGCCACCCGAGCCCAAGCGCGCGCTGTTCGAGATGATCAAGGAGGCGCGTTTCCTGATTCCCGTCATACTGCTGGTGCTGCTGGTGATCGGCTCGATGTACCTGGGCTACGCGACGGCGACCGAGGCGGCCGCCTTCGGCGTGGTCGGCGGGCTGATGCTGGCCGCCGGCCAGGGCTCGCTCACCTGGGGTACCTTCCTCGACAGCCTGATGGGGGCGACCCGCACCTCCTGCATGATCGCACTGATCCTGGCCGGTGCCGCCTTCCTGTCGCTCTCCATGGGCTTCACCGGCCTGCCGCGGGCGCTGGCCGGCTGGATCGCCTCGCTGGAGCTGTCGCCCACCGTGCTGATCCTGGCGCTGATGGTGTTCTACATTGTGATCGGCTGCTTTCTCGACGGCATCTCCTCGGTGGTGCTGACCATGGCGGTGGTCGAGCCGATGATCCGCCAGGCCGGCATCGACGTGATCTGGTTCGGCATCTTCATCGTCGTGGTGGTCGAGATGGCGCAGATCACGCCGCCGATCGGCTTCAACCTCTTCGTGCTGCAGGGCATGACCCACCACCAGATGAACTACATCGCCCGCGCCGCCCTGCCGATGTTCCTGATCATGGTGGCCATGGTCTTCATCCTGGTGTTTTTCCCCGACCTCGCCACCTACCTCCCCGAGAACATGCGTCAGCGTCCGGGCGGGTGAGCCGCCGCGCAGATCAGTCGCCTCCCCCCTCGGCCGCAAGCCGCCGAGGGGGGGAGGAGGGATGTTGTGTGCTCCAACCTAGAACCATTGCGCTCTAGGAGCGGAGCGTGGGGCCCGCCCGCCGCAGTGCGCCGCGTGGCGTTTCAGCGGCCGGCGAGCTGGGCGTTGGTGAGCGCGACGTAGACCGGGAAGCGGATCTTGCCGTAGAGCAGCTCCGCCTTGATGTAGTTCAGGATGCCCGTGGACAAGGTGCAGCGCTTGCCAGACTTGCCGGGGCAGCGATAGGGACCCTGGCTGTCGGCCTTGAAGAGGTAGCCGACGCCGTCCAGCCTGGGCTCGAGCGCCAGCGGGATGAAGCTGATGGTGTTCCTGTAGCAGCGCGTGTTGGGCGCGATCTCGCGGTAGTCCTGCAGCGACAGGCCCTGGGTAATGGCCTTGACGCGGGCGTCGCGCTCGATGCGGGCGTCCTCGTAGGACAGGCAGAAGTCGTAGATGCCGGTCTCCTGCACGTTGGGCCGCAGCAGACGGCTGGTCTGGACGTCTTGGGCGCCGGCGGGCACAGGCGCCAGCAACGGCAATATCAGACTGCCCAGCAGGGCGAAAAATACCGTACGCAACATTGATCCTTCCCCTCGCTTGTTCGGCGATGGTCAGCGTTTCAGGCTCTCCGAAACCCCCGATGCGCCCCCCAAGGACTCCCGTTCGAGTCGTCGTCCAGTACAGCTCCGGACTGCAACACGATCCCCCAACCGTGCCGAATCCGGACCGTGATACGAGCGCACGCAGTAAAGCAGAAAGCGTCACGCCGTGCCACGGTGCGATGCGTTGCGCTGCCGATCCGCAAGCTCTTTGGGCAGCAGCGCTCGCACCCTCACGCGAGTCTGACTCGAGATGGCTTCGGAACGTTTAACGCCTGCGAACGAGAATCGCGGAAACGCGTGGTGCGAGTCGCTTGCCCCGTCTTTGTCACAGCGCCGTCATTGTGACAGCGCCGTCGCTGTGACAGCGCCGGCTTCGCTAAGGCGAGGAGGCAGCTGCGCGTGCGGGGCAGTGAAATCCCCGCCTTTATGGTTGGCGTAGATTTACCGTGGCGGGGCGCCCGCGCCACGGCGCAGGGACAGGCCTGCGCGATCCTTTGAATATTTGCAATTGATAATGATTTGCATTCGCGTGCCTGGCCCATTATAGTTCGCCCTGCCTGCGCCGCTTCGTGCTTTCGGGCCGCGGCGGGTAGGCATTGATCTCTCCTGACATTCCTTGAGGATTCTGCCTCGTCCCCCGCCCGTCCGGCGGGGGATTTTTCTTTTGGAACAGGGCAGTTACCGGCGGTTTCTAAAGCTAGAGATCACTTGAGGTCTCGGCCGTGAGCGCGGCGGCGATGGCGCCGGCCAGGCGGGCGTTGCTCTCCAAGAGCGCGACGTTGAGCGCCAGCGTCCGACCCTCGCTGAGCGCGGCCAGGCGGGCCAGCAGGAAGGGGGTGACCACCTTGCCAGTGACTCCGGCGGCGGCTGCCTCGGCCAGCGCCGCGGCGATCCAGCCCTCCAGCAGGCCGGCCGGCAGGGCGAGGTCGGCGGGCGGCGGATTGGCGATCAAGAGGCCGCTTCTCAGCCCCAGCTCCCAGTGGGCGCGGGTCAGGCGGGCGGCTTCCTGCGCCGACTCGACCCGGCCCTCGATGGCCAGGCCGCTTTCGGCCGTGTAGAAGGCCGGCAGCTCGTCGATGCGGTAGCCGATCACCGGCACGCCCAGGGTTTCCAGCACCTCGAGCGTGCGCGGCAGGTCGAGCACCGCCTTGGCGCCGGCCGCGACCACGGCGACCGGCGTGCGCGCCAGCTCCGTCAGGTCCGCCGAGATGTCGAAGCTGGTGTCGGCGCCTCGATGCACGCCACCGATGCCGCCGGTGGCGAAGACCTCGATGCCGGCCTGATGGGCGAGCGCCATGGTGGCGGCCACGGTGGTGGCGCCGTTGACGCCGCCCGCTACCAGCCCGGCCAGATCGCGCCGGCTCGCCTTGACGAAGCCGCCCGCCGCGAGGCGCTCGATCTGCGCCGAATCGAGGCCCGCGGTCGGCCGCCCCTCGATCACCGCGATCATGGCCGGCACCGCCCCCGCCGCGCGAACGGCGGCATCCATGCGCCGCGCCGCGTCCAGGTTGTGCGGCGACGGCAGGCCCTGGGCAATCACCGTCGATTCGAGCGCCACCACCGCCTGCCCGGCGGCCAGCGCCTCGGCCACCTCGTCGCTCAGAACGAAGGCGAGGGTCATCGGGCAAAGCCTTCACGCAGCAGGGCAAGCCGCTCCTCGGCCGCGGCCGGCTCATAGGGCCTGGGCGGTTGGACGCCCCAGATCGGCCCGGGCCAGGCCGGGTCGGCGGCGAAGCGGGCGATCACATGGATGTGGAGCTGCGGCACCTGGTTGCCGAGCGCGGCGACGTTCATCTTCTCGGCGGCGAAGGCCTGCTGGACGGCGGCCGCGGCCCTTACCATCTCCGCCATCATGACCGGCTGGTCAGTCGGCGCCAGGTCGTGCAGGTCGCGCAGACCCGGCCGCTGCGGCACCAGCACCAGCCAGGGATAGCTGGCGTCGTTCATCAGCAGCACCAGGTTGAGCGGCCAGCGCCCGACCTCTAGCGTATCGGCGGCAAGCCGTTCGTGCAGTCTGAAGGCCTCGCCCATGGCTCTCTCTCCCAGCTCTCCAACCAAGTGCCCCGAAAGCTGGCTGACGGTAACCGATGCCGGTCTCTACTGCGAGCCGGGCGGCTTCTACGTCGATCCGCACCGGGCGGTCGAGCGCGCCGTCGTCACCCACGGCCACAGCGACCACGCCCGGCCCGGCCACGGCGCCGTACTGGCGACGGCGCCGACACTGGCGATCATGCGCGCCCGCCTCGGCGAGCAGGCGGGCCGGCGGCAGCAGGCGTCGGCCTACGGCGAGACCCTGCGGATCGGCGAGGTCGCGGTCACGCTGCGGCCGGCCGGCCACGTGCTGGGCTCGGCCCAGGTGGTGCTGGAGTGGCGCGGCAGCCGGGTTGTCGTCTCCGGCGACTTCAAGCGCCGGTCCGATCCGCCCTGCGCGCCCTTCGAGCCGGTCGCCTGCGACGTCTTCATCACCGAGGCCACCTTCGGCCTGCCGGTGTTCCGCCACCCGCCCGACGGCGAGGAGATCGGCAAGCTGCTGCATTCGGTCGCCCTCTTCCCCGAGCGCGCCCACCTGGTCGGCGTCTACGCCCTGGGCAAGGCGCAGCGGGTCATCGCGCTCTTGCGCCGGGCCGGCTGGCAGCGGCCGATCTACCTGCACGGTGCTCTCAAGACCCTCTGCCAACTCTATGAGGAGCAAGGCGTTCCCCTGGGCGAGCTGCGGCCGGCGACGGGCGCCGACAAGCCCAGCCTGCAGGGCGAGATCGTGCTGGCGCCGCCCTCGGCGCTGGCCGACCGCTGGGCCCGGCGCCTGCCCGACCCGGTGACGGCCATGGCCTCGGGCTGGATGCGGGTGCGCGCGCGGGCGCGCCAGCGCGGCGCCGAGCTGCCGCTGATCATTTCCGATCACGCCGACTGGGACGAGCTGACCGCCACGCTCGCGGACGTCGCGCCCGGCGAGCTCTGGGTCACCCACGGCAACGAGGAGGCGCTGGTGCACTATGCGCGCAGCCAGGGCTTCGCGGCGCGGGCCTTGTCGCTGGTCGGCCGCGGCGAGGACGAGCAGGAGGTGGGCAGCGCGGACGCGGAGGGAGAGCCCGAGGGAGAGGGGGAGTCGTGAAGCCCTTCTCCGCCCTGCTCGACCGTCTCGCCTTCACGCCCTCGCGCAACGGCAAGCTGCGCCTCATGGCCGACTACTTCGCGACCGCGCCCGACCCGGACCGCGGCTATGCCCTGGCGGCGCTGACCGGCGGGCTCGACTTCGCTGCCGCCAAGCCGGCCATGATCCGCGCCCTGGTCGAGAGCCGGGTCGACCCGATTCTGTTCCGCTGGTCCTACGACTACGTCGGCGACCTGGCCGAGACCACGGCGCTGATCTGGCCCGAGCGCCCCGGCGCAAATCGGCCGCCCGAGCTGGGCGAGGTGGTCGAGCGCCTGCGCGGCGCCCTGCGCGGCCAGGTGCCGGGGCTGGTCGAGCGCTGGCTCGACGCGCTCGATGCGACCGGCCGCTGGGCGCTCTTGAAGCTGATCACCGGCGGCCTGCGGGTCGGCGTCTCGGCCCGTTTGGCCAAGTCCGCGCTGGCCCAGATGGCGGACATCGATGTGTCCGAGATCGAGGAGGTCTGGCACGGCCTCAAGCCGCCCTACGCGCCGCTCTTCGCCTGGCTCGAGGGAAAGGCCGAGCGCCCGGCGGTCGACCAGGGCGCCGTCTTCCGCCCGCTCATGCTGGCGCAGCCGCTCGACGAGGCCGAGATCCCGCGGCTCGACGCGCGCGACTACCGCGCCGAGTGGAAGTGGGACGGCATCCGCGTGCAGCTGGTGGCCGGCGGCGCCGAGCCGCGCCTCTTCTCGCGCAGCGGCGACGACATCGGCGGCGCCTTCCCCGACATACTGGAGCTGGGCGCGCTGGGCGCGGTGCTGGACGGCGAGCTGCTGGTGCTGCGCGAGGGCGAGGTGGCGCCCTTCAACGACCTGCAGCAGCGGCTCAACCGCAAGACCGTCACGAAGAAGATGCTGGCCGACTTCCCGGCCCACATCCGCGCCTACGACATCCTCTTCGAGGGGGACCCCGACGGCAGCCTTGAGGACCTGCGCCCGCTGCCCTTCGCCGAGCGGCGCCGGCGCCTCGAGGCCTGGTATACGCGAAGGCGCCCGACGCGCCTCGACCTCTCGCCGCTGCTGCCCTTCGCGGGCTGGGACGACCTCAAGGCGCTGCGCGAGGCGGCGCGCGAGCGCGCCATCGAGGGCATCATGCTGAAGCGCGCCGACAGCGCCTACCTCGCCGGCCGGCCCAAGGGGCCCTGGTTCAAGTGGAAGCGCGACGCCCGCGTGCTCGACGCCGTGCTGATGTACGCCCAGCGCGGCCACGGCAAGCGCTCGTCGTTCTACTCCGACTACACCTTCGGCGTCTGGCGCGCGGGCGAGGCCGGCGCCGACGAGCTGGTGCCGGTCGGCAAGGCCTACTTCGTCTTCACCGACGCCGAGCTGCGCCGGCTCGACAAGTGGGTGCGCGACCACACGGTCGAGCGCTACGGCCCGGTGCGTGCCGTCGCCCCAGGCCTGGTGCTCGAGGTCGCCTTCGACGCCGTCGCCCGCTCCAGGCGCCACAAGTCCGGCGTCGCCATGCGCTTCCCCCGCATCAGCCGCATCCGCTGGGACAAGCCGGCCGAAGAGGCCGACCGGCTGGAGACGGTGGAGGGGATGGTGGAGGGTTAGACAGAGGTGATTGCAATAGCGCGAATAAGATATCGGGTAGTCACAGCTGACGAACTTACAATGCAACACGAGTAGGTAGTAACGCGTCCGCACCTGAAATTCACTTACGATGGGAGCGCCCTAAAACCCCAGACTCCCGATGAGTTCCCGCGCCTTCTTAATGCGTGCGTCGGTAGCCTTTACAGGCTTCAGTTGCTTGGTCATTTCAATTGCCTCGTCGTCGAAACCGTGTTCGCGAAGAAAGACGATTTGCAACGCGCCGGGTTCATCAAAACGAAAGACGCCATAGGCGGAAATTTTTGCCTCATCACTTAGGAGCGTCGTCCCGGCATTTAGCTCAAGTGCACCAGCCGCTTCTGCCAATCGACGCCGAAAGCGCGCCGAAGAGTCGCCACCGACATCATTGGCCAAAGCACCAACATCGAAGCATTTGTAAAGCTGCCGTTTAACAAGACGTCTTGCCAACTCAGCAACGACAGCGTCATCAGAGTTTGCTCCCGGGTAAACCAACTCGGAGAACCCAAGTTGGCGGACTCGGCGAAGCCGTTGGAACTCCCATGTGTTAACTAGACGCCATGCCAGCTGGTCTGTTTCGTTATCCCCTCGGAAGACAATAAGACCATGGATCGGATCACGGACCCTCTGCGTCTTGGGCATTGTTGCAGCTCAGTCTCAGCGTTCTATATTTGTTCCCATTTTGACCACTACTGGCTGAGTCGTCAACTTATTTTATCTCTTGCCGTCTGGCATCAACCCACTTTCCAATGAGCGAATTTCGGAGCCCGCATTTCTTGCTGCTCCCGACCGTCAGACTGGCCTGAGCTCAACATTCCTGCACCATTACTGCTTCGCGCCGACAGCGCCCCGGTTCTCCCACAGGATGAACGCGAGCCCCAGGTGCTAGCCACAGGCAGCGTGCCGCGCCGAAGGGCGGTGCCTGCGACCCACCTGCGGCCAGCCCACCCGAACTGGGGATGGGGGCGCGGCCTGGGCCGTATCACCCTCATAATTCGGCAGCGACCCGGGGCCACCGGGCGGCTGCCGTCAAGCAACGGAGATCGCAGGCCATGTGGATACGCACCCTCGCCACGGCGGTCACCGCCACGGTCCTTACTCTTGTACTCGCCTTCTTCCTGGCCGGGCAGGCCTTGGCCGGCGACGATGGTAAGCGCGGGCACGGCAAGTGGCACGGCGCCTACCACAAGCACGGGGGCTACCAGGCGCACGCGAGCCACTGGCGCGGCCATGGCAAGCACCGGCATGGCCATCCCAAGCACGCCTACCGGGGCAGCCACGGGAAGTACGAGTACCGGGACGGCCCTTGCAAGATCGAGGAGAAGTGGGGGCCGGGCGGCTACAAGAAGGAGATCAAGTGCCGTCCCGCCCGTCATCACTATCACCACTATCACCACTATCACCATGGGCCGATCGATCTCGGCTGGCTGTTCGGTCCGGCGTTCGCCCAGCTGATGCCGGGCGAGGCGCTGGTCTGGCAGGACCCCGCCTATGGCGATCGCTTCGAGGTGGTGCCGACCCGCGACTACCGGACCGCGCAGGGCCGCTACTGCCGCGAGTATCAGGCGACCGCCACCGTCGGCGGCCGGCCGCAGCAAACCTACGGCACCGCCTGCCTGCAGCCGGACGGCGACTGGCAGATCGTGCAGTAGGCAGCCGTCAACGCCCCATCAAATCCACCGCCTCACGCGTTGCTTGTAGGCGCGGTAGGGCTCGCCGAACTTGCGCTCGAGATAGGCTTCCTCGGGCTCGATCGCGAACCTTTGCAGGATCCAGGCGCAGAGCGGCGTGAGGATCAGGATCCAGAGGTTCATCAGCATCACGGCAAGGCCGATGCAGATCAGCACCATCTGCAGGTACATGGGATTGCGCGTCAGGCGATAGGGGCCGCGCTCGACGATGCTCGGGGTCGGTTTCCAGGGATGCGCGCTCTGGCCGGAGCGGCGGAACAGCACGACCGGCCAGAGCCCGAGACCGAGAAAGGCCCCGGCCACGATCAGGCCGCCGATCCAGTAGCGCGCCGGCGCAGCGAGCAGGAAGCCGATATCGATCGGCCAGAGAGTGTCGAGGCCGACGCCGAGCAGCATGGTGACCAGCGGCACCGCCGGCGGAATGACGCGGACCTCGGCGCGGTCCTTTTCCGGTT
>JBHJOF010000339.1:0-22288 GCA_050330055.1 Kiloniellales bacterium
CCTCGACCACGGTCGGCGCCGCGGCGCTCGGCGCGCTCCGGCCGCAGGCGGCGGCGCCGGGCGGCGGCTATGCCTGGCTCCCCTCTCCCGGCGGTCATCCGTCGCGCGGCCTGGCCGAGACGGCCGCGACCTACCACGCGCCCCTGCCCGGCCTGCAGAGCGCGCCAGCGGCACGGCCCGCACTGGCCGCGGTGCCGACAGAGAATGAAGATCTTGCCGACTTCCCCCTGGGCGCCGCGCGCGCCCAGGTCCATGCCACCTACATCGTGGCGCAGACCGGCGACGGCATCGTCATCGTCGACCAGCACGCGGCGCACGAGCGCCTGGTCTACGAGCGCATGAAGGCGTCGCTCGCCCGCGACGGCGTGGCCAGCCAGCTCCTGCTGATCCCCGAGGTGGTCGAGCTCGAGGAGCCGGCGGTCGACCGCCTGGCCGCGCGCGCCGCCGAGCTGGCCGAGCTCGGCCTGCGCCTCGAGCCCTTCGGCCCCGGCGCCGTGGTGGTGCGCGAGGTGCCGGGCCTGCTGGGCGAGGTCGACGTGCAGGGCCTGGTGCGCGACCTGGCCGACGAGCTCGCCGAGCTGGGCGAGGCGCTGTCGCTCAAGGAGAACCTGGAGACGGTCTGCGGCACCCTGGCCTGCCACGGCTCGGTGCGCGCCGGGCGCAAGCTGAACCTGGAGGAGATGAACGCCCTGCTGCGCCAGATGGAAGCGACGCCGCACTCCGGCCAGTGCAACCACGGCCGCCCGACCTACGTCGAGCTCAAGCTGGCCGACATCGAGAAGCTGTTCGGGCGGCGTTAGCCTAGCAGTTCGCCCAGTAGTCATGCCCGGGCTTGACACGCTTGCGGGCTGCAACGCCTTCGGGGCGAAGGCCTGGGCATCCAGACCTTCTTCACGCTAGGCACCGGATTGCCGGGTCAAGCCCGGCAATGACAAACCCGAGTTTGACACGGATGAACACAGATGAACACAAACCGCTAGAATATCGCTGGTGGTGAGACCAGCTTTCGAAGACCATACGAGACGCCGTTGAACCCCCACGCGTTCACGTTCATCCGTGTTCATCTGTGTCATTCGTTGTTGTTGTTCTTGGGTATGACCGCCGGGCACTAGCGGTCCTGCCCGATGCGCCTAGGCGGGGCGCGCCATTTGCGGCGGCGCGCAATGATGTTACAAGCGCTATGAGGCCTTGGAGGCGAGCTGGCCGTTCGCCCTCTCAACCTCGAAGCAAAGTGCAGTCAGGAGGGGTCGAGACATGAAAGGCGACAAGACGGTCATCAAGCACCTCAACGCGGTGCTCAAGAACGAGCTGACGGCGATCAACCAGTACTTCCTGCATTCCCGCATGCTGAACAACTGGGGCATCAGCAAGCTCGGCAAGAAGGAGTACGAGGAATCGGTCGACGAGATGAAGCACGCCGACAAGCTGGTCGAGCGCATCCTCTTCCTCGAAGGGCTGCCGAACCTGCAGGACCTGGGCAAGCTCCTGATCGGCGAGAGCGTGGAGGAGGTGCTGCACTGCGATCTGAAGCTCGAGCAGGAAGCGATGCCGCAGCTGCGCGCCGCCATCCAGCACTGCGAGAAGGTCGGCGACTACATCACCCGCGAGCTCTTCGAGGACATCCTGGAGGGCGAGGAGGAGCACGTCGACTGGCTGGAGACGCAACTCGACCTGATCGAGAAGATGGGCCTGCAGAACTTCATCCAGCTGCAGACCGAAGCCAACGAGACGCCGTCATAGCGGCCGGTTGGTGTCTGAAGAAGCGTCCGTTGGGATTGACTAGGCGCGACTCTCCTCACCCTTCGACAAGCTCAGGGTGAGGCGGGCTTGTGCCGGACCGGCACAAGCCCCTCATGCTGAGCCTGTCGAAGCATGAGGCATTGCACGATGATCACAAATGAACGGATATCGCTTTAGGGTCCGGTCATCAGGACAGCGGGCGTTCCGACTTGACGGCGGCGCCATCAAGCAGCACCAGCCGCGGTACGGTAGCGGTGGCTTTTGGCTGGACGGCCTCCGGCACGCTCGCCAGCGGCGCGCTCGGGGCTCCGTTGGAGCGCACCCCACTGGACCCTGCGGGTGCGGCAGGCCGCCCCCGCTCCGTCCGTTTCCATTCCGACTGGACCGACAGCATGGCGGCGACGATGGCCGCCGGTTTGAGACCGCGCCAGATCAGCAATGCCCTTGCTTTCTCATGGGGGACTTTCCCATGGGCGGCGGCTATTCCGCCGCGGCACTCAGAGGTGGCGCCAGAGGCGGACCCAGGGTCTCGTCGATGATCTGCTGGGCGACCGGCACGCAGCGCCCGCAGCAGGGCCCGCTGCCCAAGGTGCGATAGGCCTCGATGGCGCAAGAGACCCCGCTCGAGGCCAGCTCGCGCAGCTCGGAATCGCGATAGCCGTTACAGATGCAAACGTACATGAACGCCCCGACTCGGCATGTGCTACCAACTCGCAATCGCACTGTAGCTTTGCTGCGAATGATTGTCAATTGCATAATTTGGTCGATGCTCACCCGCCCGCCGCGGCTGGCCACAGGAAGCGTCAGCGGACTTCGAGGCCTTGCGCCCGCCATCAAGCCGCCTGGGGCGTCCCTTGTTGCGCGGCCTGGGGGCATGTACTCAAAACCGGCGGGGAGCCTGAAAGAGCACCCAAATGTCTGGTTCGAGGAATGGGCGCTCTGGGGTACCGCCAGCCATGTCACTTCCTAGCGGAGAAGCTTTACGCCCCACGGCCAAAGTCCGTCACTAAGGCTTAAGGACGCGCTGCACCTCATCGACCAAGAGCGCTACCAAATCCGCGGCAGGTAGCTCGCGGTTTAGAGTGGCTGCCTGCCCGTAGAGCAGGAACTGAAAGTTGGGATCGCCAGTGGTGGCACCGGCCTGCATGAGCGGTGCGCTGAAACCGAACATGGTCGGAAAATCCGGAAGCAGAGCCCGGTGCTCCGCCATGGTTTCGATGTAGCGGTTGCTCTTCGCTCGGGCCGGCCGACCTGAGAAAGCCCTGGTTAGCCGCGTGTCGTCGTCTCTCGCCTGCCGAAGTTCTTCCCGATAGGCATCGCTGACGTTCGACTCGGGACAGGAGAGAAAGGCCGTACCCATCTGCACGCCGCTGGCGCCCAAGGCAAACGCTGCTGCAATTCCCCTCCCATCAGCAATGCCCCCGGCTGCGATGACGGGTACGTCGACCGCGTCAACGATTTGCGGAACGAGAGCCATTGTGCCCACGCCAAAGTCCTCGAAGGAGACATCGAAAGTGCCGCGGTGCCCGCCCGCCTCCCAACCCTGTGCGATGATCGCATCGATGCCCGCGTCAGCTAGCATTCTCGCTTCGGCAACGGTTGTCGCGGAGCAGAGAATAACAATGCCGACGTCCTGCAACGCCCTGACCATATCGAGAGGCGGAAGACCGAAGTGAAAACTCGTGACCTTAGGGCGTATCTCCAGCAACACAGATAGCTTGGCCTCGTTGAAAGTGTCGCAGGGTGCCTCGCCGCGCTCCGGAACGTTCGCCATTCCCAATTCCTGATAGAAAGGCGCAACCCGGGCTCTCGTTTGGGCGTTGATGTCCGCGTTTTCCTTGGGTTCAGGGTGAGCAAAGAAGTTTAAATTGAACGGCCGATTCGTACCGGAACGAATTTCGTTCGCCGTGTTCCGCAGTTCTTCCAAAGTCATGAAGCTACAACCCACGCCACCTAGGCCGCCCGCATTGCTGACGGCTACGGCCAAAGCCGGCGTCGCCTCACCCCCCATCGGCGCTTGAAGGATGGGATGGTCAATTTCCAAAAGATCGATAAGGTCCTTTCGCGGCCACATGCTCGCCCCCGTTTTTTCTAAACCAGGTTAGCAAGCAAGTGGTGCTGCGTCATCGACTTCGCGGTCGCGTGATAGGCGCAAGTCCGCGACGGCGCTCTCAAGGGTCCGGTATGGAGTCATGATCCGCCCCTTGAATCGTGAGTACATGACCTAGGCCGGCCTTTGCTGCGCGTCCTCCGTCGCCGGGGGCTGGTAACGCAGAAAGATCAGCTGCCCGCGGCCATACTTGCGCTGGTCGACCAGCTCGAAGCCGGCGGGCGGCTCGAAGGCCTCGGTCTTCATCAGCTCGACCGAGACCAGGGCGCCGGGGGCGAGCCAGCCCGCCGCCGCCAGCGCCTCCAGCGCGGGACCGGCCAGGCCCTGGTTATAGGGCGGGTCCATCAGCACGATGCCGCAGGGCGCGAGCTCGGCCGGCCGGCGCGGCGGGCGCAGCACGTCGGCGCGATAGACAGAGGCGCGCTCCAGCTCGCCCAGGGCCAGCACGTTCTGGCGCAACGCCGCCAGCGCCGGCGCAAAGCTCTCCATGAAGGTGACGTGCGGCGCACCGCGCGACAGCGCCTCCAGGCCCAGCGCGCCGCTGCCGGCGAAGGCGTCCAGCAGGTGGGTCTCGCGCAGCGCCTGGCCGGGCTGCAGCACGCGGCCCTGGGTCAAGATGTCGAACAGCGCCTCGCGGGTGCGGTCGGCGGTCGGCCGCACCGCCCGGCCCTCGGGCGCGACGATGCGCCGCCCCCTATGCCGGCCGCCGACGATCCGCATGGCGTCCAGTTCTGCGTGATCGAGCGCCACCCCCCTCGCGGCCTCCCCCCGTCCAGGAGACTGCGGCATGTGGGCTTCGCTGGCCGGAGCGGCTCGCCCTTGCCGCACCCAAGGCTGTCGTCCCGGCACTTGTTGCCGGGACCCAATGCCTTAGCCGTTGAAGAGGATGGAGACGTAGGAAGGATTCATCACGCCGCAACGCCAATGGGTCCCGGGGACAAGCCCCGGGACGACAGTGGAGGACGCTGGAAGGGAGGTGCAACAGTGCCTCTTCGGTCATCGCGCCCGCCGGGCTCGCGCTTGCGCCGGGCGGCGCTTGGCTGGCCGTGGCTTGGCCCAGCGGGACTTCCGCTCGGCGGCGGATGCCTTGGACGCCGCGCCCTGTCCCGATGGCGCGCCGCCGGGCAGTCCGAGCTGCTCGCGCAGCACCTTGGCCGGCACCTCGTCGAGCGCGCCCTCGGCCAGCTTGCCGAGCTGGAAGGGGCCGTAGGCGACGCGGATCAGCCGGTTGACGGTCAGGCCCAGGTGCTCGCAGACGCGGCGGATCTCGCGGTTCTTGCCCTCGACCAGAGTCACGGTGAGCCAGGCGTTGGCGCCGCTCTGGCTGTCGAGCTTGGCCATGATCGGGCCGTAGTCGATGCCCTCGACCGTGATGCCCCTGGCGAGCGCCGCGAGGCGCGCCTCCTCCGGCCGGCCGTAGACCCGCACCCGGTAGCGCCGGCGCCAGCCGGTCGCGGGCAGCTCGAGCCGGCGCTTCAGCGCGCCGTCGTTGGTGAAGAGCAGCAGGCCCTCGGAGTTGAGATCGAGCCGGCCGACCGGCATGAGCCGCGGCAGGCCGGGCGGCAGCAGGTCGTAGACCGTGCGCCGGCCCTGCGGATCGCGCGCCGTAGTCAAGACGCCGGCCGGCTTGTGGAAGCGCCAGAGCCGCGCCGGCTCGGCCGCCGGCAGGGCTTCGCCGTCGACCGTGACCCGCTGGCCGGGCGCCACGGTGACGGCCGGGCTGGCGATGGGTTCGCCGTCGATCGCGACCCGGCCCTCGGCGATCAGACGCTCGGCCTCGCGCCGCGAGCAGAGCCCGGTGCGGGCGATCACCTTGGCGACGCGCTCGCCCTTGGCGGATTGGGCGCCATCTGCACTTTGCTGGGGCTGCTTCACCACGCGACCTCGCCCTTCGACAGGCTCAGGGTGAGGTCGCTTGAGTATGGCACCTCCGCATCGTGAGCCTGTCGAAGCCTCATCCTGAGCTTGTCGAAGGATGAGGAAGCTTCCGTTGTCATGGCACTTCCTGCATCCCCATGTCGTGCGCGCCGGCCGCGGCGGCGACGAAGGCCTCGAAGAGCGCCGCGTCGCCGCTGCTGCTGCCGTACTCGGGATGCCACTGCACGCCGAGACAGAAGCGAAGGGCCGGCGCCTCAATGCCCTCGATCACGCCGTCGGGCGCGCGGGCGTTGACCGCGACGCCGGGGCCGACCGCCTTGACCGCCTGATGATGCGACGAGTTGACCGCGAGCTCGGTCGCGCCGCAGATGCGGTGCAGCAGGCTGCCCGGCACGACCGCCACGTCATGGCGGCCCGGCCGGTTGCGCGGTTTCGCCTGCGGGCGTTTCGCCGCCGCCTCCGCCGACTCGTGCTCGAGCGCGTCCTCGACCTCGTCGGGGATGTGCTGGATCAGGCTGCCGCCCAGCACCACGTTCAGCAGCTGCTGGCCGCCGCAGATGCCGAGCAGCGGCAGGTCGCGGTCCAGCGCCGCCTTGGTGACCGCCCATTCGAAGGCGGTGCGCCGTTCCTTGGTGGTGACCGTGGCGTGGCGCGAGGTGGCGCCGAACAGCGCCGGGTCGAGCTCGAAGGCGCCGCCGGTCACGACCAGGCCGTCGAGGCGCTCGACATAGGCTGCCGCCTGCTCGACCTCGTGCGGCAGCAAGAGCGGCAGGCCGCCGGCCCGCGCCACCGCCGCGCAGTAGTTCTCGCGGATCGCATACCAGGGCAGCCGCGAATAGCCGCCCGAACTGCCCAGGGGCTTGGAAGCGTCCGGGGTTTCGTAATCGAGGGTCAGGCCGATGACCGGCCGGCTCTGCGCGCGCGCCATGCCGCCACTCTAGGGACTGGCACGGGAGTCCGGCAATGCCTACGCGTCGCAGGCACGACATGGCCCGGAAGAGGCTGGACGGCGCGCCGTCCTTGCCTACAGTGCCGGAGCAACCGCCCGAGGATTCATGCAGCGCAACAGCCCCTCACCCATGGCGCTCGCCATCGCCGAAGCGGAGGCCGCCGTCGGGCGGCACGAGGTGCCGGTCGGCGCCGTTCTGGTCGACGGCGCCAGCGGCGAGATCCTGGCGCGCGACCACAACCGGGTCGAGGAGCTGGCCGATCCGACCGCGCACGCCGAGCTGCTGGTGATCCGCGCCGCGGCGACGCAGCTTGGCCTCAAGCGCCTGACCGGCGCCGACCTCTACGTCACGCTGGAGCCCTGCCCCATGTGCGCCCAGGCGATCGCCTTCGCCCGCCTGCGCCGGCTCTACTTCGGCGCCTACGACCCCAAGGGCGGCGGCGTCGAGCACGGCCCGCGCATCTTCGAGCAGCCGACCTGCCACCACCGGCCCGAGGTGGTCGGCGGCCTGGAGGAGCGGCGCTGCGCCGCCCTCCTGCAGGGCTTCTTCATGGAACGGCGCTAACGTTGTCGCTGCGACGTTTGGTTCCCACACGATGTCATGCCCAAACTTAATCCACGGCTGTCCGGTTCAATGGCTTGGCGAGCACCGTTTCGGCGTGGGTTCCTGTCTGTTGCGCGCTGCTCGAGGAGCCTTGGACAGCGAATCGCGCCCCCTTTCCCCCTGGGCCGTCATGGTCGGCGTGAACGAGCCACTACTGGACAGCCGTGGACTGAATCCGGCGATCCCTCGTGGAGCGGCACCATGGATTGCCGGGCCTTCGCCGCGCCGAAGGGGCTACGGCCCCGCAGGCGGGTCAAGCCCGGCAATGACAGTCCTGGTGATCCGAAAGCCAGCTGCGAGAACCACAGCACTGTAGCATTATCTCGTTCCGCCAAAGGCTTGCGGCGTTAACCTTGTCTCTTCATCTCTTCCCGCGTGCCGCCCGCGCCGGCTTGCGCTAGACTGCGGCCATGAGCGAGACGGCCAAACACAAGACGGGCAACGGCGAAACGGCCGCTATCACCGGCTACCACGCGCACGTCTACTACGACGCCGAGAGCAAGCCGCGCGCGGCCAGGCTGCGCGCGGCGGTCGAGGCGAGCTTCGCCGTCGAGCTCGGCCGCTGGCACGACAAGCCGGTCGGTCCGCATCCCTGCTGGAGCTATCAGATGGCCTTCGCGCCCGAGAGTTTCGGCACGCTGGTTCCCTGGCTGGCGCTCAACCGCGACGGCCTGGTGCTGTTCATCCATCCGCTGACCGGCGACGAACTGGCGGACCACGATCAGCACGCCATCTGGCTCGGCGACAAGCTCGAGCTCGACCTGAGGGCCCTCACATGAGACTCGCACCGATCGCCCGCCGCCAGCTTCTCGGCTTCGCCGTGGTCGGCGCCGCCCTGTTCTATCCCGGCTTGGCCAAGCGCGTCGCGAAGAACGCCGGCCCGACGCTTACCCTGGGCGAGCAGCAGCGTGACGCGCTCGCCGCGCTCCCGGTGTTGCGCGGCGCGCCGCTGACGGTGGCCGATCTGAACGGCAAGCCGGTTGTGGTGACCTTCTTCGCCAGCTGGTGCCCGCCCTGCCGCGCCGAGTTCGACCAGCTCAACGCGCTCGCCGCGCGTCACAGCGGAAGCGAGGCCGCGATCCTCGGCGTCAACGTCTTCGAGGCACGCGCCGGGGCCGACGCCGAGGCACGGCTCGCCGCCTTCCTCGACGCCAAGCCGCCGGGCTTCCGCATCCTCGGGAACGGTGACGGCGTCGTCCCGCTGTTCAACAACGTCGCGCACATCCCGACGCTCTACGTATTCGGCCGCGACGGCGCACCCGTCTTCGAGTTCGTCCCGCGCACCGGCCAATCCCTGCCCAGCGAGCAGGCGCTCGACCGCGCGCTGCACGCCGCGCTCTAAGCCAGTTGGACGACGAACGATCACCGCCGCGGTTGCACGGTGCAGCCGGCAAAACCCCTGGCCGCGCCAAGGGCATGACGCGCACCGTTGGGCGACGCCGGGATGAACGGCATTTGTCTCGAATGCCGTTCATTGCGAAAATGTTAACGGGGCAGTCGTAAAGAGTCGCTATCATGTGAGCGATGGAAACACCCCGACAGCGCCCCGGGATGACCGGCCAGGGCGCGCGCGTTTTCTGGTGTCCACCGAAAGTGCGATCGGCGCTTTCGCTCTCGGCAGGGCAACGGCTGGAGCAAGGCCAACCTGATGCGGTTCGTGATCAAGCGTACCCTGATCGTGTCGCTGATTCTTTGCAGCATCGCCCTGCTGGCCGGATGGTGGGGCTATCGCCTCAGCCTGCGCAGCGCAATCGACCGCCTGGCCGGCGAGGCGACCCTGCTGGCCGAGCACAGCGGGCGCAGCCTGGTCGACATCGACGTCGCGTTGGACGAGGTGGTAACGCAGATCGAAACCGACTGGGCCAACGGCCGGCCGCCGGCTGCCGACCTGCCCGCGCTGCTGCACGACAAGGCCGGCCGACTGCCGCAGGTGACCGGCCTGCAGGTCGTCGACGCCGGGCGGCGCGTGATCGCCGACCATATCGGCGGCGAGCGCAGCGGCCAGCCGATCGGCGATCGCCACTATTTCACGGCCTTCGAAGCGGGGCGCGACCCGCGGCTGATGTACTTCGGCGACCCGGTGCGCGGCCAGGTCACCGGCAAGGCCTTCGCCACCGCTAGCTTCGCCCTGTTGACGCCGCAGGGCGATTTCGGCGGCGTGGTGAGCGCCACCTTCGATCCCTTCTACTACCGCAAGGCCTACGAGGAGCTGGAGCTGCCGGTGCGCCGCCATGACGTCGCCCTGGTCGACGAGCAGGGCGTGATCCTCGCCAGTTCGTCCGACTTCGCGGCCAGCGTCGAGCTCACGGGCGATGCGGCCGGCGGCCGCGCCGGGTTCCAGCCGGCGGCCAGCAGCGGTGGCTATCTGCGGCTCGATCTGCCGGCCAGCGGCGCCGACTACATCGCTTATCTGGTCCGGGTGCCGACCTTTCCGCTCTACGCCTTCGTCGGCGTCAAGGAATCAGTCGCGCTCGCCGCCTGGCGCAGCCTGGCGGCCGGCCTGGTGCTCGCCTGGCTGATCGGCACGCTGGGCTCGGCCGCCGCCTTCGCCTCGATCTGGCGGCGCGAACAGCAGCGTGAACAGGCCTTCGCCCAGCTCGAGCGAGCCAGCCGCAGTGCGCGCGACGCCCTCGAGCGCGCCGAGGCGGCGAGCGCCGCCAAGTCGCGCTTCCTGGCGCACATGAGCCACGAGCTGCGCACCCCGCTCAATGCCATCCTCGGCTTCTCCGAGGTGATCCGCGACCGCATGATCGACAGCGACGCGGCGCGCGACAGCGAGTACGCCGGCCTGATCCACAAGAGCGGCAGCCACCTGCTGCAGATCATCAACGATCTGCTCGACCTGTCGAAGATCGAGGTCGGCAAGGTGCCGCTGCGGCGCCAGTTGCTCGACGTGCACGACCTGCTGGAGAACGTCGGCTACCTGACCAGCCGCGACTTCGTCGACCACGACGTCCAGATCACGACGTCGGCTCCCGCCAACTGTCCGCAGCTTTACGCCGACCAGCGCGCGGCCAAGCAGATGCTGGTCAACCTGCTGTCGAATGCCGCCAAGTTCTCGCATGCCGGCGGCGAGGTGCAGCTGCGCGCTGCGGCTCGGCCCGACGGCGGCATCACGCTCACGGTGCAGGACTGGGGCCGCGGCATCCCGCCGGACAAGCTGGCGCTGCTCTACGAGCCCTTCGCCGCGGCCGGCGGCGAGACCGCCGAAGAGGGGCAGGGCACTGGACTCGGCCTGCCGCTGGTCAAGTCGCTGATCGAGCAGCACGGCGGCAGCATCGCCGTCGACAGCCACCAGGGCGTCGGCACCACCGTGACGCTCAGCTTCCCGGCCCCGCCGGCCGACGTAGTAGCAACCGCCAGCCCGCCGCCTCTGCGCGCCGTCGGCGGTGGCGGGTCGTAGACGAGGCGACCCTCAAGTCGTGTCCGCGCAACTGCTCTGTTTGTCATGGCCGGGCTCGATCCATTGCTGTCCGGTTAGGGCTCGTTCACACCGACGGTCATGGTCGGCGAAGGCCGACCATCCGCGTGTTTCTTTCGTTCCGGCTGCAACGGCTGGCCGCCAGCACCAACCCGGATTGGGCCGACATCACCGACACTTGGACCTGATGCAGCGCGGCTCAGCCACCCCGCCGAACACAAACCCGTGGATGGTCGGCCTTCGCCGACCATGACGGGGTGGAGGTGGTTTGGTACCCTACACAGACAAGAGTGACCCTTCTCCCCCTGCCCATCACGCGGCGGCCGCGCCGCCCTTGCCGAGCTTGCTGTGCTTCCTGAGGAAGGGCAGAAACTGCGGGAAGACGTCCCTGGCCACGTCCTTGCCCATGAAGGGGTCCTGGTGGCCGTAGCCCTTGAGGATCAGGAGCTCGTGCGGATTGCCCGGCACCTGTCCTTGTAACCGCTCGAAGCAGACGATGTTGGAATCGGTGAAGACCCGGTTGTTGGCGCCGGTCACGAACAGCACCGGCGTCTCGATCTCGCGCGCGTGCATGAAATAGTCGTCCGGCAGCGCGGCGTGCTCGGGCTTGTCGGGATACATCCTCACCGCCGTGTTGCGGTGATTCACCATCTTGATGACGTGACGCTGGTAGTTGAGGCTGGTGCCGCCGTAGAGATCGCCGCCGCGGCGGTGCGTCACCGGCGCCAGGTTCTCGTGCTCGTAGAGCGCCGGCCAGCCGGTGCCCCACATGAGGCTCAGCATGTGGCAGGCCGGCACGTCGCATTCCCGGTGGAACAGCGAGTTGCACCACGACAGCGCCTTGCCGAAGGTGAGGCCCGGATCCTCGTGCCAGCGCGGACTGGCGTAGGGCACGCTCAGGACTCTCTCCAGCACGAAGGGGAAGATCGTGCCCTTGATCTGCGACCAGGTCGGGATGCGCGGCGTCAGCGCCACCGAGTTGGCGATCACGCTGGCCACCTCGACCTGCTTGGCGAAGAGGCTCATGACGAAGGACATCGAGCCCAGGCAGTGGCAGATCACGTGGATGCGCTTGCCGCCGCCGGCGATCCTGCGCACCTGTGCGATGGCCTCGGGGTGGTCGTAGAGCGCGCAGTCGTCCATCGAGTAGCGGTGCGGCGCCAGGTTGTAGCTGAATCGGTTGCTCATGCGGAAGTCGAAGGTGAAGACGTCGGTGAAGCCCTGCTTGTGCAGCCAGACCACCAGGTTCTCGTGCTCCGGCATGATGTACATGTCGGACGAGGTGGTGAGCCCGTGGATGATCACCACGACATCGTCGCACTCGGCCTTCCAGAAGCGCAGCAGGCTGAGCCCCAGCTTGTCGCCGGTGCTGAAGGGATGGGTGGTGACGCGTGCGCCGGGCACGCCCTCCAGCGTGTAGAGTGCGATCTCTCGTGCCATGGTCGTCCTCCCTGGCGCGGCGGGACTGAAGCTAGGCCGCCAGCGCCTGCTCGAGCATGTACTCGGCCACTGCCGCGATGGTGCGCGAGGGATTGAGCCCCACCGGGCGCGGAATCACGGCGCCATCCACCACGTAGAGGCCGGGGTGGCCGAAGACCCGGCCGCGGTGATCGACCACGCCCTTGGCCGCGCTCGAGGCCATGCGGCAGCCGCCCAGCGGATGCGGCGTGATCAGGTAGTGCATCAGGGTCCAGGCCGGTGAAACCAGCGGAATGCCGCCAGTCGCGGCCGAGAGCTCCTTGTGCATGTCGACCAGGGCCTGCACCGCCGGGATCGAGTTGTCCGGGTCCCACTCGAGCTCAAGCTCGTAGCGGCCGGAGAAGAAGCCCTTGTCGAGCCGGAGGCGGCCGTCCGGCGCGTCCTGCGCCTGACCGAACCAGGGCATGACGCAGCGCATGGGGTCGCGGCCGCGCAGCGCGACGCTGATGCCGTCGCCGATCACGCCGACCACCCGGTTGAAGAGCGTACTCTTGCCCGTGACGTGCTCCAGCAGATTGCCGATCAGGTCGGGAAAGCCGCCGTCCTGCACGAAGAAGCGCGGCCCCTTGGCGCCGTCCAGGAAAGAGATGCGCCCGGTGATGGTCGGCCCGCGGGTTGGCGAGACGTCGTCGCGGTCGCGGTAGACGGTCGGGGTCAGGAAGTCGCCGTTGGCGCTCCAGCCCTCGCCCAGGGTCGGGCTCAGGTGCTTCAGCGTGCCATGCTCGTCGCGGCAGCGCAGCAGCAGCTCGGTCGAGCCGAGCGAGCCGGCGGCGAAGAAAACCTCGCTCGCCTCCTCCGCGCCCGGCACGCGCCGGCCGTCTTCCAGGCGGTCGAAGTCGACGCGGTAGCCGCCCTCGGTCGGCGCCAGCCGCGTAACCAGGTGCAGCGGCCGGATCTCGGCGCCCTGCTGCTCGGCCTGCGCCAGGTAGTTCAGGTCGAGCGTGTTCTTGGCCTGCACCGGGCAGCCGATGTCGCAGTTGCCGCAGTGGATGCAGGTGCCCTGCTGCACCCCCTGCGCATTGGTGAAGCGCTTCGTCCTGTCGACATTGTGCGGATCGGGCTGGTCGTAGCTCCAGGCCGGATCGAAGCTGACCGCCAGGTCGAGCTTGGCGTAGCGATCGGCGTAGCCGGCCTTCTCGGCCGCCTCGCGCACCATCTTGTGGCGCCCGGTAAGCTGGCCGTCGGGCAGCTGCTGCACGGTCAGCATCTCGCCGGCGCGGTCGTAAAAGGGCTGCAGCCCGTCGTAGGTGATCTCGGGCGGCCAGCCGCCGTCGAAGGCCGAGGGCGTCGCCTTGATGAAGACGTTGGCGTAGACCAGCGAGCCGCCGCCAACCCCGGCGCCCTGGGCCACGGCCACGTTGCGGAACACGCGCAGGTCGATCCAGCCGTTGTCCTTCTCCGGCTCGCCCGGGTCCCAGACCCAGTTGTCCTGCGAGACGCTGGGATAGTCGGCGACCGCCCAGCGCCGGCCGCGCTCCAGCACCAGCACCCTGCGCCCGGCGACTGAAAGCCGGCAGGCGGCGACCGCGCCGCCGAAGCCGCTGCCGATCACGATGGCATCGTAGCGCGCCATGGCGTCACCCCCGTCACCTTCCGCGCGACCGGATGCCACGGGGCGCGTAGCGCTCCCACAGCTCGCCCATGAAGAAGCGGCCGAACTTGGTGATCGCCGCGGTCTTGTCGATGGCGTCGTCAGTGCCGGTCACGCGCAGGCTGGCGATCAGCTTCATCAGCTCGTCGAGGCCGAGGCTGAGCACGCCGGCGCCCACGACCGGCGCGGACTTGTCTTGGCCCTCGTGCAGCGTGGTGAAGAGCGTCGTGGTGTCGCGCCAGAGGTCGAAGCCGGGATCGTTGCGCACGCGCTTGTGGCCGGCCAGGTAGTAGGTCGTGCCGGCTTGGGTGAAGGACAGCTCGTAGACCATATGTCGCATCGCCGGGTCGTCCGTCGGCGAGAAGAGGTTGAAGACGCCGCGGCTCGCCGGAATCGCCCGGCCCAGGGGCGCGAAGTCGATGGTGCCGGCCAGGCCGCCCAGGTGCTGCGGGTCGGCGACGAAGCCGTCGAGATCGTCGATGGTCACCGCTGCGTGCATGGCCAGGCTCTGCCCGGCCTCCTTGCCGGCGACAGCGCCGGCCTCCGGCTCTTGGATGCCGAGCATGAAGGGGCCGGCCATGGTCTCCTTGAAGGTGATGCCGATCTTGGCCATCGCTCTCTCCCTCTCAGGCCGGCGCGTCACCAGGGCGCAAGCTTGAGGGTTGTTTCGAGGACTTTGCCCTCCTTACCCCACCAGCCGCGCTCGCGTATCGGATTGCCCTCGTAGTCATAGGGACAGACCGTCAGGGTCGCCTTCTTGCGGTCCAGGTCGACGCGGCAGTAGTTGTCCTCCTGGGTGAAGTTCCACGCCTTGTAGTCCATGACCTCGTCCTCGGAGACGAGAAAGCTGTCGCGCTCGTCCTTGCGCGTCGAGTCGTGCACGTAGTTCGACGGCGCGCCGTCGGCGAAGGGGAAGGGCCAGTAGAAGGC
Source organism: Kiloniellales bacterium (assembly GCA_050330055.1). GTDB lineage: Bacteria > Pseudomonadota > Alphaproteobacteria > Kiloniellales > JAKSDN01 > JBHJOF01. The sequence goes on from JBHJOF010000339.1 coordinate 14,703, forward strand.
CGACGAGGTAATCGAGAAGGCCTTGAGCCCCAGGTCTTTCTTCTTCCTGGTAAAGCGCATCTCCGCCACGTTCGAGCAGTGGATGTCGCCCGACAGGAAGACCACGTTCTGGACCTTGTGGTCGATGATGGTCTGCAAGATCTCGCGCCGCGTATTCGGGAAGGCCGGCCAGGAATCGCAGTCGTTCATCGCGTCGATGACTCTGGTGTCGGTCACCCTGAATTCCGGCTCGCCGAGACGCCCGGTGCGCGCCTTCATGGGATTGGGCACGAAGACGCTCGAAGTCACGATGAACTTGGGCAGGTCGCCGCGCTCCTTCTGGCAAACCTTCAGCCACTCGACCAGCCGTTCCAGCTGACTCGGCTCGTCGTGGCCGCGCGACGGCCGGCCCAGCAGGCAATTGTCTTCCAGGCAGTCCTCGATGTCGTCGAGAAAGCGCTGGGTGCGCGTATCGAGCACGAAGAAGGGGTAGGCGCCGCAATCGAAGAGGTAGTAGAGCCACGGCAGAAACGTGCGCGGGCAGTGGCTCCACTGGTAGCTCATGTAGGCGTTGATCGCGATGTTGAAGATGCGCCGCGATTCGGCCTGCTCGATGCGGTCCTGGTGCCAGTTGTCCTCGATCTCGTGGTCGTCGAGGATCATGTAGGTCGGAACATTGCTCAAGAGCTTGCGCATGTTGCGCGAGCCGAATGCGGTCAGGTAGCGCTCCTGGAACTCGTCGTAGGTGTCGGCGCGCCCCAGGGGCACGTGACGGTTCAGCATGTCGGCATAGATCTGGTCTCCGGCCATGAGCACGAACTCGACCGGTCGTCGCTTGCTTCCAGGCCCTTGGCCGCGGCCCTCCTTGAGCAGGGGACCGAAGATCTGGTCCGCCTCCTTGATCTTCCAAAGCAGGCCCGGATAGCGGCAGGAGCCGATGATGAAGGACAGCGGCCCAGACTTGGCCGGCTCCGTCTTGGAGAAGGTGCGGAAGGTCGCGACCGAGCGATGCTCGCGCAGCGCCTCGAGTTCCGGCCACCAGATCGCCGGGTCAGCCTTCGGCAGGAATTCCTCAATCTGTTCGCTCGAGACGATCCTGTCACTGCGGAAGGGATCGTCGAGCGTCAGCGTGCCGACGCGCACCTCGTAGTCCGTTTCGGGTTTCAGTGGCCGCGGCTTGCCGCTTTCGCCGATTCCCGGATCGACTCCGAGATTGAGAGTCCCGGTACGGTCGTACTCGCGGTGCAGCCGGAAATAGAAGACCTGGCGCTGGGCCTTGGGAATGTCCTTGCCGGCTTCCTTGGTCACTGCGGCAACGCCGATGGTGCGCCGCTCGGACGAGAGCTTGGCGCCCGCGTCCTCGGGATCGCCGGCGCGGATCCAGATGCGACAGCTGTTGTGCGTGGTATGCCCGACAATCGGCCCCAGGCCGGGCTCGCGCAGTTGGGCCATGTTGCCTCCCCCTTCATTCCCAGCGGTTTCCCGCTTATCGCCACCGGCCAGGCGCCCCCGCCGATGGTTGTTGCCGTCAGCTTAGGGCAGTTCGCATGCCTTCGGATACGGGTCACAGTTTTGTCACGGTCACGCGGAGGCCGTCTCGGCCCCGCCTCGCCGACTCCAAGCTGACGCCCGATGACTGCCGACGCTGTGATCCAGAGCACAAGGGCCGCGGCGCCGGGCCCCGACACCGGCAACTGGCGAATTGCCTCGCGCCGGCCGGGGCGGAATAATCCGGCAAAGCCTGATCCAGGGGGCCTGATCCAGGAGGGGACCGCCATGCCGCCAGCCCGCGACGCCGCCGCCCAGGCACCGCAAAGCGCCGCCCAGCGCGCCCAGGCGGTGTTCCCGGCCGGCTCGAACGGCGAGTTCAACCTGCCGCCCGAGCTCTCGATCGTGATCGCGCGCGGCGCCGCCTGCCGCCTATGGGACGCGGGCGGCCGCGAATACCTCGACTATTCCATGGGCTGGGGCTCGGTCCTGGTCGGCCACGCCCGGCCCGAGGTGGTGGCGGCGGCGACCCAGCAGGCGGCGCGTGGCGCCAACTTCGCCCATGTCACCGAGGCTTCGCTGGCGCTGGCCGAGGAGATCCAGCGTGCGGCCCCGTTCTGCGAACGGCTGCGCTTCTGCGCCTCGGGCACCGAGGCAACCATGTACTGCCAGCGTCTGGCCCGCGCCGCCACCGGCCGGCCCAAGATCCTGAAGTTCGAGGGCGCCTATCACGGCGCCAACGAGGCCGGCGTGACCAGCCTGTTCCCCGAGCGGCCGCCCGACTATCCGCGCCCCGATCCGACCGGCGGCGGCCTGGCGCCGCTGGTTCAGGGCTCGGTCCTGGTGGCGCCCTACAACGACCTGGAGACCACCGGGCGCATCGTCGCCGCGCACGCCGAGTCGATCGCCGGCGTCATCGTCGAGCCGCTGCAGCGCTGCACGCCGCCCAAGCCGGGCTTCCTCGAGGGCCTGCGCAAGCTGACCGAGCGGCACGGCATCCTGCTGCTGTTCGACGAGGTGGTGACCGGCTTCCGCCTCGCCTACGGCGGCGGCGCCCAGTACTACGGCGTGACGCCGGACCTGGCGGCCTATGGCAAGGCGCTGGGCGGCGGCTTCCCGATCGGCGCCTTCGGCGGCCGCGCCGACGTCATGGACCTGGTGCGCGAGGAGCGCCTGGGTACGCCGGACTACGTCTGGACCGCCTCGACCCTAGGCGGCAACCCGGTCTCGACCGCCGCCGGCCTGGCCGCGCTCACCGTCTTCGCCGAGCCCGGCACCTACGAGCGCCTGCACGCCCTCGGCAAGACCCTGCGCCGCGGCATGGCCGACGTGCTGGCCGAGCGCCAGCAGGGCGCGCAGGTGATCGGCGACGGGCCTTTGGCGCAGGTGGTCTTCTCGCGCGAGCCGGTGTTCGACTACCGCTCGACCAAGAAGGGCGATTCCCAGAAGGGCCGCGCCCTCATGCTCGGCCTGTTCCGCCGCGGCGTCTTCCTCAACCCCATGGGCACCAAGCTCTACCTTTCGATCGCGCACGACGAGGCCGCGGTCGGCGACTTCCTCGACCGCTTCGAGGACGCGCTGGAGGAGGTGGCGTAGAGTCGGCTTCGCTTGCGCGCTGACTCTCCCTCTTGTCACCCTCACCCTCCCAAGCGTCCTTCGGCCGCTTGGGGCCCTCCCTCTCCCCTCCGAGGGAGAGGGAAGAAACAGACGCGCTGCAATCCCCTCTCCCTCGAGGGGAGAGGGAGGGGCCCATCGCGCAAGCGATGGGAGGGTGAGGGTGATCGACGGTTTCAGCGGCGCGCCGCTTCCTCGGGCGTCAGCGTGGCGAGCTGCAGGGCGTGGACGCGCTCGGCCAGCTCGTCGGCGAGCGCGGCATAGATCGCGCGCTGGCGGGCGCCGCGCGACTGGCCGGCGAAGGCCTCCGAGACGATGGTGACGTGGAAGTGCGTCTCGCCGCCCTCGCGCCAGCCGCCGTGGCCCGCGTGCTTGTGCGAATCGTCGCGAATCTCGAGCTGCGCGGGCGCGAAGGCCGCGGTCAGCTTGCGTTCGATGCGCTCTGCCATGGTCATGCTGGACCTCCTGTCGTCGGCAAGGTGGCGACGGCCGTTCCGCCCTGTCAAGGGCGCAGGCCGGGCCCAATCCTTAACGCGCGTTAAGAGCCTCGCAACAGTGGGCTGCTAGGCTCGCAACCGCGGGAAGCCGCGGCCGGGAAGCCCCGGGGGAAAGGGGTCAACTTGCCAGCGATCGGGCGCCACACCATACTCTAGCGATGTCGAGACCGACGCCAGAAGCGATCAACGAGCCCTTCCGCGGCGCCGCCGAGCAGGTGCGCCGCTGCGACTGCCCGGGCTGTCCGGAAGCGGGGCTCTATCGGGCGCCGCAGGGGCGCGACCGGCTGACGGATTACTACTGGTTCTGCCTCGATCACGTGCGTCAATACAATCTCGCCTGGGACTACTTCCGCGGCATGAACGAGGCGGAAATCGAGGCGATCCGGCGCTACGACACGGTCTGGCAGCGGCCGAGCTGGCCCTTCAGCGGCAACTACCACGCCGCCGAGGAGCGGCTGCGCAACGCCTATCACCACGTCGGCGGCGAGAACGGCCAGGACTACCGGCCGCACAGTCGACCGTGGCGGCCGCAAAGCCCCGAAGAACAGGCCCTGGCGGTCTTCGATCTGCACGCCTCAGCGAGCTTTACTGAGGTCAAGGCACGGTATAAGAAGCTCGTCAAGCGGCTGCACCCCGATGCCAATGGCGGCGACCGTGAGGCCGAAGAGCGCCTGAAGGTGGTCAATCAGGCCTACCATACGCTGAAAAAGGCCTTCGGCCAGGAGACCCCCCGATAGTGGCGGCGCCCCAGGGCAGCAAGACGACCGCAGCACGACGACTCCTGACGGAAGGATGGCGGAAAGGACTGTTATGGCCTCTGTGACCGCGAACGGCGGCGGCGAACACCCCATCGGCATGCCGGATATCGAAGTCTCCGTCCGGCAGGTCTTCGGGATCGACATCGACATGCACGTGCCGGCCTTCAGCCAGTCGAGCGAGCACGTGCCCGACCTGGACGAGGCCTATCGCTTCGACCATGACACCACGCTCGCCATTCTGGCCGGCTTCGCCTACAACCGGCGCGTCATCATCCAGGGCTATCACGGTACAGGTAAGTCGACCCACATCGAGCAGGTCGCCTCGCGCCTCAACTGGCCCTGCATCCGCGTCAACCTGGACAGCCACATCAGCCGCATCGACCTGATCGGCAAGGACGCCATCGTGCTGAAGGACGGCAAGCAGGTGACCGAGTTCCGCGAGGGCCTCTTGCCCTGGGCGCTGCAGCGGCCGACCGCCATGGTGTTCGACGAGTACGACGCCGGCCGGCCCGACGTCATGTTCGTGATCCAGCGCGTGCTCGAGGTCGACGGCAAGCTGACCCTGCTCGACCAGAACCGCGTGATCCGGCCGCACCAGGCCTTCCGCCTCTTCGCCACCGCCAACACGGTCGGCCTCGGCGACACCACCGGGCTCTATCACGGCACGCAGCAGATCAATCAGGGCCAGATGGACCGTTGGAACATCGTCGCCACCCTGAACTACCTGCCGCACGACGAGGAGATGGACATCGTTCTCGCCAAGTGCCCGCAGTTCGACAACAAGGAGGGCCGCGACCTGATCTCGGCCATGGTCTCGCTCGCCGACCTGACGCGCAGCGGCTTCATCAACGGCGACATCTCGACCGTCATGAGCCCGCGCACGGTGATCACCTGGGCCGAGAACGCGCGCATCTTCGACGACGTCGCCTTCGCCTTCCGCGTCACCTTCGTCAACAAGTGCGACGAGATCGAGCGGCCCGTGGTGGCCGAGTATTTCCAGCGCTGCTTCGGCAGGGAGCTGGCCGAATCGGGCGTGCACGCCCGGCTGGTCTAGGACGGGCATGGCGGACGGCGAAAGCCCGATCGAACGCTTCAAGCGGTCGACCGCCGCGACCATCCGCGCCATCGCGGAGCGCCAGGACATCACCGCCAACTTCACGCCGGCCGGCCAGGGCCTGGCCGGCACCGAGGTGCGCCTGCCGATGCCGGCGCGCGACCTGCCGGCCGAGGAGGTGGCGCTGGTGCGCGGCGAGGCCGATGCCATGGCGCTGCGCCTGCGCCATCACGACGACAAGATCCACAGCCGGCAGCGCCCGACCGCGCGCGAGGCGCGCGACATCTACGACGCCGTCGAGCAGGCGCGCTGCGAGGCCCTGGGCATCCGCCGCATGGCCGGCGTGCGCTGCAATCTCGACGCCGCGCTCGACAGCCGCTACCGCAGCCAGGGGCTGGCCCAGGCGCGCAACCGCGACGAGGCGCCGCTCTCAGAGGTGCTGCGGGTCATGGCGCGCGAGTCGATGTCCGGTGCCGCCCCGCCGCCGGCGGCCCGCGCCATGGTCGATCTCTGGCGCTCCGGCCTCGACTCGCAGATCCTGCAGGACCTGGGCGACCTGAACCGCTGCGCCGAGGACCAGGCGGCCTTCGCCCGCGTCGTGCGCCGCCTGCTGACCCACCTCGACCTGGAAGCCGGACTCGACGAGGAGAGCGAGAGCTCGGACGAGCAGGAGGAAGAGGGCGAAGGCGCCGAGCAGGACCGCTCGCAGGCCGAAGGCGAGGGCGGAGAGAGCGACGCCAGCGATTCGCTCGCCAGCATGGAGGGCCAGCCCGGCGACCTGAGCGAGGCCGACGGCGCCGAGGAGCAGGGCGTCGAGGCCGACGGCGAGATGATGCCCGGCACCGGCGACGAGGAGCCCGGCCGACCCGGCACGCCGCCGCGCTTCGACAATCTGCGCCACCTCTCGCCCGAGGACCTCTATCGCGTCTTCACCACCGAGTTCGACGAGGTGGTCGAGGCCGAGGCGTTGTGCGACGCCGACGAGCTGAACCGGCTGCGCCAGCTGCTCGACCAGCAGCTCTCGCACCTGCAGGGCGTGATCGCGCGCCTGGCCAACCGGCTGCAGCGCCGTCTGCTGGCCAAGCAGACCCGCGCCTGGGACTTCAACCTGGAGGAGGGCATCCTCGACACCGCGCGCCTGGCCCGCGTCATCGTCAATCCCATGCACTCGCTGTCCTTCAAGCGCGAGCGCGAGACCGAGTTCCGCGACACGGTGGTGAGCCTGCTGATCGACAACTCGGGCTCGATGCGCGGCCGGCCGATCACCGTGGCCGCCATGAGCGCCGACATCCTGGCACGCACGCTGGAGCGCTGTGGCGTCAAGGTCGAGATCCTCGGCTTCACCACGCGCATGTGGAAGGGTGGGCAATCCCGGGAACGCTGGATCGCCGCCGGCAAGCCGGCCAACCCGGGCCGCCTCAACGACCTGCGCCACATCGTCTACAAGCCGGCCGACGCGCCCTGGCGCCGCGCCCGCAAGAGCCTCGGCCTGATGCTGCGCGAGGGCATCCTCAAGGAGAACATCGACGGCGAGGCCCTGCTCTGGGCGCACAACCGCCTGATCGCCCGGACCGAGCAGCGCCGCATCCTGATGGTCATCTCGGACGGCGCGCCGGTCGACGACTCGACGCTCTCGGTCAACCCGGGCAACTACCTGGAGCGCCACCTGCGCGACGTGATCGACTACATCGAGACCCGATCGCCGGTCGAGCTGACCGCGATCGGCATCGGCCACGACGTGACGCGCTACTACCGCCGCGCCGTCACCATCGTCGACGCCGAGCAGCTCGGCGGCACCATGATGGGGAAGCTGGCCGAGCTGTTCGACGAGGAGCCGGCCTACGTGCCCGCGCCGCGCCGCCGCTCCGGCGGCCGCCGCTGAAGCCTCGCGCTGGCCAAGGGCCGGCCATGGCCCAGCACGTCCGCTCGCTTCCCCCCGCCCCTTCTCGCAAAGCTTCCAACGCTGCGACCGAGCCCGGTGCCACCGCCGCGCTCATCGAGCGCATCTATCTCGTCGCGCGCCAGGTGTCGCGCGGCCAGGTCGCGACCTACGGCCAGATCGCGCTGGTCGCCGGCGCGCCCTCGGCGCGCATCGTCGGCTACGCCATGGCGCACCTGCCGAGCGGCAGCAAGGTGCCCTGGCAGCGCGTCATCAACAGCCAGGGCCAGGTCAGCCCGCGCAAGGAAGGCAGCAGC
>JBHJOF010000340.1:0-2599 GCA_050330055.1 Kiloniellales bacterium
CTCCGACCCTTCCGGCCGTTTCGCGCCCTCCGCCATCGCGTCTCCCTACAAGCCGGCGACGATCACCAGCACGCCCAGCTTACCGCCGACTTCCTTCAGCAGCGCCGCCAGATCATGCAGCGCGGTCACGGCCGCCTCGGCCTCGGCGCGCGGCACGCTGCCGGGCTCGGCCGCCAGCACCCGGTCGAAGGGCTGGTCGATCGCGGCCAGTGCCGCCTCGGCGCGGTGGAGCGCCACGATGATCTGCCGGTTGAGCGCAGGGTCGAGCTCGGCGACCAGCTGGTCGATGCCGGCGCCGGCGACAGCGCCGTACTGGCCGAAGTAGACGTTGCGGATGCCGCGCAGGTCATAGATGTGGTCGTTGTGCGTATTGTCGGAGAAGCAGGAATGCTCGTCTTCCTGGTCGCCGCTGTCGAGCGCCACGGCGAGCCGCTCGGAGGCCATCTCGAAGCCGGCGAGCTGCGCCATGCCGTTCATCACGCGGCCCAGCGCCTCGCGCTGGTCGAGCGCCAGGAAGATCTCGCGATAGTTTCCCGGCGTGTTGGGCGCCCACTGCTCGACCAGCCAGCCGAGATCGCTGACCAGCATCTCGGTCACCGTCTCCAGATAGAGCCGTCGCCGGTCGTTGTTGCCCTGGCCGGCAAGGTAGTCGCTGGCCGGCCGCGCCCCGGGGCCATAGTCGTCCAGGTCCTGGCCCCACAGCAGGAATTCGATGGCGTGCCAGCCGGTGGTGACGTCGGCCTCGTCGGACACCTGGTCGTTGGCCAGGATGATCTCGGCGCTGATCTCCTGGCTGCTGTCGTTGATCAGGCCGGCGCCCGGGTCGCCCTAGACGTAGTCGATGTGGGCCTCGTTCAGCGGCCAGGCGTTGATCCGCCCTTCCGGGCCGTCCTCGCCGCTCTCCGGGTCGACGTCGATCGGTCCGTCGTAGAAGCGGAAGACCTCGGTCTGCAGATAGGCCGGCCGCGCATTGAGCCAGGCGAAACGGGCCGCCGCCAGGGTCTCCTCGGAGGGCGCGGCGAGGAAGTCGCTGACCGCTTTCTGCAGAATCATGGCGTCGGCGTGCGCGGCGCTGTAGTTGGTGAAGGCCAGGTCGGCGTAGGCGCGGAGCTGCGCCTTGGCGTCGTAGCTGAAGGCGTCCGCATCGGTCGAGGACAGCTTGTAGGTGCTCGGCACGCCGCCGCCCTCGCCACCTTCTCCGCCTTCGCCGCCTTCACCCCCTTCGGCGGCGGCCAACAGGATGCGCTGGGCAACCTGGGCCGGGATGCCGTCCCCGGCGACGCTGCTCCAGTCGATCGCCGGCTTGCCGGCGTTGTGTGCAAGGCCCGCTGCACTGGCCGCTGTCGATAGGCGCTCGTCCTTCGCCGCGTCGTCTGCCTGTGCCGTGCCGGCCACGACTGCGCCGGTCATCACGTAGGCGCCGAGCCCGAGCCACAGCTTCGCCTTGGTGCTCTTGCTTCCCATCCCTAGTACCTCCGCGTTTGATCAGGCCGGGGCACAGGGGCCGCGGCGATTGCAGAATTCCGCTGATTGCGATTGGTTCGCAGTGCGTTATTGATATTGCGAGTCACTTGCATTTGCAATAGACAAAGGCCGCTGTCGCCAAGCGCCTGATTGGGCGAGGATGTTTCCGGCGTGTGAGCCGCGCAGCCACGACGAGGCTGGCCCGGGCGCTTCGCTCCGGGATAGCTTTCCAGCGAAGTCAGCTCGCTTCGTGGGGCTCGCGCCAGCGGCCAGGGGAGGCCAGCCTGATCGTCTGTATCTCATCGCTGCTCGACGCCAAGCGGCTGGCGCAGTTGCAACGCCTGCTGGCCAAGGGGCGCTATCAGGACGGGCGGCTGAGCGCCGGCTGGCACGCCCGCCTGGTCAAGAACAACCGCCAGCTCGCGCGCGATGGCGGACCCGGCGTGGCGGCCAAGGCCGAGGCGGTGGTGCGCCCGGCGCTCGAGCGGAGCGAGCTGTTCCGCGCCGCCGCGCTGCCGCGGCGCATCGGGCCGCTGCTGTTCAGCCGTTACGAGGAGGGCATGGCCTATGGCGCGCACGTCGACGATGCGGTCATGAGCGCCGCCGACGACCTGCGCAGCGACGCCTCCTTCACCGTCTTCCTGTCGGCGCCGCAGGACTACGAGGGCGGCGAGCTGGTGATCGAGAGCAGCGGCGGCGAGGCGGCCTACAAGCTCGATGCCGGCGACGTCATTGTCTATCCCTCGACCAGCCTGCACCGCGTCGATCCGGTCACGCGCGGCACCCGCGAGGTCGCGGTCGGCTGGGTGCAGAGCCTGGTGCGCGACGCCGCCTGCCGCGAGATCCTGTTCGACCTGCAGACCGCGCGCCAGCTGCTGTTCCAGGAGCAGGGCAAGAGCCGAGGCTTCGACCTGCTGTCCAAGACCTACTCCAACCTGCTGCGCCGCTGGGCCGAGACGTGAGCGGCGCGCGCGCTTCGGCGCACTGTTCGGGGATTCCTGGAGACCGATCTCCCCCGCGCCGTCATGGTCGGCGAAGGCCACTGCTGTCCGGTTTAAACCAAAACGCCTGTTGCGTTGTCCGCTGCGCGGAGGCCCCCCTCCCAGCCCTCCCCCCTCGAGGGGGAGGCGGCGCG
>JBHJOF010000341.1:0-8454 GCA_050330055.1 Kiloniellales bacterium
CGGCGGGCGAATGCCCCTCCTCCAGGTCCCAGACCGCGTCCGACTTGGTAACGTGGCGGCTGCGCTCGACCATCTCGTCGGTGACGGCGCGCAGGCGGGCCAGCCAGTCGTCGGGCACGATGCGTTCGACCAGGAGATAGCCCTTGGCGAAATAGGACTCGCGCTGGGCCTGGCTCAGCACCTTGGGCGGGATCGCCAGCACCTGTTCCGGGGTCATGGCCACCTTCCTGTGGTGTCGGGCGGCAGCGCCAGCCTGACACGCCAGCGTGCGGCCCCAGCGCCGCTTCGGCAAGGGCGGCAGGGCCGCTGCGCCGGCCCTCCTTCACTGATATATTACCAATACATCAGATGCGCCGACGCGTCAAGGGGCAAGGGCGTGCGTGGGCCGGGCGAAACCGGAGCGCTCCTTGTGCTGCCAGCCTGCCGAAGGGCTCGGGGCCGCCCGGTTAGCCGAAAAAGACTCGCGGCAGCCACAGCACGGCCGCAGGGAAGATCATGACGATCGCCAGCAGGAGCGCCTGAATGCCGAGGAAGGGCACGACGCCCCAGTACATGTCCTGGATTCTGATCTCCGGCGGCGCGATGCCGCGGAGATAGAAGATGGCCGGCGCCATCGGCGGGGTCAGATAGCTGGTCTGGATCACGATCAGAAAGAGGATGCCGAACCAGACCGGATCGAAGCCGGCGAGCGTGACGAGGGGGGTGAATATCGGAATGAAGATCATCAGGATCGAGATCCATTCCAGGAAGAAGCCCAGCACGAAGGCCAGGAACAGGATGAACAGGAGCAACGACCAGGCGCTCAGGTCCAGGGCCGTGACGGCCGAAGTGATGAGGCTCATGCCGCCGAGGCTGAAGAAGACTCCCGTGAATATCGTGCCCGCCATGAGAATGAACATGATCATGCAGGTGATGCGCAGCGTCTTCATCGTGGCCTCTGCCAGGGAGCGCAAGCTGAGCGTGCCGTAGATCAGGGACAGCACGACCGCGCCGGTGCCGCCCAGGGCCGCCGCTTCCGTCGGGGAGGCGATCCCGGCCAGGATCGAGCCGAGCACGGCGGCGATCAAAAGGGCCGGCGGCACCATGGCTTTCGCCGTGATGGCAAACATCTCTCGGAAGGGCGGACTGGGCTCGCTCTCCGGCGCCGGTGGGCCGGCCTCCGGCCGCAGGGTGCAGAGCACCAGGGTGTAAACTATATAGAGACCCGCCAGGATGAGGCCCGGCAGCATGGCCCCTGCGAACAGGCGGCCGATGGATACGTCGGCAAGCGGGCCAAGGATGATCAGCACGACGGACGGCGGCACGATCGTGCCGAGGGAGCCGCCGGCGCAGATCGAGCCGCTGATCAGCTGCTTGCTGTAGGAGTACTTCATCATCGCCGGAATCGCCAGGAGGCCGACCACCGTCTCGGTGGCACCGATGACGCCGGTCGAGGCGGCAAAGATGACGCACATGATGATCGTGCCGACGGCCAGCCCGCCTGGCAGCCGGCGCGTCCACAGCCGGGTGGCGTCGAACAGCTTCTCGGCGATGCCCGAGCGCTCCAGCACCGAGCCCATGAAGACGAAGAGCGGCACCGCGACCAGAACGAAGTTCGTCGCGATCGACTCAACGCGTCCGACGACCTGCCATATGTAGATGTCCTGGTAGGAGATGAAGCCGAAGACGAGCGCGGTGCCGGCAAGCGCGAAGGCGATGTGAAAGCCCAGGAAGATCAGCAGAAGCAGGAAGGCGAACATATAGAGGGCGAGGTACTCCATCACCCGATCTCTTCCAGGCTGCGGCTATGGCCGACCAGGACGGACAGGCATTTCAGGCTTTCGGCTACGAGCTGGATGGCCAGCACCACGAAGCTCGTGACCATGACCAGACGGAAGGGCCAGACCACGGGGTTCCAAGCGGACTGACCGGAGGTCTCGCCCCAAATCCAGGCATCGTAGAAGAAGTCCCAGAGGGCCCAGGACAGCCACAGACAGAAGGGCAGCATGATGACCGCGTAGTTGACCAGGTCGATGGCGGCTCGGACCTTGGCCGGCAGATGCGCGTAGACGATGTCGATGCGGATGTGGCCCTTGATCTTCAGCGTGTAGGCGCCGCCCAGCAGAAAGTAGGCCCCCAGGCCCATGTAGCCGACCTCGTAGGCCCAGATCGTGGGCTGGCCGAGCGCATAGCGCGAAAAGACCTCGATGGTTGAAGCCGTCAGCAAGGGGGCAATGAGCAGGGCGGCGATCACCCCGGTGCCGAGGGACAACCGTTCGAGGAGCCGAGCCAGGGTCAGCATGGGGGCGTGTCAGCCATCGTCCTTGGTGACGGAAGCCTAGACTCGCACACGCCCGGGCAGATCGCACCTGTTCGTGCGACGCCCGGGCGTGGCGGGGCGGCCTCGGCCGAAGCCGGGCCGCCTCGCATTGACGCCTTGGGTTTCAGTCGGCGTCCAGGCCCAGCAGGCGGACCTCCGGCGCCAGGCGCCGATAGCGCTCGGCTTGGCTCCACAGCTGCTCGAACTCGCGCTGATGCTCCCAGACGCGGCCGAACCATGCATTCTCCTTGGACTGCTCCGCCGCCCATTCGTGGCCCAGCTGGCGTCCGGCAATCTGCACCTCGATGTCGAGATCGATGATCGTTTGGCCCTGCTGCTCGTAGAACTTGATGGCACGGGCATCCTCGTGGCCGATGCGCATCCAGGTCTCGAGGGTGTTCAGCTTGGCGGCCATCTCGACGAGCTTCTGGTCGCGCTCGGAGAGACGGTCCCAGGCCTCCTTGTTGATCTGCAACTCGAAGGGCGCGGTCGGCTGGTGGACGCCCGGCAGGATGACGTAGTCGGTCACCTCGTAGAATTTCGGGAAGGTGTCCTCCCAGGGCGATCCCCACTCGGTGGCATCGATCACGCCCCGCTCGAGCATGGGATAGACCTCGGCGCCGGGGCTGGTAACCGGCGCTGCGCCAAGCTTCTCCAGCATGGCGATCCAGGCGCCGGCCGTACGGATCTTCACGCCCCGCAGATCCTCGAGGGTACGAACGGGCACGCGCGAGTTAAGGAAGGTCTCGGCAGTGCGCATGTAGGCAGGAAAGGCGATGACGCCGAACTCCTGCTCGCGCCACTCGCGCCAAAGATCGACGCCGCCGCCGACATAGAGCCAGTGGAGCATGCGCTCGTCGTCCATGGTGCCCGAGAATCCGCCGAAGACCACGGAGGTGGTATCGCGGCCCCAGTCGTAGCCGGGCCAGGTATGGCCAATCTCGGCGAGGCCGCGCCGCACGCTGTCGGTTACGCGCAGCGGCTCGCCGATCGCCCCGCCCGGAAAGACCTCGATCTTGATGCGGCCTTCCGTCAGGAACTCGATCTTCTCGGCGATGTCCTTGGCGCCGATATCCATGAGCGGGCCGCCGCCCCAGGCCGTGGCCATCTTCCAGTTGAACTCGGCGGCGTGGCTCGGCTGGGCGAGCGCCAGTCCGCCGGCCAGCAAGCCGGCAGCCGCCATCGTCGTCATTGTCGTGATCAGCCTCATGCGTTCCTCCCATCGCGTTTGTTTGTTTTCGCCCCGCCACCTTGCGCAGCCTGCAAAGGGACTACGAAGGTCAGGCGGCCCGACCATGGCGAAGTGGCCGGGTCCCCTCGCTCAGCTCTTGCCGAACTTCGCCAAAGCCTCGTCGATCTCCTTGCCGGTCAGTTCCCAGTCGTTCTCAAGGTTGGCCACCACGTCGCGCATGAAGGGCTCGGTCAGCCCCAGCGCCTTCTGGCCGTCGCCCAGGTGGTCGGCCAGAAGCGCAAGCGCGAGCTGCGCCGGTCCGGCGCCCTCGTAGGTCCACTCGAAGCCGGCATCGCAAAAGGTCTTGATGGCGAAGCCCTCGTCGAGCGGCTTGCCGTCGACCAGCACTTTGATGCCATCCATCGTCCGCGCGCCGCTGTAGCGCTTCACGGGCGGATTTCCCCCACCGCAAGCTGATATATCTGTGGTATGCTAACTGCGCCAGCCGCGAAAGTAAAGCCTGTGACGCCTTTCGGGCAGGTCTCAGGCGAGAGAACGGGTGCTGATGGTGGGCGAGCCCGCAAACTGCGCGAATTGACACGACATGCGATGCCGTCTCGTAGTACAGAGCCTGCACCAGCGATCATTAACTGGGACCGGCCCGTACTAATCGTTTCGGCGTGAAATCATCGGACGCAAGATCGGATGGCGCGGCGCGGTAACCGCACACTGACCAGAATACCAATACCCCGGCCCGACGGCCTGTGGCGCCGATTGGCGGCTGGGCTCGGCGTGCTGGCCGTGCTGGCCCAGATCCTGATCCCGCTGGTTCACCATCCGGTGCACGCGGCTACCTCTGCACTGCCGTGGGACGTCTCGGCCTTCTGCTTGGCGGACGGTCAGCTACCACCAACCCACCGGCCTCGCTCCGATGACCGGGAGCCGGACCGGCCACAGGACTCCACGTGGCTGCCCTGCCCGATCTGCACGGCCCTCCAGCAGGCCGGCAGCTGCATCGCGCCCGAGGCCGTCACGATCGTCTACTCGCTGCAACAGGTCGCAAGAATTTGCTATTCGCAGCCCACCTGGTTCGTTGCCGGGCTGGCAATTCTACGGTCGCAGCCGCGCGCCCCTCCGGCCCCAGCCTGATTCAGCATAACTGGTGACCGCCGTGCCGGAGGTCCGTTCGGCCAGCGGTTTGACCTCACCACCCACCAGATGAATCAGGAGCGCAGCCATGCGTCGTTCCACCCTCCTTGCCTACCTGTCCTGCGGCCTCTTCACCTTCGCCGTGGCCGGGAGCGCCGTCGCCCACGTCACCGCAAACTCCAACGAAGCCCCTGCCAACAGCTATTTCCGCACCGCCTTGCGCGTGCCGCACGGCTGCGAGGGCTCGGCCACCGTCGCCGTGCGCGTCAAGCTCCCCGATGGCCTGGTTTCAGTCAGGCCGCAGATGAAGCCTGGCTGGGAGATCACCATCACTATGCGCAAGCTGGACAAACCCATGGACGCCGGGCACGGCCGCATGATCACCGAGACGGTCGACGAGATCGTCTGGCGCGGCGGGCCCTTGCCCGATGCCCATTTCGATGAGTTCGGCCTGACCATGAAGCTGCCGGCCAAGGCTGGAGAGACACTGTACTTCCCGGTCGTGCAGGAGTGCGAACAGGGCGTACACCGCTGGATCGAGATTCCGGGCGCCGGCCAGGAATGGGGCGATCTCGAAGAGCCAGCCCCTTTCGTGACCCTCAAGGAAGGAAAGGGTGAACACTAGGCCTGCCCTAGAGCGCCCGGGGACATGACGGAAGCGGCTGCGGCCCGGCGTGGCCGCTGGCGCTTTCGTTACCGGAGACCGATATGGATCAAGGAGCGTCGGTTCGAACCAGGTTGCGCCCAGCCGCTCTGCTGCCGGCGCTTCTGACCGGACTCACGCTGTACCTCGCGGGGGTCTCCGGCGCGGCCGCCCATGCGGTGCTGCTGGCCACCGAGCCACCTGCTCAGTCCGTGCTGGAGACAGCGCCGGTCGAGATCGTGCTGCGCTTCAACGAGCCGGTGACGCCCCTGTTCGTGCGCGTGATCGGACCGGACGGGGAGCCCCTCGCCACGCCTGAGGCAGCCCACGCGATAGACACGGAGCTGCGGCTCCCGTTGCCGCTGGGCCTGCCCGATGGTGGCTACATCGTGTCCTACCGCGTGGTCTCGGCCGATTCCCATCCGGTTTCCGGCTCCTTTGCCTTCTCCGTAGGCGCCGAAGCTTTGCCAGCGGCGCCATCGACTACGACGGCTGCAACGCGCGAGCAGTGGTGGGAGTTCGCCAAAATCCTGCTGCGCTTCGCAAGCAACGCCGCCTTGCTGCTCGCTGCGGGCGCCGCGCTATTTCAAGTCGTCGTCCTTCGACCCGAGGATCGACTGGCCGGTCTTGTCCCCGCGATACGCATCGGCGCAGCAATCGCGATTCTGTCAACGGCGCTAGGCGTCGGCGTCCAAGGCGGCTTGCTGGCAGCGGCGCCAGGGTCCGCACTGTTTGATCCCGGGATATGGCGTCTCGGCGCTTCCACCAGCACTGGCACGGCAGCGCTGGTGCAGATTCCGGCGCTGTTGGTCACCGCACTCGCGACCGCGATGCGACCAGCGCTTGTAGGGCGAATCGCCGCAGCCGGCGGCGTACTTGTCGCGGCAACGAGCCTGACGCAGACCGGCCACAGTGCCGGCTCCGGATGGCCAGCCCAGACGGCCCTGGCGCTTCACGTTATAGCGGTTGCCTACTGGCTTGGCGCACTGTGGCCGTTGCATTGGATCGTTCGCACGCGTTCTCAAAGTGAGGCCGCAACGGCCGTCCGTCGCTTCTCGGCTGTCGCCGTGCCGGCCGTGGCCCTTTTGGTCGTCGCCGGCGTTGGGGTGGCGCTGACGCGCATCGATGACCCGGCGACGCTGATCGACAGCGCCTACGGGCGCATCCTGCTGTTGAAGCTCGCCCTCGTCTTGGCGCTGGTGATCGTCGCGGTGATCAACCGTCAGCACCTGACGCCAGCGCTTGCGGCGGGCTCGGAGGCATCGGCTCGCAAGCTGCGACGCAACATCCGGTTCGAGCTCGCCTTGGCGACGCTGATTCTGCTGACCACCGCCGTTCTTGCCCATACCGCCCCGCGGCTTGCCTCTGACGAGTACGAACACGGCGATCATGTCCATGAGGCAGCGTCCGGCTACAGCATCGCCACCGTAACCGGAGGACGCACCCTGCTCCTCGAGATCGCACCAGCGAAACCGGGTGCAAACAGCCTGACGCTCTGGCTCTCCGATCGCGACGGACAGCCCCTCGCGCCGATCGAGGTAACGGTCGCGCTGTCGCTACCGGTTGCTGGGATTGAGCCGCTTGCGCTGGTGCCCGAGCGCACCGCCACGGGACGCTATGAAATACCGCGCGTCGACTTGCCGGTCGCCGGTCGCTGGAGCCTGCGCGTGGACGTCCTGGTCAGCGACTTCGAGAAGGCTACCTTCAGAGCAGAGGCGCAGATAGAGTAGCCGCAACAGGGCTCGTCGCTGCTTGGCGGTCGTCATCAACCGGTGGCCAGCCTCAAGCAATACGACCGCCAAAGTCGCCGCCTTCCCCTGTTTCGCCGGCACTTCCGATGCAAGTCGGAATCGCCTGACTTCGACCCGGTGGTGTTCCTGCTGCCGCGATCTCCGGTCACTGTGGCCGTCTACCGCGCTACCTGAGTCCGCAGATGCTGAGCAGGAAGTCTAGATTTTCATTGCCCGAGAATAGGAGGCCGAAGAGGACAAGCCATACCGCGAGCAGGAAGTGCCAGTAGGTGGCGCATAGTTTCACATGCAGCTTCGTTCGGTCCGAGTCCGGACTGCGCCACGCCTCGGCCGCAGTTATGCTCAAGGCGACCAGGCCGCCCAGCACGTGGAGTCCATGCAGCGCGGTGATCAGATAGAAGAAGGCGATCGCCGGATTCGTGATGTCGAAATGGACGAGCGCCTGCAGCTGCTGCCAAGCCCAGAGTTGGCCGACCAGGAAGGCGACGGCGAAGAGTCCAGCGGCGAGCAGTCCGGTTCTCGTGTCGCCGATGCGGCCTCGAAAGATGCTGTTCGATGCCCACTGGAAGGCGATGCTGCTGAAGATCAGCGCCGCCGTGTTCCCCCACAACAACCACTGTTGCGGCGCTGGTCGCCAGTCCTCGTAGGTCATACGCTCGGCATAGGCGATGATCAGGAGCGAGAACAGCACCGTCATCACACAGAAGAAGACCCTCAGCCCGAGCGTCGCTGGGGGCAGGTGGAAGCTCTTTCCGGAGTGCAACGCGAGGACGGGGCCTTCACTGGGCACCCACGGCTTCTCCACGAGCTGACGGAAGATGTTCATTTGCCCGTTCTCCGACCTTTGGACCTTGTGGCGCGGATTTCGGATCGTCGTGGCGGCTTTTCCGCCGCCATCATCAGCCTGCGAGAGGGCAGAAAGTATCCCCTCCCCCCATACGCAGTCGGTTAGTCTCGCCACCAGACATCATAGCATAACATTGAGCCACTGCTGCCGTGAACTCGGTCCGCCGACTTGGGGCCAGGCTCCCCGCCCTCGGCGGCATCGCCTGCCGCCTCTTGGTCCTCGAGGTCCAGTGTTCGCGCGGCCCCCGGCACGGCGGGCGCGCAAGCGAATGCGCCTCTTCGCTTTTTCGTCTTGTGTCGGGGCCCGGCTTGCCTACATAGTCGGAGTCGAATTCAACCAACGGAAAGGAGGTGATCCAATGTCCAGTGATTACGGGTTCCCGTTGTTCGTCTCGGGTGATCATGTAGGGCAGCGGAGCAGCCTCTTCTGCTCGCGTTGATCGCCGGATCGCAAGATCAGGGCCATCGACGGGCCCAGTCACGGAAAGGCGGCCTCAGGGCCGCCTTTCTTTTTGGCGCTGACGCGCGCTGCTTCGCTTTATCACCCTCACCCTCCCACGCGGCCTTCGGCCGCGCGGGCCCCTCCCTCTCCCCT
>JBHJOF010000342.1:0-12866 GCA_050330055.1 Kiloniellales bacterium
GCGGCGACCGCCGCCAGCATGGCCGCGCCCAGCGGCGAGGCGTCGACGACCCGCGGCACCTCGACCGGCAGACCGGCCAGGTCGGCGCGGATCTGCACCCAGAGCCGGCTTCGGGCGCCGCCTCCGAGCAGCAGGATCGAGTCCAATGCGACGCCCATCGCGCGCAGCCGCTCCAGCACGTCGCGCATGGCGAAGGCGCAGCCCTCCAGCACGGCACGGGCCAGGTGGCCGGCGCCGTGCGCCGGGGTCAGGCCGTAGAAGCTGCCGCGCGCCGAGGCGATCCACTCCGGCGCCATGGCGCCGCTCAGCGCCGGCAGGAAGGTGAGGCCCTCGGCGCCCGGCGGCACCGCGGCGGCCAGGGCATCGAGCTCGGCGAAGTCGCGCAGCCGGCAGGTGTCGCGCAGCCAGACGAGCGCGCCGCCGGACAGCCAGCCCGGGTTTTCGATGAAGTAGCTGTCGGTGACGTAGCCGTGTGTCTCGACCAGGCCGTCCCGGTCGATCAGCGGTTCGGCATGGAGGGCGCCGACCACCTCGGCCGTGCCCAGCACGCAGGCAAGCCGGCCCGGCGCCACCAGGCCGCCGCCGAGCGGGGTCGAGAAGTCGTCGCCACTGCCGACTGCCACCGGGATGCCTTCAGGCAGTCCGCTCAGGCGGGCGCCGTCCGCGGAAAGCGGTCCGGCCGGGGCGGCGGCCTCGGCGATCGCCGGCAGCTCGCCGCGCGCAATGCCGAAGGCGGCCAGCAGCTCGTCATCGAAGTCGCGCGTGCGCAGCCCGTACAGCATGGTGGTCGAGGCCAGGCCGTGATCGAACAGGCTGGCCCCGGTCAGGCGGGCGACCAGATAGGAGACCGGCTGGTGATAGCGGGCCGCCGGCGGATTCTTTTGCTGCTTGAGCCAGCGGATCTTGGCCGCCATGTGGCTGGCGTCGAGCACCACGCCGGCGCGCTCGCGCAGCCAGCCGGGGTCGAAACCGTTCAGCACCCCGGACGCGCGCCGGTCCATCCAGATCAGGCAGGGTCCAAGTGCGCGGCCGTCGGCGTCGACCGCAAGGCAGCCGTCGAGCTGGCCGGCAATGCCGAAGCAGGCCACCTCACCCGGCGCCACGCCCGCCGCCGCCAGGGCCTGGGCGATGGCCTTACCCAGTGCCTGCTCCCACAGCGCCGGATCCTGCTCGGCCCAGCCGGGCCGGGGGAAGCTTGGCGCATAGCCCACTGCCGCCTGGCCGCGCGGACGCAGGTCGCGGCCGGTCACCACCGCCTTCAGGCTCTGGGTGCCGATGTCGATGCCCACGATCACGGGCGGCCACCATTCAGCCATGCCATGGCCCATGGCGTGGCCCCTGGCGTGGGATTTGCCACGTTAACGACCTGCTCTTGCAAGCCTTTCGCCTCTCGGAAGACTTCCGGCCCAACTGCGCGGCCGGCGCCGCTTTCGTCTCGGCTGGCCTCCGGTGCAGCCAGGGCCGGCACGGCAAAGCACCTGCCCCTTCCTGCCTGCACCCCTTGGCGATCCAGCCGCTGCGCGAAGCCAGCATTGTTGAGATTACCACAGTTTATGTTGTAGGTCGATCATTGCTTGCCCCTGCCCTGGTCCCGGCCGGTCGCCCATTGTCCGCGGCGCCCGGCTGACCCGGTGCCAAAGGCGCCGGGGCGCGGCCCTGTTTACCAACTCTTAACCATGCTTAAAGCAGCATGTACGCGGGGATGGATCGCATCGACCTCATGGGCCAAGGGGATAGGCCCGAGGGAAGAGGATGGCGGCACGGGCAGCCTGATCGGGCGGCGCCGCGGCCGGAAGCGATAGCTGGGAAGAGGCTCCATGACGAATCGTCGAAGCGGAACTGGCTCCTCGCCGGGGGTCCTGCAAGCCAGCAAGGACTTGCCCGCGACCCGCATCGCAAAGCCGCGCGAGGGTGGCTCGCTGCGCCGCTTCGTGCGCCGCTTCCTGCGGCTGCGCACCATATTGTGGGTTGCCTTCACGATCATCACGCTGATTCCGGTCACCTCGCTCGCCATCTGGATGGACCGCTCGGCCTACACTAAGGAGCGCGAAGCCGCCCTGGAGAAGCATCTCCTGCTGGCCCGCCACATCGCAGCCGACCTGTCGCGCTATGCGATCGACGTGCGCTCGGCCTTCAACATGGTGCGCCAGCAGCGCGATGCGGCGCTGCTGCCGAACGGCCTGACGCCGCACCTCTCCTCGCTCGGCATCCGCTGCGTGTTCTGGATGACGATGCCGGCGCGGGAACTGGACCGCCGCATCTGTGCCGATCCAGACTTCGAGCCCGGCCAGCTCGACAAGGCGATCGCCTTCGCCAATCCCGACGGAGTCAGCTTCAGCGAGGTCCTGCCGGATGCCAGCGGCAAGCCGACCATCTATGTGATCGCTCATGAGTCGCCCAGCCTGGTGGCGGTGGCGGCGCTGTCGACGGACTACTTTCTCAAAGTGCAGCGTGCCATCGCCTTCGGCCTGCAAGGCCACGCGGCGATCGTCGACCGGCTCGGCACGGCCCCGGCCCATCCCAGCGCGACCCTGACCACCCAGATGGCGAGCCTCGCGACCATCGAGCCGATCCGCCGCATGATGGACGGCGAAAGCGGCACCGCCGAGTTCCATTCGCCGGTCAAGCAAGCCGACATGATCGCCGGCTTCACCACGGTGCGGCCGGGCAGCTGGGGTGTAATGGTAGTGCAGCCGGTGGACGAGATCGTTGAGCGCGCGGCCTCGGAGCGCATGGCCGCTCTGGTCATCGTGCTGGGCGGCATCCTGGCGGCCGGCCTGGCGAGCTGGGCCTTCTCCGGCTATCTCATGCGCTCCATCTCGCCGGTCGTCGAGGCCGCCAAGGCGAATGCCGCAGGCTATGTCGGCACCGAGACCGGATCGCTGCAGCGCGGCGCGCCGATCGACCTGCGCGAGCTGGCGAAGTCGTTCAATATCCTGGCGCGCGGCATGCGCAGCGCCTACCAGCACCAGGCCGACGCCCTGGAAGCGACCCGCCGGGCCGAGGCCGACTATCGCGGCATCTTCGAGAACACGGTCGAGGGCATCTACCGCTCGACGCCGGATGGCCATCTGCTGCGCGCCAACCCGGCGCTGGTCAAGCTCTGCGGCTATCGCAGCGAGGAGGAACTGATCGCGGCGATGCAGGACATCGGCACCGAGTGGTACGTCGACCCGAAGCGCCGTTCGGTCTTCCTGCGCCAGATGGAGGAGCGCGACGGCGTCACCAACTTCGTCTCAGAGGTCTACAGGCTCCGCACCGGCGAGCGCCTCTGGGTGATGGAGAACGCCCGCGCGGTGCGCGACAGGGCCGGCAAGCTGCTCTACTTCGAGGGCACGGTGCTCGACATCACCGAGCGCAAGCGGGCCGAAGAGGCGAGCCTGCGCGCGATCGAGGCGGAAGCGGCGAACCGCACCAAGTCGGAGTTCCTGGCCGCGCTCAGCCACGAGCTGCGCACGCCGCTGAACGCCATCATCGGCTTCTCGGAGATGATGAAGCGCGCCACCTTCGGACCGCTCGGCTCGTCGCGCTACGCCGAGTACTCGAAGGACATCCACGACAGCGGCATCCACCTGCTGAACCTGATCAACGACCTGCTCGACCTTTCCAAGATCGAGGGCAAGAAGTACCAGCTCGGCGACGATACCATCGTGGTGCCGGCCTTCATCCCGGACGTGGTGCGGCTGATCATACCGGATGCGAGCCGCGAGCGGATTTCCATCGAGCTCGACATCTATGACGAGCTTCCGGCCCTGCGCGCCGACAGCCGGGCGGTCAAGCAGATGATGCTGAACCTGCTGTCGAATGCCGTGAAGTTTACCCCGCAGGGCGGTCGCGTCGTGGTCAGCGCGCGCTGTGACGACGAGAGCCTGCGTCTGATGGTGCAGGACAACGGCATCGGCATCGAGCCGCAGGACATCGACAAGGTGCTGACCCCCTTCGGCCAGATCGAGGGCCGCGGCAAAGAGTCGATGAAGGGCACCGGGCTTGGTCTGACCATCGTCAAGTCGTTGATCGAGCTGCACGGCGGCCGGATCGAGATCGACAGCGCGCCGGGGCATGGCACCACGGTGTCGCTGGTCTTCCCCAAGTCGCGCGTGCTGCCGCTGGCGCTGCAGCCGGTCGTCGCCAAGCGCGAGCTGCCGCGGGTCTCCGCCTAGGACGCCACGCGCCTACCAGAAGCCGGCGATCGCCGCGGCCAGCAGGCAGGCCAGGCCAGCGGCATGCAGGCGGGCATCGCCGATCAGCCGCCCGACCGCAGTCGACTCCGGCTGCAGGTCCGAGAGCCGGAAGGTCAGGGCCTCGATCGCGCCCTCCTCGGCGGCTGCTCCGGCCCGGCTGAGCAGCGCCATGACGGCGAGCGCGATCACGAAGAGGGCGATCGACATGTAGGTGAAGTGCACCTCCGGCAGGCCGATCGCAGACCAGGCGCCGGTCACCTCCTTGAGGAGGAAGAGCGGCAGGCCGAGCAGGAAGGAGGTGGCGATGGCCCAGACGGCGCCGGTCGCGCTGGCGCGCCGGGAGAAGAGACCGGCCAGGTAGACCGCCACGATCGGCGGCACCAGATAGGCGAGGGTCGACTGGAAATAGCCGAACAGCGAGCCGAAGCCCTCGATCAGGGGCGCGTAGCAAGCGGCCGTCGCCATCAGCAGGGCGGTGATGACCCGTCCCGTGGTCATCAGGGCGCGGTCGGAGGTCTGTGGCCGCAGGGGCCGCACGAAGTCCATGGTGAGCAGCGACGAGGCGGCGTTGAGCGCGCTGTCCAGGCTCGACATGATGGCCGCCAGCAGCGCCGCCAGGATGAGGCCGCGCAGGCCCAGCGGCAGCACCTCGAAGGCGAGCAACGGGAAGGCCTGATCCGGCTGCTCCAGGTCCGGGAACAGCACGACGGCGATCATGCCCGGGATCACCATGAGAAAGACGTTGGGCAGCTTCAGCAGGCCACCGAACAGCGCCCCCTTGCGGCCCTCCTCCAGCGAGCGGGCGCCGAGCGCGCGCTGCACGAAATACTGGTTCAGGGACCAGTAGTAGAAGCCCAGCAGGACCACACCGAAGATGCCCGGCCACGGCAGGAAGGCATCGTCGGCGGGCTTGATGAGCTGCTTGTGGGACGCGTCCAGGTTAGCCATCAGCGCGTCCCAGCCGCCCACCTGCTGGAGGCCGAATATCACGATCAGGGTGGCGCCGAAGATCATGAGCACGGCCTGCAGGGCATCGGTCACCACCACGGCGCGCAGGCCGCCCAGGATGGTATAGCCGCCGGCCGCGAGCGCCAGCGCGATGCTGGATTCCCAGAGGCCGATGCCCGGGAACAGGATGCGGATGACCACGCTGCCGGCGAAGAGGGCGCCGGCCGTGTCGATGAACATGATGGTGAGGATGATGAAGAGGGCATAGGCCCAGCGGGCGCGCCGGTCGTAGCGCAGCTCCAGGTACTCCGTCACGGTCACCAGGCGGGCGCGCAGGAAGACAGGCAGTATGAAGAGGGCGAAGAAGATCAGCACCAGGGTAGCCGTCCATTCGTAGTTGAACACGACCATGCCGTGGCTGTATGAGGCTCCCATGAGGCCGACGAAGCTGGCCCCCGACATGTTCGAGGCGAAGAAGGAGAAGCCGATCAGGTACCAGGGCAGCCTGCGGCCGGCGAGGAAGTAGTCTTCGGTGCCGCGCTCGCCGCGCCCGACCCAGAAGCCGCAGGCGATGACGACGAGGATGTAGATGGCGATGACCGCGTAGTCGATGGCTGCGAAGTCCGGCATCATCCTTCGACCGGAGTTATAGACGGCTATTGTTGCTTAGCGCGCATGAAGTCCTTAGGGTTGCGCGCCAGTTCGGAGAAGAATAGGCACTTGCCATCGCCAATTGAACGCGAAATCGAGGGCAACCGACTGCGGCTCGGCGCGGCCGCGTCCACTGCCGAGTCGGCTGCGCCCTCGATGGGCTGTCGTGTGAAGGACAATTTTCCCTGATGAAGTCTTCGCGCACCAAGTACGACTGCGGGCGCTGCCCGGCCTACTGCTGCACCTATCCGCGCATCCCGGTCACCAAGCGCGACCTGAAACGCCTGGCCAAGCACTTCGGCATCAGCCTCGAGCAGGCGAAGGAGCGCTTCTCCAAGAAGGGCGCCAACAAGCGCGAGCGGGTGCTGCGCCATCAGCAGGACCACATCTTCGGCACCGCCTGCCGCTTCCTCGACACCGAGACCCGCAACTGCACGATCTACAAGGCGCGGCCGCAGATCTGCCGGGACTTCCCGGGGACGCGGCGCTGCGGCTACTACGACTTCCTGACCTTCGAGCGCCGCCAGCTCGACGATCCCGAGCACATCGCGGTCACCAACAACACCTGAGCACCCTCAGGCTGGGCGGCGCCTCCAGCGCGGCTCCGCCCTCCGGCGGGCGCCCTTTTTGCCGCCCTGCCTCTGGCCGTGGCGGCGCGGGCAGGGTAGCATGCCGCCACCCTGAGCCAGACCAGGATGCGACCATGACCACCAGCCTTCGCACCCTAGCCTTTGCCCCCCTTGCCTTCATGGCGGCTGTCATCGCGGCCACGGCTACCGCCTCCGCCGAGCCGATCAAGATCGATCTCAACAAGCTGGAGCCGCAGGACGACGCCTGCCGCGCCTACTTCGTGCTCGAGAACAGCACCGACAGCAGCTTCTCAAGCTTCACCCTGGACCTCTTTCTGTTTGGCGCCGACGGCGTGGTCACCAAGCGCGTGGTGATGGACAGCGCGCCGCTCGATCCGGCCAAGATCCGGGTCCGCCCGGTCGACTTCCGCGAGGTCGACTGCAGCCAGATCAGCATGGTGCTGATCAATGACATCCTCAAATGCGAGGACGCCTCCGGGGTCCGCAACGACTGCATCGGCCTGATCGAGCTGACCAACCACACCAACGCCAAGTTCATGAAATAGCGGGCCGGCCGGAACAGCAGCGGCGGCTCACCCCTCACCCTCCCATCGCTTGCGCGATGGGCCCCTCCCTCTCCCCCAAGGGGCGAGGGGAACAGCATGGCCGCGCTTAGAACCCCTCGCCCCTCCGGGGGAGAGGGAGGGGCCCAAGCGGCCGAAGGACGCTTGGGAGGGTGAGGGGGAGTTTGTATTGCACAGCCCAATGGCCCATCAGTGGCATGGGCCGGCCGCGCCGCTCAGGCGCAGGCGGCGAGGATGTCCTCGAGCTGCGAGACCAAGAGGCCCTTGCGCGGCGCGAAGGACCCGTCGAAGGCGGCCGAGCCGATGGTGAAGGCATCGGCGCCGGCTCCGGCCAGGTCGCGGATGCGCCGCGGCGAGTCGACGCTGCCGGCGACCACCAGGTAGCCGTCGGTGGCGCCGCGCGCCGCCCGCACCAGCGCAAGCGGGTCTGCCTCGGTCGCGCGATAGGCCAGGAGATCGACCCCGGCGCAGCCGAGCCGGCCGAAGCGGGCGCAATCCTCGGCCACGCTCTGCGGCGTGCCGCCGAGCCTGGTCGGATGGCCTTCCGGGCGCCCCGGGAAGGGCAGGTACTCGATCCCGGTCCCCTTCAGGATCTGCAGGATCGCCTCGGCGTCGGTGCCGCCCAAGAGGCGGTCGACGCCGATCTCGCGCGCGGTCCGCGCCGAGGCCAGGCAGGCTTCCGGCGTGGTGCTGACCACCTCCATGTAGCTGATGGCGCCGGCCGCCTTGATCCGCCGGTTGAGCTCGCGCAGCGTTTCGCTATCCACGCCGACATCCTTGAAGCCCAGGTGCCGGATACCGGCCGGCTTGATCGCCTCCAGGGTCTCCAGGCAGTCCTCGACCGTCTGGTCCTGCCGCGTGAACATGAAGATGAAGTCGATCACCGAGTGCCCCCCTGGTCCTTGCCCGGGCCTTGCCGGCCGCTTTCCGCGGCCGCCTTTATCGCAGAGTCCGCGCCGCGGCCTCAACATCAAAATGTTGGAACCTCCAATATTGTCGTGGTACTATTGTCATCAATGGCGGCGGCGCCTCGCGCATGCCAAAGACCGCCTGGCCTCTTGTCGGCCGCACGGATCGTCCGGCCGATTTGTCTGGGGATGGAACCACCCTATAGTAGGGCAGGGGCAACGGCTCTGGACCACAGAGGCCGAAGGCGAGGCGACATCACGGGGAGACAGCGACTATGAAACTCGACCGACGCAATTTTCTGCAGCTTTCTGCGGCAACGGCGACCGCGCTTGCGGCGCCGGGCCTGGTGAGCCGGCCGGCTCGCGCGGCGCGCGAGAAGGAGCTGAACATTCTTTGCTGGGAAGGCTACAACTCGGCCGCCGTGCTGGATCCCTTCCGGCGCGCGCATGGGGCGACGGTGAAGGCCGAGTCGCTGACCAACGATCCGACCATGATCAACCGCCTGCGCGGCGGCGAGACCAACGTCTGGGACCTGATCAACGTCAACAATCCCTGGGCGCGCAAGGTCATGTACCCCGAGGGCATGATCATGCCGCTCGACCGCGCCGCCTTCGAGCCCTACTTCGAGACGATGCTGCCGGCCTTCAAGCCGCCCTATCCCTGGGCGATGAGCGAGGACGGCAAGGATCTGCTGGGCATAGCCCAGCGCTTCGGGCCCTACTCCTTCGTCGCCAACACCGACAAGGTGTCGCGCGCCACGGCCGAGGACCAGGGCTGGGACCTGTTCAACGACGCCGGCATGGCCAAGCGCTACGGCATCCAGGAGACCGAGGACTGGCAGGTCTTCGACATCTGCATGATCGCGGGCTTCGATCCCTTCCGCCCGCACAGCGAGGAGGAGGTCGCCAAGTTCGACGCCACCGCCCGGCAGCTGTTTCGCGATGCCGCCCTGGTCGGCGACCTGGCGTCCATGAATCAGTCGCTGGTCTCGGGCGAGATCGACGTCTATTTCCCCGGCGGCATCTATGCCTGTTCGCCGGCCCGCGCCGACGGCTTCCTCAACATCCGCGGCATCACGCCCAACAAGGGTCCGGCCAACGGCAAGGGCGGCATCGCCTGGATCGAGATCACCTCGGTGGTCAACAATCCGCAGATCTCGCCCCTGGCCGAGACGTTCCTGAAGTACGTGCAGGACCCCGAGGTTTCGCACATCGTCGCCTTTGCCGAAGGCACCTTCAACCCCGTGTCGCAGATGGGCGATCCCGCCTGCTTCAAGCGCTTCACCGCCGAGGAACTGGAAATCATCCAGTGGGACAGCCTGGAGCAGGAAATGGCAAACTCGGTCGAGTACGACCTGGTGCCCGACTACGACCGGCTGCTCGGCATCATGACCGCGGCGCGGCGCGGCTGAGCGGGCAAGCGCCAGGCGAGGGAGCAAGAGCGGGTCGATGAGTGGACGGCCGCCGATCCTCCAGCTGCGGGGGATCACCAAGCAGTTTGGCGGATTGGCGGCTGTCGACCATATCAACCTCGACGTCGGCGAAGGCGAGTTCTTCACCATCGTGGGCCCGTCGGGCAGCGGCAAGACCACGCTGCTGCGCGTGCTGGCCGGCATGGAGGAGCCGACCGCCGGCGATATCCTGCTGCGCGGCGAGCGCATCAACGACCTGCCGCCCAATCGCCGCCCGACCTGCATGGTCTTCCAGTCGCTGGCGCTCTTTCCGCACCGCACGGTGGGCCAGAACATCGAGTTCCCGCTGAAGATCAAGGGCGTCGCCCGCGCGGCGCGGCGGCAGCGCGCGCTTGACCTGATCGATCTGCTGCGGCTGCCGCGCGCCTACTACGACAAGAGCGTCACCAAGTGCTCGGGCGGCGAGCGCCAGCGCGTGGCGCTGGCGCGCGCCTTCGCCTACGATCCCGCCATCCTGTTCTTCGACGAGCCGCTCTCGGCGATAGACTACAAGCTGCGCAAGACCCTCGAAAAGGAGCTGAAGGACATCCACAAGGAGACCGGCAAGACGTTCATGTACATCACTCACTCGCTGGAGGAAGCGATGGTGATGAGCGACCGCATCGGCGTGATGCGCGCCGGCCGCCTGGTCCAGGTCGGCTCGCCGCACGAGATCTATACCGCGCCGCAGGACAAGTTCGTCTCCGAGTTCATGGGTGAGGTCAACGTCATCGACGTGCGCCGCGACGGCGGCGACGAGCTGGCCGGGGTCTCGGTACCGGGCCGCTTTCGCGCCGCCGCGCTGCCGGCCGACTTCACCGCCGGTCACCTGGTGGTGCGGCCGGAATCGGTGCGCTTCCTGGTGGCCGGCGAACAGGCCGACAACCGGCTGCAGGGGCGGCTCTACAACGAATATGCCTTGGGCAGCCGCATCCAGTACCAGGTACGCGTCGGCGGCCACGTCTTCGTCGTCGAGCGCCTGCGCCAGCAGGCCTACCGGGGCCAGCCCGACGACGAGGTGACGATTGGCTGGGACGCGCGTGACGGCGTGCTGGTGACCGGATGAGCGCCATCCTGCACCGAATGTTGCGCCCCGGCCTGCGGCATGCGCTGCCGATCGGTCTGCTGCTGGCCGTCGGCTTCGCCGCGCCGCTGGTCATCGTGCTGGGTTACTCGCTGGCCGAGCCGCGCAGCTTCGACCTGCTGAGCGGCCCGACGCTGGCCAACTACCGCACGATCTTCGGCGAGACCTACTATATCTCCTTTCTCTGGTCGCTGTGCTTCGCGCTGCTGGCGGTGATCATCCTGGCGGCAATCTGCTATCCCGTGGCCTACGGCCTGGCGCGCGTCTTCGGCCCCTGGGCCAATCTCGTCACGCTGCTCTTCGTCATCCCGCTTTTCGTGTCGGAGAACGTGCGGCTGTTCGGCTGGACGCTGTTCTTCATCAAGGGCGGGGTGCTGCAGGGCGGGATGCTGGCCTTGTTCGGCCTCGAGATGCAGACCCTGCTGTTCAAGCCGCCGATCATCGTCTTCGGCATGGTCTACGTCTATCTACCCTTCATGCTGTTCCCCATGACACTGGGGCTCTCCATGGTGCCGCGCGAGGTGACCGAGGCGGCCGCCGACCTGGGCGGCAATCGCTGGCAGGTCTTCCGCGAGGTCGAGCTGCCGCTGGCCATGCCGGGCATCGTCATCGGCATGCTGCTGACCTTTGTCCTCGGCGTCGGCGCCCTGGCGGAGGCCAGGATACTCGGCGGCCAGTCGATCATTCCCATCGCGCACGACATCGAGATCGCCTTCACCTACGCGCAGAACTGGCCGCTGGGCGCCGCCCTGTCCGTGCTCCTGGTGCTGCTGGTCGGCTTCCTGGTGCTGACGGTGCTGCGCCGCCTCGACCTCGACCGCATCCTGGGGCGGAGGTAGCGCCATGGAGCGTCGCCGCCGCCGCAATGCCGCGCTGATCGTCGCCTGGACGCTGACGCTGCTGGTCTTCCTCTACCTGCCGATCCTGGTCGACTTCCTCGCCAGCATCGGCGAGTCGCGCTACTTCATCTTCCCCATCCCGCGCTATGGCTTCTCCTGGTGGGAGAAGACCTTCAGCGAGATCGAGACCTGGGTGCTGATCGAGACCTCCGTCACCATCGCGCTGATCGTCACCGTCTTCGCCGTGGTCATCGGTTTCTTCGCTGCGCTGGCCTTCGCGCGCTTCAACTGGCGCGGCCGTTCGCTCTACCAGAAGCTGGTGCTGCTGCCGATCTTCTTTCCCCAGGCGGTGCTGGGCTTGGCATTGCTGCTCTGGTTCAACGCGCTCGGCATCCCGCTGTCCTGGCGGACGGCGGTCTTCGCCCATCTGGTCTGGGTCGTGCCGGTGGTGACGCTGGTCATCGCCATCCAGGTCTATTCCTTCGATCCCTCGCTGGAGGAGGCCGCCCGCGACCTGGGCGCCACGCGCTGGCAGGTGCTGCGCGAGGTGACGCTGCCGGTGCTCTGGCCGGGCCTCTTCTCCGGCGCGCTCTTCGCCTTTCTGCTGTCGTGGGGCAACTTCCCGCTGTCGCTCTACACGACCGGTGCGGACTCGACGGTGCCGGAGTGGCTCTTCGCCAAGATGATCGCCGGCTACACGCCGCGCGTCCCGGTGCTGGGCACGGTCTCGACCGTGGGTGCCGCCGTGCTGCTGCTCGGCGGCTACGCCGTGTTCCTGCTGTCCCGCCGCATGCGGGCGGAGTAGCGCTTCCGTGGTTCGTTCGCTTGTTGATCGATATTATAATTTTTGTTATACTCAACTTCGCAGTCGACTTTGGAGATGTGCCATGACCCAGCATCTCAAGATTCGCAAGATCGGCGGCTCGCTCGGCGTGCTGCTGCCCAAGGAGCTTTTGGCCGAGCTCGGCGTCGGCGAAGGCGACCTGCTCTATCCGGTGCGGACACCGGATGGGATCGAGCTGACGCGCTTCGATCCCGACTTCGCCAAGGCGATCGAGGCCGGGCGCAGCTTCCGGCGGCGCTATCCCAATGCCATGAAGAAGTTGGCCGAGGGCTGATGGCGCTGAAATGGCTAACGCAGGAAATGGTCTTGAATCTTCATAAAGAAAACATGGCCGAGTTCGGTGGCGATCCCAGCCTGCGCGACCGTGGGCTGTTGGAAAGCGCCCTGGAGCGTCCGCGCAATTTGCATGCCTATGGGGACGCCCCCTCGATTCATGCACTGGCGGCCGCCCACTGCTCTGGTATCGTGCGCAATCATCCCTTTGTCGATGGCAACAAGCGAGCAGGCATAGAGGCTGCGAATGCCTTCCTGGCACTGAACGGGCTAGCACTGCAGCCAAGCGAAACTGAAATCGTTCACGTGATCCTGGCGCTAGCCGCCAGCGAACTGGATGACGATGCCCTGGCAGACTGGATCGCCGAGAACACGGCGCCAGTGGACGACGACACGGATGGGAAACCCCGGAAGTGAAAACTGGGGACCTAAGGACATGACCACGCACGAAACCACCCTTCTCGACCAGAGCCTGATCGGCGAGCGGATTCCGCTGGAGCAGATCCCGTTGATCGACTTCGGGCCCTTCCGCAA
>JBHJOF010000343.1:0-9295 GCA_050330055.1 Kiloniellales bacterium
GGCCACGACGCCTTCCTGCTCGACGAGCCGGAGTTTCGCACCACCCTGAGCGGTTTCCTCGCCGGCTGCGCCGAGCACCGCGGCCTCAACAAGCGATGAGCCCGCTCGACGCGGCCGGCGCGCGGCAGCGGGGCAAGATCCGCGCCGATCTGCAGATCATCGCCGACATGATCGAGCCGGGCTCGCGCGTGCTCGACGTCGGCTGCGGTGACGGCGCCCTGATCGACTACCTGGAGCACTTCAAGCAGGTCAAGGGACGCGGCATGGAGCTCAGCCAGGAGGGCGTGAACGCTTGCGTCAGCCACGGCCTCAGCGTGATCCAGGGCGACGCCGACACGGACCTGGCCGACTTTCCGCCGGACGCTTTCGACTACGTGATCCTGAGCCAGACGCTGCAGGCGACGCGCGATCCGCGCCGGGTGCTGGAGCAGCTGGTGCGCATCGGCCGGCGCGCCATCGTGTCGTTTCCGAACTTCGGCTACTGGCGGGTGCGCCTGAAACTGCTGCTGCAGGGCCGCATGCCGGTCACCGACTCGCTGCCCGACCGCTGGTACCACACGCCGAACATCCACCTCTGCACGATCTGCGATTTCGTCGCGCTCTGCCGGGACTGCGGCATCACCATCGAGCGCGCCCTGGCGCTCGACGACCGCGGCTATACCAAGCGCATCACCGCGCTGCGCCTTTCCAACCTGCTCGGCCAGCACGGCATGTTCCTGCTGCGCCGCGGTTGACGCCAACTTGCACTTTCGTCATGCCAGGACTTGGGCCTTGGCGGCCCGGTTACGAAAGCGCATTCGCTTTTCGTTGCCCGCTTTGTTGACGCCCCCCCTCCCTAACCCTCCCCCTCAAGGGGGGAGGGAAAAGATGAGCGGCGGCGGTTTGTTCGCCTCCCCCCTCGAGGGGGAGGCGGCGCGCAGCGTCGGAGGGGGGCTGGCGCGAAGCGCCGAAAGGGAACACTACAGATGCAAGTCTTTGCCTTGCCGCAATGGCTGGTATGACCAGTGCGACACGACGCTACAACAATCGTCAGCAGCTTAACCTGACAGCTGCACTTAGGTCGCTGGACCGGCTAGGATGGGATCAGCCCTTGTCGTCCGGCGGGCTGCGCCGCACCGCCTGGGGCAGCGGCACCACGACGGGGCGGCGCAGGCGGCGGCGGGCGCGCACCGCGGTGCCGGCGTAGAGCTGCTTGCCCGCTTCGAGCACGACGACGCCGACGAAGCGCGGGAACCAGCGCCGGCCGATGCGCTCCCAGGCGGCGGCGCCGCGCAGCAGGGTGCGCGAGTTGGTCGGCGGGATGTAGAGCGCCTGCTCGGCCGGGCCGGGCGTGAACATGTGGTCGCGCAGCAGGCGCGAGAGCTGCGCCGGGCTGTAGGGATGACCCCAGCCGAGGGGCGTGCGGTCGAGCCGCGCCCAGATGCCGCGCCGGTTCGGCACCACCACCAGCAGGCGGCCCTCGCCGGTCAGCACGCGCCAGATCTCGCGCAGCATGGGCCGCAGGTACTCGGTGCTCTCCAGGCCGTGCACCAGCAGCACCCGGTCGACCGAGTAGTCGGGCAGCGGCAGCTCGGTCTCGTCGGCCAGCGCCACCACGCCCGGTCCCTCGGGCGGCCAGTGCAGCACGCCCTGGCCGGCCGGCATGACGGCGATGACGCGCTCGGCCTCGCCGCGGAACTGGCGCAGATAAGGCGTGGCGTAGCCCAGGCCCAGCACCGACTGGCCCCTCAGGTCGGGCCAGAGCTGGCGGATGCTGCGGCGAATCATGTGCCGCGCCACCTGGCCGCGCGGCGTCTCGTAGAAGTCCCGCAGATCGACGACGTCACTCCACATAACCGTTCCAGTCTAGCACAGGCCCGCCGTTTGGGCGGTTAACGATCTATACCGTTTCACGCGGTCGTTGGCGCAGCTCTTATCTAGGTTGAAACCGGCCTTTTGCCAATTTGGCTCCAGGGGCCAGTTTCCTCGCCAAGCGCCGCCTTCAACCGGGACCGCAGCGGTGCTAGGCTCGCGGCCCCACGGCTTCGGCCCGCCTCAGAAACGGTAGAGACATGCAGCTGCGCTATTCGCCCACCTCTCCCTATGTCCGCAAGGTCAACGTGCTGGCGCTCGAGGCCGGCCTCGACGACCGCATCCAGCGGGTGCCGACCAACACCGCCGATCCGACCGACGACCTGCCGCGCACCAACCCGCTCGGCAAGGTGCCGGCGCTGGCCACCGACGAGGGCGAGGCGCTCTACGACTCGCCGGTGATCTGCGAGTACCTGGATAGCCTGCACGGCGGCGCCAAGTTCTTCCCGCCGACGGGCACGGCGCGCTGGACCGCGCTCCGGCTGCAGGCCGCGGGCGACGGCGTGCTGGACGCGGCGCTGCTCGCCATGATCGAGAGCAAGCGGCGGCCGCCAGAGCTGCGCTGGGACGGCTGGCTCAGTCGCCAGATGGACAAGATCAAGCGCACGCTCGATGCCCTGGAGACGGAGGCCGAGCTGCTCGACGGCCCGCTCACCATCGGCAGCCTGACCGTGGGCTGCGCGCTCGGCTATCTCGACTTCCGCTTCCCCGAGCTCGGCTGGCGCGACAGCCACCCGGCGCTCGCCGAGTGGTACGAGCAGGTCAGCCAGCGCCCCTCCTTCCAGGCGACCGTGCCGAAGGACCCGGCCTGACGTGACGGCAGACCCGGTCATTCCATGACGCCGGACCCGGACGAGGTCATCGCCACCCTTGGCCTGGCGCCGCATCCCGAAGGGGGTCACTTCCGCGAGACCTTTCGCGAGCCGTCCGAGGGCCGCGGCCACGGCACCGCCATCTACTACCTGCTGAAGGCCGGCGAGCGCAGCCACTGGCACCGGGTCGATGCGGCCGAGATCTGGCACTGGTACGCCGGCGGACCGCTCAGCCTCTCGATCTCGGCCGACGGCAAGACGAGCGAGACCCAACAGCTCGGCCCCGACCTCGCCGCCGGCGAGCGGCCGCAGCTCATCGTCCCCGCCGCCGCCTGGCAGAGCGCCGAGCCGCTCGGCGCCTGGAGGCTGGTCGGCTGCACCGTCACCCCCGCCTTCGTCTTCGAGGGCTTCGAGCTGGCGCCGCCCGATTGGGCGCCGGGCAGCGGCAAGACTGGCTGACGGTCTTTAATCACCCTCACCCTCCCACGCGTTGACGCGCGCGGGCCCCTCCCTCTCCCCTCAAGGGAGAGGGACTTAACTGCCTGTAACAGCGCTATCTTTCCCTCTCCCCTTGCGGGAGAGGGCGGTTCGCCATGACTTGCAAGACGCAAGGCTTGCAAGTCATTCGGCGAACCGGGTGAGGGGTACCTGCCCAGCGCTACGACTGGGCCTCAACGCGCGGCCTCCTCGATCAGGTCCGGCAGAGCGGCGAAGTCGTCCAGCAGATGCTGTGCGCCCGCTTCCCGCAGGCGGGCGCCGTGCGCAGGGGGGTCGGCGATGTGGCCGGCGCCGGCGAAGCCGAGCACGGTCATGCCGGCGGCGCGCGCCGCGGTGACGCCGGCCACGCTGTCCTCGATCACCAGGCAGCGCGCCGGCGCGGCGCCCATGGTCTCGGCAGCGTGCAGGAAGACGTCGGGCGCCGGTTTGGGATTGGCCACCATCTCGGCCGAGAAGCGCGCCTCTGGTGCGAAGTGGCCGGCCAGGCCGGTGATGTCGAGCGTGCGCTCGATATAGTCCACTGGGCTGTTGGAGGCGACGCAGCGCGGCAGGGTCAGCGCCGCCAGCGCCCCGGCGGCGCCGGCGACCGGCTGCAGCTCGCGGCGATAGAGCGCCTGCATGCGCGCCCGCGCGCGCTCGGTGAAGTCGTCCGGCAGGGGGCTGCCGCGCTCGCGCGCCAGGTCGGCCAGCAGCACCGCGCCGGAGACGCCGACGAAGCGCTCGATGACCGCCTCGATGGTGATCTCGTGGCCGTGGTCCGCCAGCTCCTCGGCCAGGGCCCGCGCCGCCAGCAGCTCACTGTCGATCAAGACGCCGTCCAGGTCGAAGATGACGAGATCGGTCATGCCCCACCTGGACATGTGTGCCGCCGCTCCATGCCGAGGCGGATCATGCGGACGGTCTCGTCCCACAGATCATAGGATTCCAAATCATTCGGATCGGCCCAGACGCAGTCGGCGGCGTCGCCCGCAGCGCAGGCTTCGCCGCCGCGCCACTCGGCCAGGAAGTCGACCAGGGTGTAGTGGTACTGCGGCTGACCGTCGCCGTCGCGGGTGATGGAATCGATCACGTCGAGCAGCTCGGT
The DNA here is from genome assembly GCA_050330055.1 of Kiloniellales bacterium. GTDB lineage: Bacteria > Pseudomonadota > Alphaproteobacteria > Kiloniellales > JAKSDN01 > JBHJOF01. The sequence goes on from JBHJOF010000343.1 coordinate 4,246, forward strand.
CACCTCGACCTCGCAGTCGGTCTCCTCGCGCACCTCGCGCCGCGCCGTGTCGCGCACCTTTTCGCCGAGCCGCTGGCGCCCGCCGGGCAGGCTCCACTGGCCCTGGCGCGGTGGCTTGCCGCGGCGGATCAAGAGCACACGCTCATCGCCCGGCGCGCCCTTGAGGACGATCACGCCAACGCCGATCAGCGGCCGGTTGGGATAGTCGTTCACTGTTGCCTATGTCGCCTTGCCGGCCTCGCGTCTGCAAGTCGGTCCCCATCCTTCGACAAGCTCAGGATGAGGACCTCATGCTGAGCCTGTCGAAGCATGAGGCTGATGCCTGTTGCCGCCGCCGCGGTGTGCATCCAACCGCCCCCCTAACGCCCCTGGGCCGCCGTGCGGATGCGCTCGTCGAGCTCGACCTGGTAGCCGTTGACCAGCGCGTTGGTCTGGTTGGCCATGCCGACCACGGCCAAGAGCTCGTTCAGCATGGCGTCGCTCATGCCGGCCTTGCGCGCCGAGGCGATGTGCGAGTTGATGCAGTACTCGCAGTTGTTGGTGACGCTGACGGCGACGTAGAGCATCTCCTTGGTCAGCGGGTCGAGCGCGCCCGGCGCCATGACCGTCTTGATCCCCTCCCAGACGCGCCGCAGGGTCACGGGGTCGTTGGCCAGCGCCTTCCAGAAGTTGTTGATCCAGTCCACCTTGCGGGTCGCCATGATGTCGTCGTAGACGGCCTTCACCTCGGGCGGCGCGTCCTCGTACTCCACCAGCTTGCCGATCGTCATGCTGCAGTCTCCGGTAGGGTTGCCTGTGCCCTTATAACGCGTCGCGGTCGGATCGACAGCCCGGATGCAGTGAGGCCAAAGCGTTCAAGGCGCTTGTAATTTCTCTAGTATGCGCATATATTATGCGTACCAAATGTGCTGCGGTGGCGTAATGTCTAAGCTAGTCGAAGGCGAAGCACCTAAGAAGGCGGTCAACCTCCGTATCAGCCAGGACTTGGCGGAGGAAGCGAAGGCGCTGGGTATCAATCTTTCCCAGACCTTCGAGCGCCACTTGGCGGAGCTGGTGCGCGAAGCCCGGCGGCGCCAGTGGTTGGAGGCCAACAGGGATGCGCTCGAAAGCTACAATGAGCATATCGCCCGTCGCGGCGTTTTCAGTGATGGATTGCGCCGTTTCTGATGGCGCAGTTCGATGTCCACCGAAACCCTAGCCGCACGTCCTCCGCCGACTATCCCTATTTGCTCGATGTGCAGTCCGACCTGATCGGTCTTCTGGCAACCCGCGTGGTCGTGCCGCTGGCACGTATCGGCCTGTTCAGGCCGGCAGTTCATCTATATCCAGTCTTCGAGATCGAAGGAAAGGCCTTCGTGATGTCGACATCGGAGATCGCCGGGATAGCTCCTTCGGCCCTGGGCGAGCATGTCACTTCGCTGGTCACCGAGCGCGATACTATCATTGCAGCAATCGATTTTCTGATTACGGGAATCTGAAACGCAGTCAGAACGCAAGAGAGCCAGCCCTCTTATGGACTGGCCCTCGTTCGTTCGGGTGCCAGACGGGATTTCGCCGCGACTCGGCCTCACGTCATATACTGCCCGCCGTTGGCGGTGAGGGTCGAGCCGGTGATGAAGCCGGCGTCGTCGGCGGCGAGGAAGAGGACGCAGCGGGCGATCTCCTCCGGCTCGCCCAGGCGGCCGACCGGGATCTGCGGGATGATCTTGCTGTCCAGGATCTCCTTGGGCACGGCGCGCACCATCTCGGTGCCGATGTAGCCCGGCGCGATGGCGTTCACCGTGATGCCCTTGTTGGCATTCTCCTGTGCCAGCGCCTTGGTGAAGCCGATGGCGCCGGCCTTGGCCGCGGAATAGTTCACCTGGCCGAGCTGGCCCTTCTGGCCGTTGATCGAGGAGATGTTGATGATGCGCCCGAAGCCGCGCGAGCGCATGCCCTCGATCACGCAGCGCGACATGTTGAACAGGGAGTCGAGGTTGGTCGAGATGACGGCCTGCCAGTTCTCCGGCGTCATGCGATGAAAGGTGCCGTCGCGGGTGATGCCGGCGTTGTTGACCAGCACGTCGGTCGGCCCGAGATCGCTCTCGACCTGGGCGATGCCGGCCTTGCAGGCCTCGAAGTCGCCGACGTCCCATTTGTAGACGGCGACGCCGGTCTCGCCCTTGAAGGCCTGGGCGGCCTCGTCATTGCCGTGGTAGGTGGCGGCCACGCTGTAGCCGGCTCCCTTGAGTGCGGTTGAGATCGCGGCCCCAATGCCCCTGGTGCCGCCGGTCACGAGTGCGACGCGCGCCATCTGACTTTCCTCCTCTGCTTCCCTCGGCCGTCTGCCCGTTGGATCATCGGGCGGTTCGGCTTCTTGCTGCTCTCTGTCCCTTTGGGCCTTCGCTCCGGCCGCCGCAAGCGCGTCGTCCGGATCACACCCTACCGCCTCCCTCCGCCCCTATGCGGGCGGAGGGCTACGCCGCCATCACACACCAGGGTAACGCGTTGCGGGCGTTTAGTCGCGCTCCAGACACATGGCGATGCCCATGCCACCGCCGATGCAGAGCGTCGCCAGCCCCTTCTTGGCGTCGCGTCGCGTCATCTCGTGCAGCAGGGTGACCAGCACGCGTGCGCCCGAGGCGCCGATCGGGTGCCCGAGGGCGATCGCGCCGCCGTTCACGTTGACCTTGGCGACGTCCCAGCCGAGGTCCTTGTTGACCGCCAGGGCCTGGGCGGCGAAGGCCTCGTTGGCCTCGATCAGGTCGAGGTCGCCGGTCGACCAGCCGGCCTTCTCCAGCGCCTTGCGGCTGGCCGGGATCGGCCCGGTGCCCATGATCGCCGGATCGACGCCGCAGGTCGCCCAGGAGACGATGCGGGCGAGCGGCGTGACGCCGCGCCTGGCCGCCTCGTCGGCGCTCATCAGCACCACCGCCGCAGCGCCGTCGTTGATGCCGCTGGCGTTGCCCGCCGTCACCGTGCCTTCCTTGTCGAAGGCTGGGCGCAGCTTGGCCAGGCTCTCCAGCGTGGTGCCGTGCTTGGGATACTCGTCGCTGTCGACCACCTGGTCGCCCTTGCGGGTCTTGATGGTGACGGGGACGATCTCGTCGGCGAAGCGGCCCGCCTTCTGGGCGGCCTCGGCCTTGTTCTGCGAGGCGACGGCGAAGGCGTCCTGCTCGTCGCGGGTGATCTGCCACTTCTTGGCGACGTTCTCGGCCGTGTTGCCCATGTGATAGCCGTTGAAGGCGTCCCACAGGCCGTCCTTGATCATCGAATCGACCAAGTTGAAGTCGCCCATCTTGACGCCGTTGCGCAGGTGCGCCACGTGCGGCGCCTGGCTCATGCTCTCCTGGCCGCCGGCCACGATGATCTTGCTGTCGCCGACCCGGATCGCCTGATAGCCGAGCGCCACGGTGCGCAGGCCCGAGCCGCAGAGTTGGTTGACCTGATAGGCGGTCTTCTCGACCGGGATGCCGGCGGCCACCGCGGCCTGGCGGGCCGGGTTCTGGCCGGCGCCGGCGGACAGGATCTGGCCCAGGATGGCCTCGTCGACCTCTCCGGCTTCGACCTTGGCCCGCTTCATGGCTTCCTGGATGGCGACGGTGCCGAGATAGGAGGCCGGAACGCTGGACAGCCCGCCATTGAACGCCCCGACCGGCGTCCGCGCGGCGCCGGCAATAACGACATCGGTCATGAGGTGATTCCTTCCCTAGGCCCAGTGGCTAAAAGCCGGTGGCGAATGATCTGGCGCGGCCGTTGCGCCGTCGCGCCTTGCTTATGCTGCAGTGCAGCAAACGTTAACTAGCATATAGTCCAGCATGCCCCCCTTTGACAAGGGAGGCGAGGAGCAAAGGCGCAAATAAGCCCGAGGCCCAAACCCTAGCCGGCGGCCGAGGCCCGCTCCTTGAGCCAGGTCAAGAGCGGCTGCCAGACCCGCTCCGGCGCCGCCTTGCTCACCACCATGCCGATATGGCCGGCGGCGGGCCGCCAGGTCTCGGCGCCGGGGATGGCGGCGGCCAGCGCGGCGGCGGACTGCGGCGGCACGATGCGGTCGTGGCCCGGCACCAGGCAGAGGGTCGGCAGGCTGCAGCACGCCGGATCGACCGGCCGGCCGGCCACGCGCCAGAGGCCGCGCCCCGGCGTGTTCTCGACGTACCACCCGGCCAGGCACTCGCGGGCCACGGGGGCGGCCAGCGGCACGCCGTCGTTCAGCCAGTCCTCCAGGGCGACGAAGCGCAGCGCCTCCGGGCTCGCCGGGTCGAGCTTGGCGAAGGCGAGGAACTTGCGCAGCGCCACCTGGGGGTCGAGCCCGGAGAACAGCGCCTGGATCAGGTCGACCGGCATCTCGCCCAGGATCTCCAGGAAGGGCGCGGCCGCTGCCAGGCCGGTCATGATGAGCTGCGGCGGCGCGGCACCGGCGGCATGGAAATCCCAGGGCGTCGCCAGCAGGGAGAGCGCGGCGAGGTCGCGCCCGCGCTTCTCGGCCAGCGCCAGGGCCAGCAGGCCGCCCATGCAGTAGCCGGCCAGCAGCGGCGGACGTCTCCTGGCGTCCGGGGTGGCGTCCAGGACGGCGTCCAGCGCACCCTCCAACCGGCCGGCGATGTAGTCGGTCAGGGTAAAGCGCCGCTCGAGCGGCCCCGGCGCGTCCCAGTCGACCAGATAGGGCCTCAGGCCGCGCGCCGCGAGCCAGCGCAGCAGGCTGGTCTCCTCGGTCAGATCGAGGATGTAGGCCCGGTTGATCAGCGAGGGCACGACCAGCAGCGGATAGCCATCGCTGTTGCCTGCCCCCCGATCTCCCACCAAGGCGCCATAGTCCAGCAGGCGCGTCGTGCCTTCCTGCCAGGCGACCGGCGGCTCGGGCAGGGCGCGGCGGTAGGGGTGATGGCGGTAGGCCTCGATGCCGTCGAGCAAAGCGGCCGCACGCTGCCCAATGGCCGCCTCGACGGCGCGGGCGAAGGCGTCAGGCTCGACCCTTTGCAGGTCTCTTGCGAGGGCTTCGGCGCGTGGCGCCAGGGCCGGCCTCCAGGGCAGCGATCCGCTCCTCAAGAGCGGCAAGGCGGCGAGCGAGCTC
>JBHJOF010000344.1:0-3757 GCA_050330055.1 Kiloniellales bacterium
AGCGCGCACCGGAGCCGGCCCCCGAGCCGGCGGCAGAGGCCGCGCCGGAGCTGCCGGCGATCCCGCCGCCCAGCATGGAAACCGCCGAGTCGGCGCCACCGGCCCCGCCGGCCGCGCCAGAGCAAGCGGCACCGGCGCCGCAGGTCCAAGCGCCCGCGCCCGAGTCGGAGCAGACAGCGGCGGCGCCTGAACCGGAGCAGCTACCGGCTTCGCAGCAGCCGGCCGAGACGACCACCTCGGGTGATTTGGCGCCGCCCCCGCCACCGCAGGTGCCGGTGGAGTCGCAGCCGGAGACCACCGCGAGCGATCTGCCCGAGGCTCCGCAAACCGCCGCGCTCACGCCCGGGCCCGAGGAGGGCCTGCTGCGGCTCTCGTTCGGCGAGGACTCGGCCGATCTGAACGAAGCGGCCAGGGAGTCGCTGCGCGCGCTCGCCAAGACCCTGCTGGAGGACGGCAATGCCCGGGTGCAGCTGCTCGCCTATGCCAGCAGCGCGGACGACAGCGCATCGCGGGCGCGGCGCCTTTCGCTGTCGCGCGCACTCGCGGTCCGCGCCTTCCTGATCGACCAAGGGGTCAGATCGACCCGCATGGATGTCCGAGCGCTCGGCAGCAAGTCCGAGGGCGGCCCTGCCGATCGCGTCGACATTCTGCCCGCGCAACGCTGAGTCCCTTGCGCCGTCACCCGCTCAGCCCGCAGCGCAAGTGGCAACGAGACCACGGCCGGTCCGGCCATCGTGAGCAAGCCGCGAGGCAGCACAAGAGCCCATGAACCGTCCCTATCGCTACATCGGCCGCATGGTGGTGTTCCTGGTCATCGTGGTCGCGGCCTGCACCCTTCTCTATCCGCAGCTCGAAGACGCCTTTACCGCCAACGCCCTGCTGAACGGCGTGATCCTCGGCGTGCTGCTGCTTGGCATCGTTTACATCTTCCGGCAGGTGCTGATGCTGAAGCCGGAGATCGACTGGCTCGACCGTCTGCGCCGCTAAAGCACTGGCGGGCTGGTCTTCCCCACCGAGCTGTCCCAATCGCGGCCGCCGCGCCTGCTCGGCCCCATGGCGCGCATGATGGGCGAGCGCCGGGGCGGCGGCCGGCTGTCGCTCTCGGCCATGTCGATGCGCACCCTGCTGGACGGCATCCAGACGCGCATCGAGGAATCGCACGACATCTCGCGCTACCTGATCGGCCTGCTGATCTTCCTCGGCCTGCTCGGCACCTTCTGGGGCCTGCTCGAGACGGTGACCGCGGTCGGCGATACGATCGCCGGCCTGAGCGGCGTGGGCGGCGACGCGGTGTCGCTGTTCGAGGAGCTGAAACGCGGCCTGGAGACGCCGCTGTCCGGCATGGGCACCGCCTTCAGCTCGTCGCTGTTCGGCCTAGCCGGCTCGCTGGTGCTGGGTTTCCTCGAGCTGCAGGCGAGCCAGGCGCACAACCGCTTCATGAACGATCTGGAGGAATGGCTGTCCGGCGTCACCCGGCTGACCGGCAGCGGCCCGATCGGCGACGGCGACCAGTCCGTGCCGGCCTACATCCAGGCCCTGCTAGAGCAGACCGCCGACAGCCTGGACCAGCTCCAGCGCACCGTCGCCCGCGGCGAAGAGGACCGGGTCACGGTCAACCAGAGCATGGTCAAGCTGACCGAGCGCCTAGGCACCCTGACCGACCAGATGCGCACCGAGCAGGGCGTCCTGCTGCGTTTGGCCGAGACCCAGTCCCAGCTCAAGCCGCTGCTGATGCGCCTCGGCGAGGTCGACTTCTCCGGCGGCGGCATGGACGACACCACCCGCGGCCACATCCGCAACCTGGATTTCCACCTGGAGCGGCTGGTCAGCGAGGTATCGAGCGGCCGCGACCACACGGTGCAGGAGATCCGCTCGGAAATCCGCCTGCTCGCCCGCACCATTGCCGCCATCGCCGAAGAAGAGCAAAATTAGGCCATGTACGCGCTCAGCCGCGGCGGGCGACGATCGATAAACATCTGGCCTGGCTTCGTCGACGCCCTGGCGACCCTGCTGCTGGTCGTCATCTTCGTGCTCATGGTCTTCATGGTGGCGCAGTTCTTCCTGAGCGCCGCCCTGAGCGGCCGCGACGAGGCGCTGGAACGCCTCAACCGTCAGGTCAACGAGCTCGCCGAGCTGCTCGCTCTGGAGCGGGCGGCCAACGCCGACCTCAGGATCAACGTGGCGCAGCTCTCCTCCGAGCTGCAGAGCTCGCTGGCCGAGCGCGAGAGCCTGTCGAGCCAGCTCACCCTGCTGCTGGATGAGCGCGAAGCCTACGAGCAGGACATTCGCGAGGCGCGCGCCGCCGAGGAGTCCCTGGCCACGCAGGTCGCCGCCCTGATGGCGGAGCGCGACGATCTCGAACAGCAGCTCAGGCAGACCACGCAGATGACCGAGGAGAGGCGCCAAGAGCTGGAGGACGCCTACAAGACGATCGAGGCCGACAAGCAGAAGATCGAAGCGCAGCTCGCCGAGCTGGCGATCCTCAAGAGCCTGCGCGACGAGATGACGGCGCAGCTCAGCGAGATGGAGACCGCGCTGCGCAGCCAAGAGGAAGCGGCGGATGCCCTGCGCGCCCAGATCGAGGCCGCCGATCAGGAAGCCGCCGAGCAGGCGCGCCTGCTGGCCGTCTCGCGAGAGGAGACCGCCAAGCAGATCACGCTGAGCGAGGAAGCGCAGTCCAAGGTCGATCTGCTGAACCGCCAGATCGCCGCCCTGCGCCAGCAGCTTGCCCGCCTGGCGGTGGCGCTGGAGGCCGCCGAAGCCGCCAACGAGGAAAAGGAAGTGCAGATCGCCGATCTCGGCCGGCGCCTCAACGTGGCGCTCGCCACCAAGGTGCAGGAGCTGGCGCGCTACCGCTCCGAGTTCTTCGGGCGGCTGCGCGAGATCCTGGGCAACCGGCCGGACATGCGCATCGTCGGCGACCGCTTCGTGTTCCAGTCGGAGCTGCTGTTCGATACCGGCTCGGCTGACCTGGGCGACGCCGGCCAGGCGCAGCTGCGCCAGCTCGCCACGACGCTGACCGACATCGCGGCCGAGATCCCCGACGACATCAACTGGATCCTGCGGGTCGACGGCCACACCGACAGGCGGCCGATCTCTACCGCCGCGTATCGCTCGAACTGGGAGCTCTCGACCGCGCGCGCCGTCTCTGTGGTGAACTTCCTGATCAACCACGGCGTCCCGGCGGACCGCCTGGCCGCTACCGGCTTCGGCGAGTTCCAGCCGCTCGATAGCGGCAGTGACGAGATCTCCTACCGGCGCAACCGCCGCATCGAGTTCAAGCTGACCGAGAAGTAGCCGCCCGCAGCGGCAGGGCCTAATACACCATCTCGAAGATCGAGACTCATGGCCCATCCTTCGAGACGCGTTCTTCGAACGCTCCTCAGGATGAGGAATGTTGCTTTATATCAGCATGCTCCCACCTCATGCTGAGGAGCCGCGAGTCCGCAGGAGCGGGCCTCCGCCCGCAAGCGGCGTCTCGAAGCATGGGAGCAGGTCAATATTCGGGATTTGGTATAAGTGCGTTCAGTCGGCGAGAATTGTCCGAGCTGTCGTCGCCTTACGTTCTAATCGGATGTCGTGGCCGGGCGTGCCCCCCGGCTGTCGGGTTCGCTCCCACGCCGTCATGGTCGGCGAAGGCCACTGCTGTCCGGTTTAAGCGGCTTCAACCTGCTGTAGGGTCTTGTTGCATCTGGCATAGCGGCCATAGCGGCAGGACAGAGACTTGCTTTTCCTCTGTCCCCTTTCGGCGCTTCGC
>JBHJOF010000345.1:0-6480 GCA_050330055.1 Kiloniellales bacterium
GGCTGGAACGGCTTCAACGTGCTGCAGATGGCGGCCGCCCGGGTCGCCGGGCTCGACCTGGGCTTCGTGCCGGGCGCCGGCGGCCGCGACCTGGAAGGCATTCTCTCGGGCACCGCCGAGGGCTCGATCAGCGCAGTTTACCTGCTGGGTGCCGACGAGATCGACATGAGCCGGCTCGGCCGGGCCTTCGTCATCTACCAGGGCCACCACGGCGATGCCGGCGCGCACCGCGCCGACGTGATCCTGCCGGGCGCGGCCTACACCGAGAAGAACGGCACCTACGTCAACACCGAGGGGCGGGTGCAGCTCGGCCGTCTGGCCGGCGCGCCGCCGGGCGACGCGCGCGAGGACTGGACCATCATCCGTGCGCTCTCCGGCCACCTGGGCTGCGCGCTCCCCTACGACAACCTGGGCGAGCTGCGCCAGAAGCTGATCGAGGCCAACCCGCTCTTCGCCGCGGTCGGCCAGATCCAGCCGGCGGACTGGAAGCCCTTCGGTACGGAAGGGACCATCGACGCGGCGCCCTTCGTGCAGCCGGTCGACAACTACTACATGACCGATCCGATCAGCCGGGCCTCCGAGACCATGGCCCGCTGCACTGAGGAGCTGGCCTCGGCCAAGCGCGGGAGGGCGACCGGCACCCATGGTTGACTTCTGGTCCGGCTACGCGCTGCCGACCGTCGTCATGGTCGGCCAGGTGCTGGCGATCGTGGTGCCGCTGCTCTTCGCCGTGGCCTACCTGACCTATGCCGAGCGCAAGGTGATCGGCGCCATGCAGCTGCGCAAGGGTCCCAACGTGGTCGGACCCTTCGGCCTGCTACAGCCGATCGCTGACGCGGTCAAGCTGCTGTTCAAGGAGACCATCCTGCCGGCCGGCGCCAACCGGGTGGTCTTCATCGCGGCGCCCATGCTGACCTTCATCCTCAGCCTGGTCGCCTGGGCGGTGATACCCTTCGACGCCGGGCTGGTGCTGGCCGACATCAACGTCGGCATCCTCTACCTCTTCGCCATCTCCTCGCTCGGCGTCTACGGCGTGATCATGGCCGGCTGGGCCTCGAATTCGAAGTACCCCTTCCTGGGCGCCCTGCGCTCGGCGGCGCAGATGGTGTCGTACGAGGTCTCGATGGGCTTCGTCATCATTACGGTGCTGATCTGCGTCGGCTCGCTCAACCTGAGCGACATCGTGCTGGCGCAGCAAAAGGTGTGGTTCTGCCTGCCGCTGCTGCCGATGTTCGTGATCTTCTTCGTCTCGACCCTGGCCGAGACCAACCGCGCGCCCTTCGACCTGCCGGAGGGCGAATCGGAACTGGTGGCCGGCTATTTCGTCGAGTACTCGGCCTTTCCCTTCGCGCTCTTCTTCCTCGGCGAATACGCCAACATGATCCTGATGAGCGCGATGACCTCGATCCTGTTCCTGGGCGGCTGGCTGCCGCCGTTGGACGTGGCGCCCTTCACCTGGATCCCGGGGCCGATCTGGTTTGCGGCAAAGATCGCCCTGGTGCTGTTCTGCTTCCTCTGGGTGCGGGCGACCTTCCCGCGCTATCGCTACGACCAGCTCATGCGGCTCGGCTGGAAGGTCTTTTTGCCCTTCTCGCTGCTCGGGGTTGTGGTGACGGCCGGCGCGGTGATCGCCTTCGGCTGGCTGCCGGGACCCACCGGTTGAGGGGCCGGGTGAGGCGAGCGTTTGGGCGTTCCCTGGCGGGGCTTGCCAAAGGGTACGCCGCGGTTATGGTGAGCGCCGTTCCCGCTGGGGCGCGGCCGAGGGCCCGTAAGAGGCCGGAGAGATCGAGAGGTTTGTGAGCATGGCTTTCGTCGACCGCGGCCTGCGCAGCCTGTTGCTCGGCGAGCTGCTGTCTGGCATGTCGCTGACGCTGCGCTACTTCTTCAGGCCCAAGGTGACCCTCAACTACCCGCACGAGAAGGGCCCCTTGAGCCCGCGCTTCCGCGGCGAGCACGCGCTGCGCCGCTATCCCAACGGCGAGGAGCGCTGCATCGCCTGCAAGCTCTGCGAGGCGATCTGCCCGGCCCAGGCCATCACGATCGAGGCCGAGCCACGCGCCGACGGCAGCCGGCGCACCACGCGCTACGATATCGACATGACCAAGTGCATCTACTGCGGCTTCTGCCAGGAGGCCTGCCCGGTCGATGCCATTGTCGAGGGTCCGAACTTCGAGTTCGCCGCCGAGACGCGCGAGGAGCTGTTCTACAACAAGGACAAGCTGCTGGCGAACGGCGACCGCTGGGAAGGCGAGATCGCCCAGAACATCGCGCTCGACGCGCCCTATCGCTGAGGCCGGGCCAGAGGGGAAGCGGGTCTTTGATCATGGGGGTTGAAGGAGCGCACTTCTTGTCATTGCCGGGCTTGACCCGGCAATCCAGAGTTTGTGTAGACAGCTGCCTGGATGCCCGGGTCAAGCCCGGGCATGATAAAGGTATTTGGCGCACTCTCCGTGCAGCCACCTCGTCGCCCCCTTTCCGTTGCGCAGGCGCCCCCCTCCCTAACCCTCCCCCTCGAGGGGGGAGAGGATTGCGGCCGCGCCCTTTGGCTACGCAGCGCGTATGGCAGGAAAGGTCTCGCTGCTCGTGGGCGACGCGCACGGCTCCCTCCCCCCTTGAGGGGGAGGGCCGGGGAGGGGGGCCGATGCAAGAATCACTTGCCTCTTACCGCCGCGTCCTGGCATCGCGCTTCAGCTCGATCGAGGCGGCGCAATGATCATCCAGGCGCTGGTGTTCTATCTCTTCGCCTTCGTCACCCTGGCGGCCGGGGTGATGGTGATCTCGGCGCGCAACCCGGTGCATTCGGTGCTGTTCCTGATCCTGGCCTTCTTCAACTCGGCCGGGCTCTTCGTGCTGCTGGGAGCCGAGTTCCTGGCCATGATCCTGGTCGTAGTCTACGTCGGCGCGGTGGCGGTGCTGTTTCTCTTCGTCGTCATGATGCTCGACATCAACATCAGCGAGCTGCGCCGCGGCTTCTTGCAGTACCTGCCGATCGGCGCGCTGATCGGCTTCATCCTGCTGGTCGAGCTGGGGCTGGTGGTGGGCGCCTGGGTGGCGGCGCCGGAGGCGACGGCGGTTGCCAGCGTGCCGATCCCGCCGGTCGATGAGGTGCACAACACCAAGGCACTGGGGCTGGTGCTCTACACCAAGTACATCTACCTGTTCCAGGCGGCCGGCCTGGTGCTGCTGATCGCCATGATCGGCGCCATCGTGCTGACGCTGCGGCAGCGCGAGGGCGTGCGGCGCCAGTCGATCGGCCGCCAAGTCTCGCGCACGCGCGCCGAGTCGATCGAGCTCAAGGACGTGCCGAGCCGGGGAGGCGTCTGACGCGATGTTCGAGATCGGCCTGGCCCACTACCTGACGGTCGCCGCGATCCTCTTCACCCTGGGGATCTTCGGCATCTTCCTGAACCGCAAGAACGTCATCATCATCCTGATGTCGATCGAGCTCATGCTGCTGGCGGTCAACATCAACCTGGTCGCCTTCTCGACCTCGCTGAACGACCTGGTGGGCCAGGTTTTCGCCGTCTTCGTGCTGACCGTGGCGGCGGCCGAGGCGGCCATCGGCCTGGCCATCCTGGTGGTCTACTTCCGCAACCGCGGCTCGATCGCGGTCGACGACATCAACCTGATGAAGGGCTGAGCGGAGCATGGAAGTCATCGCGGTCTTCCTGCCGCTGATCGGCGCGATCATCGCCGGCTTCTTCGGCCGCGTGGTCGGCGACCGGGGCGCCCAGATCATCACCTGCAGCCTCATGGTGCTGGCCGCCTTGCTCTCGGTCTTCGTCTTCATCGACGTGGCGCTGGCCGGCAACGAGCGCACCACCGAGCTGTTCACCTGGTTCGATTCGGGGGCCTTCGAGGCCTCCTGGGCGATCCGCGCCGATACGCTCTCCGCCGTCATGCTGCTGGTCGTGAATCTCTGTTCCTCGATGATTCACATCTACTCGATCGGCTACATGGCGCACGACAAGTCGATCCCGCGCTTCTTCGCCTATCTCAGCCTCTTCACCTTCTTCATGCTGATGCTGGCGACCGCCGACAACTTCGTACAGATGTTCTTCGGCTGGGAGGGCGTCGGCCTCAGCTCCTACCTGCTGATCGGCTTCTGGTACGAGCGGCCGAGCGCCAACGCCGCCGCGATCAAGGCTTTTCTGGTCAACCGGGTAGGCGACATCGGCTTCGCGCTGGGCATTGCCGGTGCCTTTTTCCTGCTCGGCTCGGTCATCTTCGACGAGGCCTTCCGGACGGTGCCGAACCTGGCCGACGCCAACTTCAGCTTCATCGGCATCGAGGGCCACGCGCTCACCATCATCTGCATCCTGCTGTTCGTAGGGGCCATGGGCAAATCGGCCCAGCTCGGCCTGCACACTTGGCTGCCCGACGCCATGGAGGGCCCGACCCCGGTCTCGGCGCTGATCCATGCCGCGACCATGGTGACCGCCGGCGTCTTCATGGTCTGCCGCCTCTCGCCGCTGTTCGAGTATTCGCCGACGGCGCTCGAGCTGGTCACCTACATCGGCGCCGGCACCGCCTTCTTCGCGGCGTCCGTGGGCCTGTGCCAGAACGACATCAAGCGCGTCATTGCCTATTCGACCTGCAGCCAGCTCGGCTACATGTTCTTCGCCGCCGGCGTCTCGGCCTATGGCGCGGCCATGTTCCACCTCATGACCCATGCCTTCTTCAAGGCGCTCTTGTTCCTCTGCGCCGGCTCGGTGATCCACGCCATGTCGGGCGAGCAGGACATGCGCCGCATGGGCGGTCTCTGGAAGCTGATCCCCTTTACCTACGTGCTGATGTGGATCGGCTCGCTGGCCCTGGCCGGCATCCCACCCTTCGCCGGCTTCTTCTCCAAGGACATCGTGCTCGAGGCGGCCTACGCCTCGCACACCGGGCACGGCGTCTTCGCCTACTGGCTGGGCGTGGCGGCGGCCTTCATGACTGCTTTCTACTCCTGGCGCCTGCTGCTCATGACCTTTCACGGTAATTCGCGCGCCGACCGGCACACCCTGGAGCACGTGCACGAGTCGCCGCGCGTCATGATCTGGCCGCTCTACGTGCTGGCCGCCGGCGCCGTGCTGGCCGGCTGGGTCGGCTACGACGTCTTCGTCGGCGAGGGTCGCATGGCGTTCTGGCGCGAGTCGCTGCTGGTGCTGGAGGGCCACGACAGCCTGGAGGCGGCGCACCACGTGCCGGCCTGGGTCAAGTTCCTGCCGCTGGTCATCGCCCTCTCGGGCATTGGCCTGGCCTACGTCATGTACCTGCTGCGGCCGGAGCTGCCGCGGCTGATCGCGGCGCAGTTCAGGCCGCTCTACCTCTTCCTGCTCAACAAGTGGTACTTCGACGAGCTGTTCGACGCGATCTTCGTGCGGCCGGCGCGCTACCTGGGTTACGGCCTGTGGAAATCGGGCGATGGCGCGTTGATCGATGGCGTCGGGCCGGACGGCGTGGCCGCGGCCACGCGCTCGCTGTCGCGCCGGGTGAGCTGGCTGCAGAGCGGCTACCTCTATCACTATGCCTTCGCCATGCTGATCGGCGTCGTCGCGCTGGTTACCTGGTACCTGCTGAGCCACGCGGGGTGACGGGGACATGACCGGAACCTGGCCCATCCTGTCGCTGGTGACCTTCCTGCCGCTGGTGGGCGCCTTCTTCATCCTGGTGATCCGCGGCGAGGCCGAGGTGGTGGCGCGCAACGCGCGCTACGTGGCGCTCTGGACCTCGCTCATGACCTTCGTGCTGTCGCTTTTCGTCTGGTTCGATTTCCAGCGCGGCACGGCGGAGTTCCAGTTCGTCGAGCGCTACGAGTGGATGCCGGCGTTCAACATCGCCTATCAGATGGGCGTCGACGGAATCTCCATGCCCTTCGTGCTGCTCTGCACCCTGCTGACGCCGCTCTGCATCATCGCCAGCTGGGACGCGATCAAGAACCGGGTCAAGGAGTACATGATCGCCTTCCTGGTGCTCGAGACCCTGATGGTCGGCATGTTCTGCGCCCTGGATTTCGTGCTGTTCTATCTCTTCTTCGAGGGCGTTCTGATCCCGATGTTCCTGATCATCGGCGTCTGGGGTGGCGCGCGCCGGGTCTATGCCGCATTCAAGTTCTTCCTCAACACGCTGACCGGTTCGGTGCTGATGCTGCTGGCCATCCTGGCGATCTACTTCCAGGCCGGCACCATGGACATACCGGCGCTGCTCGGCGCCAGCTTGCCGGCCGGTCTGCAGACCTGGCTGTGGCTCCCCTTCTTCGCCTCCTTCGCGGTCAAGATTCCGATGTGGCCGGTGCATACCTGGCTGCCGGACGCACACGTCGAGGCACCGACGGCCGGCTCGGTGATCCTGGCCGGCGTGCTGCTGAAGATGGGCGGCTACGGCTTCCTGCGCTTCTCGGTGCCGATGATGCCGGAAGCCTCGGCGTTCTTCGCGCCGCTGGTCTTCGCGCTGTCGGTGGTGGCGGTGATCTACACCTCCCTGGTGGCTTTGGCC
>JBHJOF010000346.1:0-4828 GCA_050330055.1 Kiloniellales bacterium
CTGGCCGGCGGCGACCGCGAGCCCGCCGGTGGGGTCCTCCTTCACGAGGATGGTGATGGCGGCCTGAGCGCTGTCGCCGTCCTGGTCGATGATGGTGTAGACAAACGTGTCGACCGGATTGGCCGGCGGCGAGTTGCCCAGGTCGTTGGCGGTGTAGGAGTACTCGCCGAGCTCGTTGATGGTCAGCGTGCCGTAGGTGCCGGCAATCGAGACCGGGGTCGAGCCGATGGCGACCTGGTCGGCGGCATCTCCGGTCACGCCGATCGAGGCGACCGTCCCGGTGCCGTCGGCGCCTTCGGTGTCGTTCTCCAGGACGCTGCCGGGCCCGATGACCGTGCCGCCGTCGTAAACCTTCAGCAAGGCCTCGTCGACGGCGGTCGGCGCGTCGTCCTGGATGTCGATGGTGAGGGTCGAGGTCGCGGCCTGGTCGAAGGAGTCGGTCACCCTGTAGGTGAAGATCTCCTCGACCGTGTCGTTGGCGCCGCTCGAGCCGACGCCCGAATGCACCTCGTTGTCCGCCAGCACGTAGAGGTACTCGCCGGTCTCGTGATCGACGAACAGCACGTTGCCGAGCGGCGTGGTGAAGAGGAAATCACCCGCTTCGGCGGTGATCGGCCCGAAGCTGTAGCCGTCGTAGGTCACGGTGACCGACGCGCCGCCGGCGCCGACCGGCGCCACCACGGTGCCGTCCGAGAGCTGGAGCGCGGTGACAACGCCGCCGTTGCTCCGGTCGAAGGCGAGGCTGCCGCTAAAGGCGACGTTCGGTGTGCTCGGATCGCTCGAAACGCCCGGGCCGCCGGTCAGGTCGAACTGCGAGCCGGCGGGCGAGCGCGGCGGCAGGAACTGCTCGCTGACCGTGCCGAACATGGGCAGGGCGAAGAGCGCCGGGATGACGGGCTCCGTCGCCTCGAGCGGGGTCGGGATGAGCGGAGTCGGGGTGATCGGCTCCAGGTCGATCAGACGGAACTCGCGCTCGACGTAGGGGATGTCCGGCTGCGCCTGCAGCGGGGCGATCAGGCTGCCCAGGTTGTCGTCGTAGGCGTGCGAGCCGCCGGCAACCTGCTGGCCGGGCTGGTTGCCGGCAGTGGTCTCCAGGGTCGGCTGCTGGCCGGCCAGGGACTGGGCTTGGGCAACGATCAGGTTGCCGCCGATGGTCGTGCCGCCGACCAAGAGGCTGGGCGGCTGCTCGCTGCTGGCCAGCAGCACCAGGTTGGCGAAGACGATGCGCCCGCCGTCCCCGAACAGCAGGATGAAATCGTTGCCGTCGATCTGGACCTGGGCCTCGTTGGGATCGAAGGCGATGACGTAGCGCGCCGCCGGGGCCGCCTCGATGACGGCGGTCTCGCCTGCGGCCGGCCGGCTGACCGGTACCTCTTGGGCCGCGTCGGCCTGGCCGGGTTGCGCTTCGGTCGGCTGCCGGCCCTCCGCCTCGGCCGCGTCCTCGGTCTCGTCGCTGGTCTGCGCGAACTGGAGGTCGGTCGCTTCTGTCATGCACAGGTCTCCGTAGTGCAATTGGCCTCGGCCGCACGGCGATTTCTGCCATGGGCCGATCGGTAATTGAGTTCTATCCCCAGGCCGCGAAAGTAGCGACGATTCTAAGAAAAATCAACAAAGTAACCTTACAAATTCAAGATAAAGTTGCGTAAAACTCACGATTTACAATGATATTATTTGGTTAATTCTGGAGAGGTTGGTTAACCCTCTTAGTAAATCCGGAGTCTGGTTTCATTTAGTTAACTTGAGCGCTCAACGTCTCTGCCTTTGCGTGCAGTCTTTCTGGTGCCGGGCGGAGAGCCCTTGCCGAGCGGCACCATACAGAAGTCACTGTCGGCGTAGTGCTTCGGCCTGCGAAGTTCCGACGCGTCCCAGCCTTCGGCAGTGAGGCGTGATTGCGCCGCGGGACGCGAATGCAACGAACGCGAGACCACCGGATGCTTGGCGTAGCAGGCAATACCTCAGCTTCGTTTACCAAGTCTTGCTAGACGCTCAGGCTGACGGTCGGCTGCTGTGGTGTTCTAGGCCAACTGTGGCGTCTCGGCCACAGACCACCCTTCGAGACGCTCGATGTCCTCGGAGGTGACCTGGCTGCCGTCCGACAGAGCTGCCGCCTTCGGGAGTGTTGCCGGCTTCTTGGACCACGAAGAGGCCCGAACCGTTGCCGCCGGACAAATCGTCATCGCCGGTGCCGGGATCATGGGCCATGCGGCTGACCCGCCCAGCGGAAGGCTGGTCCCTGGCCAGGGCGCGGCGCGTCTCGCCTGTCCGGTACTCCTGCCCGGCACTGCGCTGTGGGTTAGTCCGGGGCGGCCGAGCGCGACCGGAAGGGCGGGCCCGGCCTGCTGCCGCGCCCGGAACCGTCATTCTTATGTGCGGCTTAGCAGAACGCTGCCAGGTTCATAGTACATTTGTCTAGAGGTTCCACAGAGAGATAGACTGCACGCGGCAAAAACCATAACGTGCATAGGTGTTTTGCGCAGCTGCTCGGGGTTCGGATCCGCGGGAATGGTTCCGCTTGTCCGTCTCGACCGGCGATCTATGACGGACCCTTGCCATTTGCACTGCGAAACTTAGTTCAAAGTAAGAGAACAATCGTGCTAGTAAAGCTATGCCGCCATGTGGGCCGAGGCGTCGGGGACTGGCAGCAGCACGCAACGCGGCAAAGAGAGGCAGGATACATCATGAAAGTACTAATGGCCGATGATCACTGGGTTTTCCGGGCTGGCTTGAAGCATCTGATGAAACGCCTGGACGATCAGGTCACCGTGCTCGAGGCTGGCAACCTGCAAGAGGCCATCGCCCTGACCAAGGAGAATCCGGACCTGGATCTGATCTTGCTGGACCTCCTGATGCCGGGTTCGGAGCCCTTTTCGGGGCTGCGGGCCCTGCACGAAGCGGCCCCCAAGGTGCCGATCGTGGTGCTTTCGGTAGTGGAAAACCGCAGCGACGTGATCCATGCCATCGAGCTCGGCGCCATGGGCTATGTTACCAAGGCTGCCACCGGCGACGAGATCCTGAAAGCGGTCAACCATGTGCTGTCGGGCGACGTTTTCATCCCGCGCTCGCTGCTCGACAAGGGCGCGGAGCCCTACGCGCCCTGTGGACCGGCGTCGCGGCGCCAGGGCGACGTGCGGGGCCTGATCGACACCCTGACCCAGCGCCAGCGCGAGGTCTTCCGCCTGTTGGCGCAAGGCAAGTCGAACCCGGAGATCGCCCGCGAGCTCGGCGTCTCGGCCCATACCGTGCGCATCCACATATCCGCGATCCTGCGCGTCCTGGGAGTGACCAACCGCACCCAGGCTGCCGTGTTCGCGGTCAACCACTACAACGAGCAGCAGCGCAGCGAGGCCGCCCAGATGCGGGCTTGATCGCCCGCAGGCTTGATCACTGTCTGGCCGCAGCACCGGCGCACCGCGCCGGCGGCAGCGCGTTTAGTTGGGCATCGCCCCCTACTTCGGCATCGCCCCCTACTTCGGCATCGCCGAGGAGTGATGGTCGGCGATCAGCCAGGCGCCGTCGCGCTTGACCAGTGCGAAGCTGTAGCGCGCCGGCAGCACCTGCGCCTCTCCATCCTTCTGGTAGGTGAAGGTGTAATAGCCGCTGTTCAGCGCCACGTCGCCATAGACCCGCACCAGCGGGTCCTCGAACTCCACGGTCAGGCCGGGAAGCTTCGTGTAGGCATTGACGAAGTAGTCGCGGATGGCCGCGGGCTCGGCGCGGATGGTACTGGAGATGGTGCCCCACAACACGGCGTCCTCGGCATAGAGCGCCAGGATCTTGTCCGGGCTCTCGGCCGAACCGACGGCCAGGCTGTCCTTCCACATGGTCATCGCGGCCAGCACCTCTTCATTGTCGTCGGCCTGCGCGGCGCTCGCGAAGCCGTACAGCACCAGCAGCATCGCAGTCAGCATGACTCGCTTCATGATGTCCTCCCTCGGCAGATGTCTTGTGCGTTTTTCTTGGTCTATCGGGCGGATCGGCGTCGGCCGCGCCGGTAGCCGAACAGCTCGCACGGCCGACCCGCAGGCCGGCCGGCGGCCCCGTCCCCTGACGTGGTGATCTGGCGCCCGGATCACTCAACCATAGCGGAAAGGGCGGCGACCGGTCTGAGCGATTTTGGTGGCAGGCTTGACCGGCCTGTCCTGCGAAGCCCGAAGGGCGAAGCAGGATGGTGCGGGCGGGGGGACTCGAACCCCCACTCTCGTTGCCGAGAAACGGATTTTAAGTCCGTTGCGTCTGCCAGTTCCGCCACGCCCGCCTGCAATGACTGGCAGCGTGCCGCAGGGTCGCCCCTGGCGCAACGCTTGGCCGGCAAGAGCAGGCCTACCCCGCCTGCGCCGCCGCGAGCCGCGCCAGCGGGCGCTCGTTGATCGGCAGGTGGATAGCGGCGGCGGCCAAGCCGAGGGCGATGCCGGCCCACCAGATCGGGTCGTAGGAGCCGGTCAGGTCGTAGAACACGCCGCCCAGCCAGACGCCGAGGAAGCTGCCGATCTGGTGGCTCAGGAAGACGACGCCGAACAGCGTCGCCATGTAGCGCAGGCCGAAGACCTGGGCGACGATCCCGGTGGTGAGCGGCACGGTCGAGAGCCACAGCAGGCCCATGGCGGCCGAGAAGAGGTACATGGTGACCTCCGTCTTGGGCGCCAGCAGCAGCGCGGCGATGACCACGGCGCGGGCGAAGTAGATCGTGGCCAGGCCGCACTTCTTGCTCCAGCGCTGGCCGGCGGCGCCGGAGAGGAACGAGCCGGCGATGTTGAACAGGCCGACCAGCGAGATCGCGTAGGCGCCGACGTAGCCGGGCAGGCCGAGGTCGACCACGTAGGCCGGGAAG
>JBHJOF010000347.1:0-7785 GCA_050330055.1 Kiloniellales bacterium
CCATCCACGAGTTTGGGTTCGGCGGAGTAGCTGAGCTGCGCCGCATCATATCAGAGTGTCGCAGATGTGAGACCAATCCGGGTTGGTACTCCGAACAAGCCCGTGGATGGTCGGCCTTCGCCGACCATGACGGACCGTGTGAACGAACCTTAACCGGACAGCCGTGGCCTTCGCCGACCATGACGGCCCAGGGGAAAAGGGGGGGCAATTCGGTGGACCTACGAACTCAGTAACCGTCCGGATTATCCGGATACCAGCCGAGCAGGCGGCCGTGGCCCTGGTAGCCCATCAGGCGGCGCAGCGGCTCGGGATAGCCGTCGGCGACCTCGCGCGGGATCGAGAGGTAGTGGTTCTCCTCCTGGCGCAGCCAGCCGAGGCTGTAGGTGTTGACCAGGCCCATGCGCGGCCGGTTCGAGCGGTTGGCGCCGCCGCCGTGCCAGATCGAGCCGAGATAGATGAGCGCAGAGCCCTTGCCCATCGGCGCCTGCAGCACGTCGGCCTCCTCGGGCCAGCGTGGCTCCTTCCAAAGGTGACTGCCGGGAATGACGCGGGTCGCGCCGTTCTCCAGCGTGAAGTCGGTCAGCGCCCACATGACGCTGACCTGCCATTCGACGCCCGGCACGCGCAGGGGATAGATGGCGTCGTCGCGATGCAGCCGCTGCGCCGCCTCGTCCGGCCAGATCTCGATGCCGGTGCAGCTGCCGATGCGATAGGTGATGCAGTGCGGCAGCAGGATCGGGTCGAGGATCTCGAGGATGCGGGCATGGCCGATCAGTTCGGCGGCGCTGCGCGAGCGCGCCAGAATGCTGGCGAGGCGCAGCGTCTTGTAGCCGTTGAAGTCGTTCTGCGTTTCCCTGCCTTCGGCGTCGAAGTGCGGGCGCAGCTCGCCCGTCACGGCGTCGGCCAGGCCCTCGTCGACCGCGTCGCGCAGAACGGCGACGCCGTCGCGCTTCAGAGCCGCGACGATCTCGTCGCTGCCGGCCGTCCGATGGAAGACTGTCAGGCTCATTGCGGCCGCTCTCCTCCCTCGGTGAGGGTCGCTAGAGCATTTTCAGGCGAAGTGGAAGCCGGTTCACCGTCCGAAAATGCGACCAATCAAGAAGTTATAGAGCATGATCCGATTCGATCGGATCGGATCGGATCGGATCGGATCGGATCATGCTCTAGGTACGCCACGACAAGTCAAGCTAGACGCATGGCGTAACAAACGCTCAGCCCTGGAACGGCGTGACCCCGGCCAGGTGGTCGAGCGGGCCGTTGCCCTGGCCGAAGCCGGGGGCGCCGCGGATCGCCGCCTGCACGTAGGCGCGGGCCCGCTCGACCGCGGCGCGCAGCGGCATCCCCTGAGCCAGGCCGGCGGCGATCGCCGAGGCCAGGGTGCAGCCGGTGCCGTGGGTGTTGTTCGACGCGATGCGCAGGCTCTCGAACTCGACAACCCCCGCTGGCTCGGCCAGCACGTCGGTCACGCTCTCGCCCGTCAGATGGCCGCCCTTCAGCAGCACCGCCTTGGGGCCGCGCTCCAGCAAGGCCTGCGCCGCCTCGCGCATCGTCGCAACGTCAGGAATGGCGCGGCCAAGCAGCTTTTCGGCCTCGGGCAGGTTGGGCGTCAGCAGCGTCGCCAGCGGCAACATGCGCCGGGCCAGGGTCTCGACCGCCTCGGGCTGCAGCAGGGCATCGCCGCTCTGCGCCACCATGACTGGGTCGACCACCACCGGAAGCGCGCCCTTCAACTCTTCCAGCACCTCCGCCACCGCCTCGATGGCGGCGCCGTCGCCCAGCATACCGGTCTTGACGGCGTCGGCGCCGATGTCGTCGAGCACCAGGCGCATCTGCTGCTGGATGAAGGCCGGCGCGACGCCCATCACACCGAATACGCCCCTGGTGTTCTGCGCCGTCAGCGCGGTGATCGCGGTCGCCGCATAGGCGCCCATGGCGCTGACCGCCTTGATGTCGGCCTGAATGCCGGCCCCGCCGCCTGAATCCGAGCCGGCCGCGATCAGCACCCGGCCCTTCAGCATGGCGCGGCTCCACGTTCGGACTGATCCGCGGCGCGGCCACCCCCCTCCAACCTCCCCCCGTAAGTCGTCAGAGGCGGCCGAAGGCCGCCAGGGGGGGAGGCTTTGGAGAAGAGCGCTCTCGCCACAGCCAAGGCTGTCGTTCCGACACTTGTTGCCGGGACCCAATGCCCTATCAGACGTGCATGCGCCAACGCCATTGGGTCCCGGGGACAAGCCCCGGAACGACAGCAGTGTGTGCGTAGAGAAAAGGGGCTAACCATGCTGCGCCACATCCGCACGCGCAGCACGCTAGCGCGCGGCCTTTTCGATGGTGGCGACCAGGCTGTCGACGATGCGGGCGACCAGCGCCTCGTCCTCGCCTTCAGCCATGACGCGCACCAGCGGCTCGGTGCCGGACTTGCGGATCAAGAGCCGCCCCTTGTCGCCGAGAGTCTGCTCGGCCTCGGCGATCGCCGCCTTGACGCCGGCGTCCTCGAGCGGCACGCCGCCGTTGTAGCGCACGTTCTTGAGCAGTTGCGGCAGCGGCTGGAAGACGCGCATCACCGCGCTCGCCGGCCGCTCGGAGCGGACCAGCACGGCCAGCATCTGCAGCGCCGCGATCAAGCCGTCGCCCGTGGTCGAGTAGTCGGACAGCACGATGTGGCCGGACTGCTCGCCGCCGACGTTGCAGCCACGCGCGCGCATGGTCTCGACCACGTAGCGGTCACCGACCGGCGCCCGGTGCAGGCTGAGGCCAAGACCCTGGAGGAAGCGTTCGAGGCCCAGGTTCGACATCACGGTGGCGACGATGCCATCGCCCTTCAGCGCGCCCGAGCTCTGCCAGGAGTGCGCGACCAGCGCCATCAGCTGGTCGCCGTCGATGATCTGGCCGTGCTCGTCGACCAGGATCACGCGGTCGGCGTCGCCGTCGAGCGCGATACCCAGGTCGGCACCGTGAGTCACCACCGCTGTCTGCAGCGCCTCGGGATGAGTGGCGCCGCACTCGCGGTTGATGTTGAAGCCGTTCGGCTCGACGCCGATCGGGACCACCTCCGCGCCCAGCTCGTAGAGCACCGTTGGCGCCACGCGGTAGGCCGCGCCGTGCGCGCAGTCGACGGCGATCTTCAGGCCCTCCAGGCGCAGCTCGCGCGGAAAGCTGTTCTTGACAAACTCGATGTAACGGCCGAGCGCGTCGTCGAGGCGCTGGGCGCGGCCCAGCTCGGCCGGCGGCGCGCGGTCGGGTGCGCCATTGCCGATGCGCGCCTCGATGGCGCGCTCGACCTCGTCGGACAGTTTGTAGGCGTCCGGCCCGAACAGCTTGATGCCGTTGTCGTCATAGGGGTTGTGCGAGGCCGAGATCATGACGCCGAGGTCGGCGCGCAGCGAGCGGGTCAGCATGGCCACCGCCGGCGTGGGCAGTGGGCCGAGCAGCACCACGTCCATGCCCATGGCGATGAAGCCGGCGGTCATCGCCGGCTCCAGCAGGTAGCCGGAGAGCCGGGTGTCCTTGCCGATCACAACCCGGTGGCGGTGATCGCCGCGGGTGAACTGGGCGCCGGCCGCCATGGCGACGGCCAGCGCGGTTTCCGCCGTGACCGGCTCCTGGTTGGCGGTGCCCCGGATCCCGTCGGTACCGAACAGCTTGCGCATTTCCCCCAGTTCCTTCTTGGCGATCGAGTCGTTAGAGCAGATTCGATCATACTGCTTGTGAGACTTACCCCTCACCCTCCCATGGGGCTAACGCCCCATGGGCCCCTCCCTCTCCCCCAAGGGGCGAGGGGGAAGAGGCTGTGCGCTCAAATCCCCTCGCCCCACCGGGGGAGAGGGAGGGGCCCAAGCGACCGCAGGGCGCTTGGGAGGGTGAGGGGGAGTTTGTGCATCGTTATCTCGCATAGGCGTCAGGCGCTCGCCCGCAGGGCTTCATCCGGTCGCGACGCGGCGATGGCGCGCCAGACCTCGACGGCCTGGACGGTTTCGGCGACGTCGTGCACCCGCACGATCTGCGCGCCGCGCTCGATCCCGGCCAGAGCCGCGGCGATCGAGCCCGGCATGCGCTGCTTGGGCGGCTCGTCGCGCGACAGGCGGCCGATGAAGGACTTGCGGCTGACTCCCAGGACCAGCGGGCAGCCGATGCCGTGCAGCAGCGCGAGCTGTTCCAGGAGCTCGAGATTGTGCCGCAGCGTCTTGCCGAAGCCGATGCCGGGATCGACCGCGAGGTGACGGCGCGGTATGCCGGCGGCCTCGCAGGCGGCGACGCAGTCGGCCAGCCAGTCGTAGATGTCGAGCGCCGCGTCCTCGTAGGTCGGATATTGCTGCATGGTGCGCGGCTCGCCCTGCATGTGCATCAGGATCACCGGCACGCCAGCCTCGGCAGCCAGCGGCAGGCTCTCGGGATCGCCGGTCAAGGCGGTCACGTCATTGATGATGGCAGCACCGGCGGCCAGGGCCTCGGCCATCACACGGGCGCGCCGCGTGTCGATCGAGATCGGCACGCCGGCGCCGGCCAGCTCGCGGATGATCGGGATGACGCGGCGCAGCTCCTCTTCCTCCGGCACCGGCTCGGCGCCGGGCCGGGTCGATTCGCCGCCGACGTCGAGCAGCGCGGCGCCTGCCTCCACCATGGCCAGGCCGTCGGCCACGGCGCGGCCGGGGTCGAAGCGGTCGCCGCCGTCGGAGAAGCTGTCGGGGGTTACGTTGATGACGCCCATGATCTGCGGGCGCTCCATCGCCAGGCCGGCGAAGGGCGGCCGCAGCGCCGACAGGCGCTCCAGCCAGGCCTCGACCTCGCGCTCCAGGCCCTGCTTGTGCGCCCAATCGTCAAGCGCTGCGAGCGGCACCAGCTCACGGGTCAGGCCGCCCGTAGCGTCGCGCAGGATCGCCTCGCAGGCGGTGAAGGCCAGCGCCCCGCCGGCCAGCAAGAGGGCCTCGGGCGCCGCGACCTCCGGCCCGATCAGGCCGAGCGGACGCAGGTATAGGGACTGGCTGCTCATCACCCGTGGTTATAAAGAACGGCGGCCCCGGCGAAAAGCGGGGCCGCGCTGTCGTCGTCCGGGCTTGGCCGCCCGCCGGGCGGGGCTCAGCCGCCGGGCTGCGGCTCCGGCTCGAGGCCGCCGGGGGTGTCCTTGGGCTTGCCGCTGGAGGGCACCGAGGAGCGCCGGCCGCTTTCGCCGCTGGGGCCGCCCGTCGTGTCGGGACGCTCGATCGGCTGGTCGTTGATCAGCGCCTTGACCTCGTCGGCGGTCAGGGTCTCGTACTCGAGCAGGCCCTTGGCGATCTTGTGCAGCTCGTCCATGTGCTCGGTCAGCACCTTGCGCGCCTTGACCTCGGCCTCGTCGATCAGGCGGCGGATCTCCTCGTCGATCAGCTTGGCGGTCGCCTCGGAGATGTTGTGGCTGCGCGCCACCGAGTGACCCAGGAAGATCTCTTCCTGGTTCTCGTTGTAGCGCAGCGGCCCGAGCTTGTCGCTCATGCCGTACTCGGTGATCATGGCGCGCGCCAGGTTGGTCGCCTGCTGGATGTCGTTGCCGGCGCCGGTGGTGACATTCTCGCGGCCGTAGATCAGCTCCTCGGCGACGCGGCCGCCGAACATCATGGCGAGCCGCGCTTCCATCTCGCGCTTCTTGAATCCGTAGCGATCGCGCTCGGGCAGGTTCATGGTCACGCCGAGCGCCCGGCCGCGCGGGATGATGGTCACCTTGTGCAGCGGGTCGTTACCCTCGACGTAGAGCCCGACCAGGGCGTGGCCGGCCTCGTGATAAGCGGTGAGTTCCTTCTCCTCCTCGGTCATCACCATGGAGCGTCGCTCGGCGCCCATCAGGACCTTGTCCTTGGCGTTCTCGAAATCGACCATGGTGACGACGCGCTTGCCGGCGCGGGCGGCGAGCAGCGCCGCCTCGTTCACCAGGTTGGCCAGGTCGGCGCCCGAGAAGCCCGGGGTGCCGCGGGCGATCACCCGCGCGTCGACGTCGGGCGCCAGCGGCACCTTACGCATGTGCACCCGCAGGATCTTCTCGCGGCCCAGAATGTCCGGATTTGGCACCACCACCTGGCGGTCGAAGCGGCCCGGGCGCAGCAGCGCCGGGTCGAGCACGTCGGGCCGGTTGGTGGCGGCGATCAGGATCACGCCCTCGTTGGCCTCGAAGCCGTCCATCTCGACCAGCAGCTGGTTCAGGGTCTGCTCGCGCTCGTCGTTGCCGCCGCCCAGGCCGGCGCCGCGATGGCGGCCGACCGCGTCGATCTCGTCGATGAAGATGATGCAGGGCGCGTTCTTCTTGCCCTGCTCGAACATGTCGCGCACGCGGCTGGCGCCGACACCGACGAACATCTCGACGAAGTCGGAGCCGGAGATGGTGAAGAAGGGCACGTTGGCCTCGCCGGCAATCGCACGGGCGAGCAGCGTCTTGCCGGTGCCCGGCGGGCCGACCAGGAGACAGCCCTTGGGGATCTTGCCGCCGAGGCGCTGGAACTTCTGCGGGTCGCGCAGGTACTCGACGATCTCTTCCAGCTCGGTCTTGGCCTCGTCGATGCCAGCCACGTCGTCGAAGGTGACGCGCCCGACCTTCTCGGTCAAAAGCCGCGCCCGGCTCTTGCCGAAGCCCATGGCCTTGCCGCCGCCGGACTGCATCTGGCGCATGAAGAAGATCCACACGCCGATCAGCAGCAGCATGGGGAACCAGGAGATCAGGATCGACAGGAGCGGGTTGACCTCCTCGACCGGGGCCGCGTTGATTCGCACCGAATTCTGGCGCAGGTCGCCCACCAGATTGGCGCCTTCGGGCGCGTAGGTCTGGAACTGGCGACCGTCGCGGAACTGGCCGGAAATCTGGTTGCCCTGGATCGTTACCTCGACGACCTGGCCGCTGTCGACCTCGTCCAGGAAGTCCGAGTAGGCAAGCTGGTGCTGCGGCCCGCGCGAGGTCGTGCCCTGAAACAGGTTGAACAGGGCAAACAGCAGCAGAACGATGATGATCCAAAGCGCCGCGTTTCGGCTGAAATTCAACGGTTTAGCCCCTCTACCCACAGTATCCCGGCGCCCTCCCGGGCACTCGCTGCGGGTCTAACAGAACAGAGTTAGCTAAGAGATAATGTGCCTCGCGCGGTAAGCAACTGTAAAGCCCGCCGGGGCGAGCAGGTTTTTCGGCGAGAATCGGCAGAAAGTCACGGCCTTTCGGCTCGCCGCGTCGCGCCAGCAGCCGAGCGCCGGCACGGCGGCGAGGCCGCCGCGGTCGTGCAGCGCCGGCAGGGCCAGCCGCGCCACCCGCGGCAAGCCCGCCAGCAGGGCCGGCTGCACGCGATCCGCGAGCGTTCCCAGAGCAGCCCTTCCGAGCGGCAGGACCCGCCAGGGCGCCCGCCCGGCGGCTCCGCGGCCGAGCGCGATCTCGAAGCGGCCGTCCCACAGCAGGTCTCGGCCCGGCTCGATCACGGCATCCTCGACCGGCGCCAGCTCGCGGGCGACGACCAGGGTCCCGCTGCTTCCGCCGACGAGACGGCAGCCGCCCAAGGTTGCGCTGGGCGTGACACCGCGTCCAAGCCCGTCGACGATGCGGGCGTGCAGCCGCTCCAGCCGCTCCAGGCGCGGTGGATAGGCGCCGCCGCCGACCGTGGTCAGCAGGCGGGCGAGCGCCCGCAGGGCCACCTCCTCGGGCGCGGCGGCGAAACGCCCGGCATCGAGCCGGGCGAAGCCGGCCGGATGCAGCGCCACGGCGGCGACGAGCAGCCGCGCCACCTCGCCTTCCAGGGCAGCGCGGGCGCGGCCCAGGTGCTGCGCCGCCTCGGCCAGACGGGCGGC
>JBHJOF010000348.1:0-2631 GCA_050330055.1 Kiloniellales bacterium
GGCGCAATGCCGCTCCATGCGCAGCGCCAGGGTCTCGCAGCCGAGCAGGGTGAGGAAGGCGTTCAGCGGCGCCATGGTCGGGCCCAGGTCGCGCAGCGCCACGGCGTGGGTGTGGTTGGTGTAGGCGAGATCGCCGAAGGTCTCGTAGAAGGAGATGCCGTGGTAGGCCGGCTCCGGCTCGGTCAGGCCGCGGTACTTGTCGTTCTGCGCCCAGTCGAACTTGCCGCTGTCGACCACGCAGCCGCCGACGCTGGTGCCGCTTCCGGCCATGAACTTCGTCGTCGAGTGCACCACCAGGTCGGCGCCCCACTCGATCGGCCGGCAGAGGTAGGGCGTCGCCAGGGTGTTGTCGACGATGAAGAGGATGCCGGCCTCGTGCGCGACGGCGGCCAAGGCCTCCAGGTCACTCACCATGCCGCCCGGATTGGCCAGGCTCTCGACGAAGAGCGCCTTGCACCTAGGCGTGATGGCCGCGCGCACGGCATCGAGATCGTCGACGTCGACGATATGGGCGTGCCAGTCGAACTTCTTGAAGGTCTTGGTGAACTGGGTGATCGAGCCGCCGTAGAGCCGGTTCGAGGCGACGAATGCGTCGCCCGGCTCCATGAAGGCGAAGAAGGCGAGCAGCTGGGCGGCGTGGCCCGAGGCGCAGCAGGTCGCGCCGCGACCGTCCTCCAGGCTGGCGATGCGCTCCTCCAGCGCCGAGACCGTCGGGTTGGTCAGGCGCGAGTAGATGAAGCCGAAGGTCTGCAGGTTGTAGAGCGAGGCCGCGTGGTCGGCGTCGTGGAAGACGTATCCGACGTTCTGGAAGATCGGCGTCTGGCGCGCGCCGGTTACCGGCTCGGGCAGGTTGCCGGCGTGGATCATGCGGGTCTCGAAGCCGAAGCCGAAGCCGGGCGGCTTCGCGGTCTTGTCGTCCACGCTCATCAGCCGATCCTCATCCTGGGCCGCCTGCTGCTGATGACGCGCGAATTGAAGCCGCCCCAGGAGAGCTCGCTGTGCAGCCGCCCGTACTCGATCTTCGGGCAACGGTCCATCACCACCTTGAGGCCGGCCGCCTCGGCCCGGGCGGCGGCCGCGTCGTTGCGCACGCCGAGCTGCATCCACAGCACCTTGATGTGCTTTTCCTTGGCCAGCGCGATGGCCTCGTCGGCGATCGGCCCGGCGGCCTCCGAATTGCGGAAGACCTGTACCATGTCGATGCGCTCCGGCACCTCGGCCAGCGAGGCATGGACCCGCTCGCCCAGGATCTCCAGGCCGGCCGCCTTGGGGTTGACCGGGATCACCCGGAAACCCTTGGCTTGCAGGTATTTCATGGCGAAATGGCTGGGCCGGTTCCAGGTCGGGCTGGCGCCCACCATGGCGATGGTCCGCACGTCATGCAGGATGCGGCGAATCACGCTGTCGCTGTAAACTAGTTGTTTAGGCATTGCCGGCTTACTCTAGTGGAAGGCTGGGTTGCGTGTAAGCATCCGCGCGGCCCGGCGCAAGGGGCCCAGCATAGAGCAGGGTTGGGCTTTTTGGTCTCGCCCGACTCGAAGCGGGTTTGCGAGACTTGTATTAACCACTAGGCGCTGTAGGTTGGGGGCTGGGCACCTTGGTCTACCCACAGACGTACTCACGGCGGCGGAACCATCGTTTTGATCGACCTGAGTTCGTCGTGACCATGAACGGCGTCAGCGGACGCTCGGCAAACTGGTCCCTGGGTGGCATCGCCCTGCGCTTCGACGACATCGAGACGGCGCAGCTCGCACCAGACATGCCGATCAGCGGCAACCTGGGTCCGGCGGCGCAGGACAGCCGTTACGACTTCGAGGGCCGGGTGGTGCGCGTCGATCGCAGCCGGCGCGAGGTCGCCGTCGAGTTCTCCCGGCTCTCGCGGGGCGCCATCATGCTGTTCATCGACGAGTTCCGCGACATGATCGGCGGCGCCGCCTGATCGCATCCGGGGCCTTCTGGGCCCACTGACCATCCCGTCGTTGCGCCACCCCTAGCGGCACGGCACCCTTGCCGGAGCCAAGCGTTGCTTGGGCTACGCGGGAGGGTGTCATGGCTGAAAGATTCGAACAACTGACGCAGCTCGGCGCCAAGGTCGAGACTCCGGCCTCGCCTGACGCCGCGGTGCTCGAGAAGGTGCCGAATAAGCAGCGCGACGCGAACTATCTCGCCCGCTTCACTTGCCCGGAGTTCACCTCGATGTGCCCGGTCACCGGGCAGCCCGACTTCGCCATCCTGGTGATCGACTACGTGCCGGACCAGTGGATCCTGGAATCCAAGTCGCTGAAGCTGTTCCTGCACAGCTTCCGCAACCACGGCGCCTTTCACGAGGACTGCACGCTGATGATCGGCCGGCGCATCGTGGCCGAGATCGCGCCGCGCTGGCTTCGGATCGGCGGCTTCTGGTATCCGCGCGGCGGCATCCCGATCGACGTCTTCTGGCAGTCCGGCCCGCCGCCGGATGGCCTCTGGCTGCCCGACCCCGGCGTGCCGCCCTACCGCGGCCGGGGCTGATACCAAATCCCGAAATCATTGACCTGCTCCCATGCTTCGAGACGCCGCTTGCGGGCGGAGGCCCGCTCCTGCGGACTCGCGGCTCCTCAGCATGAGGTGGGAGCATGCTGATATAAAACA
>JBHJOF010000349.1:0-24177 GCA_050330055.1 Kiloniellales bacterium
CCCGCCGATTCCGGCGGGCCGCCCGTCATTCCGATGGAGCCAGGGTGCCGCCTAGTCGAAGAGCTGCTGGCCGAAGCTCGGGACCTCGAGACTGGCCTGCACCGGCGCCTCGATATTGAGCGTCTTCAGCAACATGCCACCGAGCGCCAGGATACGATAGGAGGCGAGCTGCTCGTTGGTCTGTGCCGTCGCGAGCTGGCCTTTGGCGGTGAAGAGCTCGTTCTCGGAATCGAGTACGTCGAGCAGGGTGCGCTGGCCGACCTCGAACTGCTGGCGATAGGCGTCGCGCGTCTCGAGGCTGAAGGCGACACTGCTGGTAAACTCGTCGATCTGTCGCCGGCTGGCCTCCAGGGCGTGCCAGGAGTTGCGCATCTCCTCCTCGGCTTGCAGCAGCGCGCCCTGCCTGATCGCCTTGCTCTGCGACACGCGGGAAGCCGCTTCCTGCCGCGCCGCCGAGTCGATGCCCCCGCGGTAGAGGTTCCAGCGCAGGCGCAGCATGATCTGGTTATTGAACTCGTAGTCTTCGATGCCGTCACGATTGACGTTGTACTCCGACTCGCCCTCCAGGGTGATCGAGGGATAGAGCGGCACCTCGGCCAAGTCGACCTCGGCCTCGGCCGTGCGCACGTCGGCGTCGAAGATGTGATAGGTCGGATTGCTGCGCCAGACCCCCTCGGTCGCCGCGTCGAGGTCCAGCGGCAGGGAGCCGACGGGGAACCCGGGGAGCACCATGTCGTCCGGATACTGGCCGACCACGCGGGCATAGTTCGCCTCGGCGTCGCGCAGGCGGTTGAACTGGTCGGTCAGGGTGGCGCGGGCGCGGGCCAGGCGCGCCTCGGTCTGCGAGACATCGGCACCGCTGCCGGCACCGCCGGCGAGTTGCTCCTGCAGGAAGCCGAGTATGACTTGGTGGACCTGGACGTTCTCTTCCGCCAGTCGCACCAGCTCGCGCTCGCGCATGACCGTCATATAGGCGCTGATCGCATCGAGCGCCGTGAACTCGGCATTCTCGTAGACGCGCAGGGCTGCCGAGCGAACCCGCGCCCGCTCGCGCTTGACCGAGCTGTCCGCCTCGAAGCCGTCGAAGATGCGCTGCTGAATGGTCAGCGAGCTCTCCTGGCGCGTCAGGGTAAGCGCGTCGCGATTGTTCACGTCGGCCCGGGTGTTGCGGTCGTTGGTCCGCTCCTTGCCGACGCCGGCAGCCAGGTCGATCTGTGGCAGGTAGAGTCCGCGTGCCTGGCGCAGCTCCTGCTGGATCGCTTCACGGTTGTGGGCGACGTTGCCGAT
The DNA here is from genome assembly GCA_050330055.1 of Kiloniellales bacterium. Classification (GTDB taxonomy): domain Bacteria; phylum Pseudomonadota; class Alphaproteobacteria; order Kiloniellales; family JAKSDN01; genus JBHJOF01. Next base: position 1,288 of record JBHJOF010000349.1, read on the forward strand.
GTCCGGGCTGTGCTGGAGGGCCAGACGAATTGCGTCCTCCATCGACGTGGCCGCGGCCGGTCCACAGAAGGCGAGTCCGACAACGCTGCTCAACAAGGCCCCCCGCAAGCTCTGCTGAAGGACCCTGCTCGTCCGTTTCGTCATCAAGTGTCCCCCCAAGGCAACTCTTCGATGTCTTGTATGGAGCAGATTGGTTAATGCAATCTTAGCCAAGTTGCACTGCGGAGAGAATAGTCAAACTGGACAGGACCAAGCATTTCTTGGCCTCCACCTGCTTGAGTCAATTGACCAATCAGCCAAAGAGTCGGTTACCGGGCAATCACCGCCGCGGTGGAGCCGGCGCTCTCGGGCGGGCCGCCCTCGTTAACTAAGGTCACGGTGCGATGGCTTCGCCGCGCACTATCCCCGCCACTTTCGAAGGCAACCTCAGTGGCTCGCGGCTCCGGCCAGCAGCTTCTCGCCGGCGACCGAGGTGACGACCTGGCGAAGCTGGGCGACGAGCTGCGGTGCGTAGCGCTGCGGATTGCGCTCGAGGATGTCCAGAGCCTCTTCCGGGGGCATGCTGGGTCGGTAGCCACGCGGCGCCACGCGGGCGCAGAACCAGTCGCACAGGCCCAGTACCTGCGACGTGAAGCTGATCTCGCTGCCGCGCAGGCGGCGCGGATAGCCGGCGCCGTCAATTCGCTCATGCATCTGGCGGATGGTCTGCAGCACCGGCAGGCCGAAATCGATGCCGCGCAGCACCGACTCGGCGTGGCCGATATGCGCGCGCAGTTCGGCGCGTTCGGCCTCGCTTAGGCGTTCCGGCTTGGTCAGCAGCTCGCGCGGCACGAAGAGCTTGCCGATCTGCGCCAGCGCGGCGGCTGTCTCCAGCGTGGCGATCTCCTCGGCCGAGGCACCGCAGCACCTGGCCAGGTCGGTGGCCAGGGCAGAAACACGTTGCGAATGGCCGGAGAGGTAGGGATCGCGCAGCTCGATGGCCAGCACCAGCGCCGAGACCGCCTGGCGCACCGCCTTGTCGCGCTTGTCCCGGGCCTCGACCAGCTCGGTGACATCGCGCGCCACCGCGACCACACCGGTGATCGCACCGGAGGTATCGGTGAGCGGTGTCTTCGAAATCTGGAGGTGGCGCAGAACCGATCGCAGATAGACGCGTTCCTCGGCGATCACCGGCTGGCCCTCGCGCAGCACCCGCTGGTCGGACAGCTTGAAGCGCTCGGCGGTGCCATGGCCGAACAGCGCGGCATCGTCGAGCCCCACCACCTGCTCCGGGCTGCGGCCGACCGCAGCGGCGAAGGCCGCATTGGCGAAGCGGTAAGTGCCGTCGGCGTCCTTGACCGCGATGTGATCCGCGACGGTGCCGTTGATGCGGTCGAGCAGTTGCTTCTGCTCCGCGATGCGGTTGCCCAGCGCGTGGTACTGCTTGGCCATGGCCCGGCTGTAGCTGCTGCCCAGCCACCACCAGAAGGCCAGCACGGCAAGCGCGGCGGCGGCCACCACCAGGGCGGCGACCAGCTTGGTGGAGAAGGCGAAGCGCTTGAGCTCGGCATCGGCGCTGGCGGCGGCGATCTCCTGCACCACCGACCAGGAAGTCGCCGGCACCGGCCAGCCGATCGAGTAGGAGGGCGTCCCATCGCCGATCGCGCCGCGGCGGGCGAAGGGAATGGAGCCGTCGGGCGCCATCAGGTCAGCGGCGGCGATGGGTTGCAGCGGCGGGCTCTCGCCGGGCCTGACGGCCAGGAGGCTACCCGCGGCGCGCTGGATCAGTCGCTGCGCCTCGCCCGGGCGCGCACCGGGGCGCGGCGCCAGGATCTGCGCCAGGCTGCCGCTGACCGGCAGCGTGAACAGCATGACGCCGACGACCTTGCCGTCTCCGGGCTCGGTCTGGGCTTCGAGCACCGGCAGGGCCATGTCGACCGTCAGACCCTCAGGCGCAGCGCGCGCCGGCCCGAAGCGGCGCTTGCCGTCTTCGAAGACCTTGGCCGTCAAGGCCGACTGCTCGGTTCCCGGGGGCGCCGCGCCGCCGCTGCCGACATAGGCCACACCATTGCGGGCGAAAAGATAGCCGGCCAGGAAGTCGGCGCCGATCACGAAGTCGGTCAGCACCCGCTCCATGAAGGGGAGCTGGTCGATCAGCGGCGTGGCGCCACCGCCTGCAGCCGCGTCCGCGGCGTTCAGCAGCGCCGCCACGTCGAGGCTCTCGGAGACGTCGCCGCCGGCCAAGTCGACCTCTGTGGCGAAGAGCTGGAACAGCTCGGAGCCGACGATACGCTCGCTGCGCTCGGCGGCGCCCTGCAGCAAGTCGGCGATGGCGGCGGCCTGGCTGGCGGCGATGGTGTCGAGCTCCTGCTCCAGGCGCGCCTGGCGCAGATCGGTTTCCTGGCCGATCAGCGTGTTCGAGATGATCCAGCCGGCGATTGCGATGGCGCAGACCGCGAGCAGGCCGCCCAGCAGCGTGAGGCGCCGCGCCGGCCCGCTCGTCCTGGGCGGCAAGGCGGACGAGAAGAGCGCCATCTCCTGGGGCATCTCCGTGGCCGTCTGACCAGGCATCCGGGGCTTGCCTGTGCCCATCTCGGCGGTGGTGCTCGGTACGGCCATGCTCAGCGTCCTCAGTTCCGGCTAGCCCAGGCATGCGGAATTTTTTTTGAGTGTACGTGCGACCATCGAGTGGTCTCGTTCATCGAGTACTGCGGAATGTAGTGGTGATAGCGGCTGTCCGGCACGATCAGGCCCGACAGGCTGTCCAGGATGATGACTCCCTCCGGCTCGTAGACCGCGAGGACGGCGTGGCCGGTAGCTCTGATCTGGTCCCACAGTATCACGATGCGCAGCGCCTCGTTATCGAACCCGAGCTGGCGCAGGGCGAAGAACTTCGCGATGGCGTAGTCCTCGCAGTCGCCCGAGCGGGCCATGAATTCGGCCGGAGTGGCCCAGTACTCGCTTACACCATAGAGCTCGCTGTCGAGCTTGTATGGCCAGCGGTTAAAGAAGTTATTAACGCTTTCGATCCGCTCCTTACGGTCGAGCCGGCTGGCCTGGGCCAATAGCTTGCGCCAGGCGCGCTGCGGCGCGTTGTGGCACTGGCTCTCGTCGGCGACGCAGGCGGCGAAGGCCGCGCCTTCCCTGCGCATCTTGCGGATTACGCGGTTCCACTGCGGCAGCGCCTCGAGCGAGCTGTTGCTGAACTCGACAGAATCGAACAGGCCGCTCCGGGCGCTGCGGCTGACCGCCGCCAGGTCGGACAGAGTCTGCGCCGCCGACTCGGGCAGCGGGAGCCCCGGAACCGCGCCCAGGAAGGGCCCGAGGAACGCGATTAGGCAGATGGCGGCAGCGGTGGCGCGGGACCGTCTCGGCACGCAGTCTTGCTCCCGAGAAAGGAACGGCCGCAGGCCGCGCTGGCCCCGGCCTGGCCCGCCAGGATTGCCCGTCCAGGCTTAAGACTCCGTTGAGGGATTGGCGATTTACTGGCTCGATCAGCCGGGCCTCCTCGGGGCCGAGGTTCCGGGCGTTTGAATTATAACGGCGCCGCGATATGCTGCCGCGGCCTGGTTAACGGCGATCGCATCGCCGGAAGCCTTACTGGCAGGGGCCGGCCGTCGGCGGGCGGCCGAGAAGAGGGGGCAAGCGTGATGCGTACGAGACGGATTCTTCTGGGCGCCTGCCTCGCCCTGGGCCTGCCGCTGGCTTTGCCCCTGACCGCACAGGCCGGGCCGCTGGACGGCTTCATGGTCGGCATCTTCGATACCAACAGCGGCTTCGGCCTGGAGCCCCGGGGCATCGTGTTCTCCAACACGCTGCACGACGGTTACCTGCGCCTCTCCCAGTCACGCAGCGGCGCCTTCGATCTGCACGACGGCGAGCTGTTCAACCACAAGGCCCGTGCCGCGGCGCGCCGCTCGGTGGTGATCCCCGACGAGATCAGCGACCGCGATCTGGATGACGGCGACCGTGCCGAGCTGTCGGAGGCGCGCATCCGCCTGCGCAAGGTCTTCCTCAAGGGCGGCAAGGAGGCGGCGCCGGTCGACACCGGCTATGCCCAGGTCGCCTTCGACTGTTGGATCGAGGCCGCGGAAGCCGGCCGCGAGGAGGACGCCGAGCGCTGCCGCCAGGAGTTCCTCGACTGCATCGGCCGCGCCGAGGCGTTGGCCGGCTACGGCCCCTGGCAGATCGCCGCCACGCCCGGACCGATGCCCGGGCCAGAGCCCTATCTAGTCTACTTCCAGTGGGATTCGACGGTCATGACGCGGGCCGGCCGCAACGTGCTCGACCAGGCGATCCGCGACGCCCTGGCGGATCCCAACATGCAGATCCGCCTGGTCGGTCATGCCGACCGCTCCGGGCCCGAGGCCTACAACCAGCGCCTCTCGCAGCGCCGCACCGAGACCGTGACCCAGGAGATGGTCTCCGCCGGCATCAACGCCTCGCGCATTACAGGCAGCGCCGCCGGCGAGCGTCAGCCCTTCGTCCCCACCGACGACGGCGTCCGCCACCCCGGCAACCGCGTGGTCGAGATCGACATGATGTGAGGGTGAGCCGGCTAAGGCTGGCGGATCGCGTTGTTTCTGCAATGCCGCACCCCCGTCCTAGAGGCGGGGGTGTTTGGTTTTGAAGTGGGGAACGGCGGGTTCGGCCTACCGCATTGCTGGGCGGCGAATGCATTCTTCATCGTCATTGCCGGGCTTAACCCACGGCTGTCCGGCTAAGCCAACGTCGACCTGCTGTAGAGCTTTGTTGCATCTCGCGTAACGACCTTTGCGGCGCGACAGAGACTTGCTTGGCCCCTGTTCCCTTTTGGCGCTTCGCGCCAGCCCCCCTCCGGCGCTGCGCGCCGCCTCCCCCTCAAGGGGGGAGGCGAACAAGCTGCCGCGGCGCACAGTTCCCTCCCCCCTTGAGGGGGAGGGTTAGGGAGGGGGGCGTCAACAAAGCGGACAACGGAGCGCAGATGCGCTTGTCTAACCTGACAGCCGAGGGCTTGACGCGGCAACCCATGGCGGCCGGTCAGATGAGAAGCTACCGCTCCTTCAACGCCCGTTCTCTCGCCTTCAATATCGGCTTCAGCAGGTAGTCGAGCACGGTCTTCTCGCCGGTCAGGATCTCGACCGCGGCAGTCATGCCGGGGATGATCGGCAGCTCGGCGTCGCGGTGGCGCAGCGTGTTGCGCTCGGTGCGCAGGTAGACGCGGTAGAAGCTCTCGCCGCTGTCGTCCTTGATGGTGTCGGCGCTGATGCGCTCCAGCTTGGCCTTGAGGCCGCCGTAGATCGAGAAGTCGTAGGCGGTGATCTTGACCGTCGCCTCCTGGCCGGGACGCAGGAAGGCGATATCGGCCGGGCGGATGCGCGCCTCGACCAGAAGCGTGTCGTCGAGCGGCACGATCTCCAGGATGTCCTCGCCCGGCTGGATCACGCCGCCCACGGTGTTGAGCTTGAGCTGCTTGATGGTGCCGCGCACTGGGGAGCGCACCTCGGTGCGCGAAACCTTGTCCTCGCCGGCGAACAGCATCTCGGAAGCGCTCTTGAGCTCGGCCTTGGCTTTGTTCAGCTCGTCGGAGACCTGCGCCCTGGTGCTCAGGTCGAACTCGGCGATGCGCTGCTCGGCCTCCTTGGCGGCCTGCTGCAGGCGCGGGATGGAAATCTTGATGGTGTCAGCCTCGCCCTGTAGTTCGGTGATCGAGCGCTGCACGCGCAGCAGGTCGACCTTCGGCATCAGGTTCTTCTCGACCATTGGGCGGGTGATGGCCAGCTCCTCGCGCGCCAGCGCCAAGCTGCGCGCGTTCTGGGTGCGCCGCACCTCCATCTCGTCGATCTCCTGGCGGCGCTGCACGGCCTGAGCCTCGAGCACCGAGCGCTGCGCTTCGCGATGGCCCCTGCGCGCCTCGAACAGAGCCTGCTGGTCGGCGGCGACCTCCGGCGCCTGCTCGCTCACCTGTGCCGGTATCGCGATCCCGCGACCCGCCAACTCGGCCTCGAGCCGGGCGACGATGGCCAGCAGGGTCTGGTACTGCGAGCGCACGTCGCGGAAGCTGGCCGCGGCCGTCGAGTTGTCGATTCGCACCAGGATGTCGCCGCGCTCGACGATGTCGCCTTCGTGCACCAGGATTCCGGCCAGGATGCCGCCTTCCAGGTTCTGGATCACCTGGGTCTTGCTCGAGGGCACCACGGTGGCTTCGCCACGCGTCACCTCGTCGAGCACGGCGAACCTGGCCCAAATGACGAAGACCACGAAGAAGGCGAAAGTGGTCAGGCTCAGGATGTAGGCGAAGCGGTGGCCGCGCCGCCGCGTCGCCGCTTCGACGTCGGGAATGAAGTGCAGGTCGTCGCTGTCGAACAGGCCGCGGCTGCTCATGGCGCACGCGCCACCTTTGCCGCCGCCTCTTGCTCGGCCGGATTGGCCACATCGTGCACCGGCGCTGGCGCCGGCGTCTGCGCCTGGACCTTGCCGCCCTTGAGCGCCGCCAGCACCACCTCCTTGGGGCCGTCGGCAACGATGCGGCCGGCGTCGATAACGATCAGGCGGTCGACCAGGCTGAGCAGCGAGCCGCGGTGGGTCACCAGCAGCAGGGTCTTGCCGGGCAGGGCCTCCGCCAGGCGGCTCTTGAAGGCGGCCTCGGAGACGTTGTCCATCGCGCTGGTCGGCTCGTCGAGCATCAGGATCGGCGGGTCCTGCAGCAGCGCGCGAGCGATCACCACCGCCTGGCGCTGGCCGCCGGAGAGCGCCATGCCGCGCTCGCCGACCGGCAGGTCGAAGCCGAGCGGGTGGGTTCGCAGGAAATCGGTGACGCCGGCCACGCCGGCCGCTCGCGCGATCGAGGCCTGGTCGACGTGCGGCGCGCCGAAGGTGACGTTGTCGCGCACCGAGCCGAAGAAGAGGTAGTTGTCCTGGCTGACGTAGCCGACGTTTCGCCTGAGGTCGGCCGGATCGATCTGGCGGATGTCGGTGCCGTCCATCAGCACCGCGCCCTCGGCCGGCTCGTAGAGGCCGAGCAGCAGTCGGGCCACCGTGCTCTTGCCGGAACCGACGCGGCCCAGGATGCCGACCCGCTCGCCCGGCCTGATGGTGAAGCTCATCCCATCCAGCGCCTTGGTCTGCTGGCCCGGATAGGCGAAGGAGACGTTCTTCAGCTCGATGCTGCCGCTCAGGTGCGGCCGGTGCAGGAAGGACTTGTCGACCTCGCGCTCGACCGGCGCCTTCATGATGGTGTCGAGCGCCTTCAACGCGACGCGCGACTGCTGCAGGCGGGTCAGCATGGCGGCCACGGTGCCCAGCGGCTGCAGCGCCCGGCCCGTCAGGATGGTCGCGGCGATCAGCGCGCCCATGGTGATCTCGCCCGCGGCGATGCGGTGCACGCCGTAGACCACCACCGCCACCGTCGCCATCTGGATCGAGAACTGGGCGATGGTGGTGGCCAGGCCGGAGATGAACTGGGCCCGGCCGGCCGATTGCGCCGTCTTGCCGACGAAGCGCTCCCAGGCGCGTTGCACCCGGCCTTCGGCGGCAACAGCCTTGATTGTCTCCAGGCCGTCGATGGTCACGAACAGCAGGGCGTGCTTCTGGGTCGATTCCTGGTGCGAGGTCTCGATCACGCGGCGCAGCGGTCCCTGCAGCAGGACGCCGGCGCCGATCACCAGCGGCACGGCGGCCAGCGGGATGATCGCGACCGGCCCGGCGACCAGCCAGACCACCACGATGAACAGCAGCACGAAGGGCAGGTCGACGAAGGCCACCAGCGTGCCCGAGGTGAAGAACTCGCGTAGCGATTCGAACTCGCGCAGATTGCTGGCGAGCGCGCCGGTCGAGGGCGGCTTCTTGTCGAGCCGCATCGCCATGACGTGCTCCAGCAGCTTGCTGGCGATCATCACGTCGGCGTTCTTGCCGGCGGTATCGACGAAGTAGGTGCGCATGTTGCGCATGACGAACTCGAAGCCGAAGACCGTCATGACCCCGAGCGCCAGCACCCAGAGCGTCTCGATGGCGTTGTTCGGCACGACGCGGTCATAGACGTTCATGATGAACAGCGGGCTCGCGAGCGCGAAGCAGTTGATCATGATCGAGGCCAGGACGACGTGGTTGTAGATCGGCCAGAACTGCTTCAGCGTGCCCCAGAACCAGCTCGGCGACTCCTTCAGCCGGATCGCGGACGAACGGGCGTCGAACTTGAACTCGGCGCGCAGGAAAATGGCGTAGCCGCTGTACTGCTGCTGCAGCGCGTCAGTTTGCACCTTGGCGGCGCCGCCGCCTTCAGGACTGATGATCTCGGCCGTGCCAGGCTCGGGCAGCTTGGTGAGCACGCAGGCGTTGCCGCCCTTCAGCAGCAGGATGCAGGGCAGGGTGAGAGTCAGGATGTTCGCAACCTTGGGGCGATGCACCAGGCGGGCGCCGAGCCCGGCGCGCTGTGCCGCCGTGATCACCAGCTCCGGCGTGAAGCGTTCGCCGCCGTGCGGCAGCCCGGCCTTGAGGGCCGCTTCCGACACCGGTTTCTGGATCAGGCCGGCGACGATCGCCAGGCAGGACAACAGGGGGTCCTCGAAGCTGACCGCCGAGGGCGCGATGCGCCATTCCGGCCCGGTGCCACGGGCTATGCCGATCTCGGGGGTCTGCTTGTCCCCAGCGGCCGGCACGGTCGCCGGGCGGGCCTTGCGCTTCGTCCCATTGCCGGCAGGGAGCGTAACCGCATCGCCGGCGCCGCTGGACTCTTGGATGGCCGGGTTGTCGGCTGGCCCTGGCGCCTGAGCCGCGCCGGGCAGAACAGCCGTGGCGCGGCGGCCGATCTTGTGCACGGCGGGCTGGCGGTTACCGCCCTGGGCGGCCTTCGCCTTGTCCTGGCCATTGCCGGGATGCAGGGTCGGGCGCATGGCCTGCCGCGCGCGCCCCGACGCCCGAGCGGCCACCTGCGCGGTCGCCCGGCCGCTCGGCTCAGCCGCCGACTTGACGCCGGAAACGCCCTTTCCAGGCTTCCGGGTCTTTCCTGTCACGTCTTTCGACATCTGCCCCCGAGGCCCTGCGGACGGTCTCTCCGGCGCCGTCACGCTCGCCACAGATGGTCCGACGACGGCACGAGCCCTGCGCTCCGTGCCGCAATCGTTGCCTTGCATCAATAGATACCGGCTTACGCTAACAACTGATTAACCTAGTTTTGTCGCCGGCTGCGCCGAGCCTGTATCCGGCGGAGTGACCTGGGCGATCTGCGCCGCCCTGGACGACGGCTTGGCCATGCTTGGAATGCGCTATGCCGCAATTCATGGGGATTTAACAGATTGTGACCATAGTCCCGCGTTGGATCAGGAAGGTCCGCGCCGGGCACGAGGTATGTCCGGTGACCATGGCACAGGTAGTGGCATGTCGCTGTCGATCCTGCACAACGCCAGCGCGGCGGTCGCGAATCGCTTGCTGGCCAGCAACGACGCCCAGGTGTCGCGCTCGGTCGCCCAGCTGTCCGCCGGGACGCGGGTGCTCTCTGCGCGTGACGACGCGGCGGCGCTGGCCATCGGCTCGCGCCTGCGCGCCGAGGTGGCCTCGCTGGTGCAGGCCTCGGTCAATGCCGGTCAGGCCGCCTCGATGCTGCAGATCGCCGACGGCGCCGCGGCCCAGATCGACAACATCCTGGTACGCATGAAAGCGCTGGCGGTGCAGGCCGGCTCCGACCAGATCTCCAACGTCGAGCGCGGCATGCTCGACACCGAGTACCAGACGCTGGCCTCCGAGCTCGACCGCATCGCCCGCAGCGCCAACTTCAACGGCAACAACCTGCTGGAAGGCGACGTCGAGGGCGGCATCGTCTACACCGTCCGCAGCGGCGTGGAGAGCGGGACCGTCAAGCTCGCCGGCAAGATCCTCGGGCTGGGCGACAGCTTCACCGAGGCCGACCTGATCGCCGGCCGGGTTACCTACACGCACGACGGCAGCGCCACGACCAACGATCGATTGATCCTGTCGATCTCCGATTCGCAGGGCAAGGTGATCGGCAGGCAGGCGGGCGAGCTCGACCGGACGCAGTTCCAGACCCAGGAGTATGCGGCCTCGACCGCCCTCGACAACATCGCGGCCTCGTCCGCCTACGCCCGCGGCGCCACCGGCGCCGGAGTGACGGTGGCGGTGATCGACACCGGTATCGACCTCGATCATCCTGAGTTCCAGACCAACCTGGTTCTCGCGGTCGACCTCAAGGACGATACGGTCGAGGGCCTGTTCTACTCCATCCCGGGCGGCAGCTTCGTCTCGGCCGGCGGCGGCGAGGTCAACCAGATCGACCTGCTCGCCTTCGACCCCGGCGTCGACCTCTTTACCAGCGGCATCGTGCCGACCCTGGACATAACCGGGACCGCTGACGCCGCGGTCATCACCTTGAACGCCGGCGGGGTCGAGTACCGCGCGACCTACAACATGAACACCGGCGGCGTAGCCATGCAGCTCGGCTACACTCTGACCGAGGTCGGCGGCAGCAGGACCATCGACATCGCGCTGACCAGCGACTTCGACGCCGGCGGGATCACCTCGGCCGGGTCGATTCTGGTGCAGTTCGACACCCCGACCACGCCTGACGGCAACGACGACAATCTGGGCCCCGATGCCGGCCACGGCACCCATGTCGCCGGCATCATCGCCGCCGAGAAGAACGGCAGCGGCACCCATGGCGTCGCCTACAACGCGCGTCTGATCGCCGTCAACATCGGCGAGGACGGCGGCGGCCTCGACCAGCGCAACCTGGCCGACGCCATCGATTTTGCCGTCGCCAACGGTGCCGACGTGATCAATCTCAGTCTGGGCGGCAGCAGCATAATCGCGGCGGTCGAGAGCGCGATCACGCGCGCGGTCAACGCCGGCGTCATCATCGTCGCCTCGACCGGCAACGACGCGCTCGACGACCCGGCCTTCCCGGCCGCCTTCGCGATCGATCCCGCCGCCCGCGGCATGCTGATCGCCGTCACCGCGACCGACAACGAGAACGAGCTGGCCAGCTTCAGCAACAAGGCCGGGCTGATCCGCGACTTCACTGTCGCGGCGCCCGGCGTGGCGATCATCTCGACCACCAACGACGGCGCCACAGGCAGCATGAGCGGCACCTCTATGGCGGCGCCCATGGTTTCCGGCGCCGTCGCGCTGCTGCGCGAGAAGTTCACCGACCTCTCGGGGCACGAGATCGCCAATCTGCTGTTCACCTCGACCGACGACCTCGGCCTGCCCGGCACCGACGGCACCTACGGCCGCGGTCTGATCAACCTGAACAAGGCGACCGCCTCGCAGATTGCGCTGTCGTTCAATATCAGCGCGATCAACGTCGTCGGCGGTGCGGTCAACGTAGCCTCCGAGGCCACGGTGGCGATCGATCGGGGGGTGCTACGCTATACCGACGCCTACGTCGGCCGCATCGAGGTTGCGAACCGCAGCTTCACCTACAAGGTCGGCACCGGCGTCAGCGAGGCCGACCGCCTCAGCGTGGCGATCGGCTCGCTGACGGCAAACTCGCTGGAGCTCGACGATACCAGCATCGGCACCGGGGCCGGCGCCGAGACCGCCAGTAAGCGCGTCACCGCGGCGCTCGACCGGCTGGTTGCGGTGCGGGCCGAGATCGGCGCTTCGCAGAAACGCCTGGCGGTGGCGACCAGCAACCTGGCGGCCATGACCGAGAACACCGAGGTGGCGCGCAGCGCGCTGCTCGACCTCGACATCGCGCAGGGAATGATGCAGTTCACCAGCCAGCAGATCCTGACCCAGGCCAGCATCGGCATGGCGGCCCAGGCCAACCAGCAGGCCCAGCTTCTGCTGCGCCTGCTCGGCTGAGGCGCCGCCCAGCCGGCACCCCTCTAGCGCTCGCTCTGCATCGCCCGCTCGATCAGGCGGCAGGCCTCGTCGGCCTCGCCCCAGCGCACGATCCTGACCCACTTGTCGGTCTCCAGGTCCTTGTAGTGCTGAAAGAAGTGAGTGATCTGGTCGACCAGGATCTTCGGCAGATCACGGTACGAGCTCACGTTCGAATAGTAGGGATGCAGCGCGTCCACCGGGACCGACAGGATCTTTTCGTCGAGCCCCGCCTCGTCCTCCATCACCAGCACGCCGATCGGGCGGGCCCGCACGACGGCACCCGGCACGACGGGGCTGCGCGCGGCGACCAGAACGTCGGCGGGGTCGCCGTCGGCCGCCAGCGTATGCGGCACAAAGCCGTAGTTGCAGGGATAGCGCATCGCCGTGTGCAGGAAGCGGTCGACGAAGATCGCGCCCGAGGCCTTGTCGAACTCGTACTTTACCGGCTCGCCGCCGAGCGGCACCTCGATCACGACGTTGACTTCCCAGGGCGGGTTGCGGCCGACAGGCACCTTGCTGAGGTCCACCGGCTCTCTCCCTCGGGCCGAGACAGGGCAGCCCCATAGCAGCCGCTTTCGCCGGCCGGCGCAAGGGTCTCACCTGTTGCAACGCTGCTCTGTCGCACTGTCTGTTGACCGCGCGGCCGTGCCGGCCTATCGCGGGACGGAACCGGGAGCCGGCCGGCTCCGCTTACCGCTAGGGGAGGGATTGCATGACCTTGGTTCTGCGCAACCGCGCCGACATCACGCTCGACGCCGTCTATCGCGTCGCCTGGCAGGGTGAGGACGTCCGCCTGCACGACGACGCCAGGGCCCGCATGGCGGAGGCCCGTGCCGCCTTCCTACGGCTGCTCGACAGCGATCCCGACATCGTGATCTACGGCGTGACCACGGGCTACGGCCAGAACGCCCGCATCCGCCTGTCGCCGGAGGAGCGCAAGGACCAGGCCAAGCGGCCGCCGATCCCGGCCATGGCCTCCTTCGGCGAGCCGCTGCCGGAGCGGGTCACGCGCGGCATGGTGCTGGCCCGCCTGGCCAATTTCCTCGAGGGCCATGCCGCCATCACCCCGGCCCTGGCCGAGGCGGTGGCCGGCCTGCTAAATGACGGGCCACTGCCGCCGGTGCCGGCGCTGGGCAACGGCTGCCCGGGCGAGATCCTGGCGCTCTCCCACCTCTTCTCGCCGCTCGCCTCGCGCTTCGAGCTGGGCGAGAAGGACAGCCTGTCGCTGATCAATGGCAGCCCCTGCGCCAGCGCACTGCTCGCCGACGCGGCCTTGGCGGCGCGCAACCGCCTAGCCCTGGCGGAGGAGGTCTTCGCGCTCTCGATCGAGGCCCTGAAGGCGCCGCTCGAGGCTTATGACGCGGCGCTCGACGGGCTCTGGGAGGACCCGCACGAGGCTGCCACGCTGCGCAGCCTGCGGGCCTGGCTGGAGGGCGGCGCGAGCGAGCGGCGGCCCTATCAGGCGCCGGTCTCCTGGCGCATCCTGCCGCGCGTGCTGGGTCAGGCGCGCCGCGCCCAGGCCCAGGCCGAGGAAGCGGCGGCGATCAGCCTGCGTGCGGTCTCCGACAACCCGGTCTTCATCCCGCCGGACGAGGCGAATCCAAATGGCCGCGTCTTCTCCACCGGCGGCTACCACAACGGCAAGGCCTATCCGGCGCTCGACAATCTGGCGGCGGCTTGGGCGGACCTGGCGCTGCTCTGCGACCGTCACGTCACCAAGCTGCTCGACGGCAAGGTCTCGCTGCTGCCCGACCAGCTCCTGAGCGAGGAAAAGGGCTACATGGGCTGCCTCGGCATGGCGGCGGTGGCCTATGCCGAGCAGACGCGCCAGGCGGCGCAGCGCTCTTTCCTGCCGGGCAGCGAGGGCGGCGGCTTCGGCCAGAACGACGTGCCGGTGCCGACCTTCTTCAGCTGGCGCAAGGAGGCCGAGGCCGGCCGCTTCCTCGACGCAGGGCTGGCCATGCTCGCCGCGGTGGCGAGCCAGGCCTTCTTCGTCACCGGCCGCGAGGCGCCGCCGCGGCTGCGGCCGCTGCTGCAGGAGACCCGCGCGCACTTCCCCGTGATGCAGGGCACCCGCCCGGCCGGGCCGGACGCCGAGCGGCTGACCCGCTTCCTCACCGGCAAGGTCTTCGCCGGGGCGGCGGCGGAGAGTTCGGTGGCGGCCTGACGCCCGTGCCTCGGCGCTGGCGCGATCACAAAATTGTCCTATCGAATCGAGGGCGGGCGTACTAGTTTGGCCATTAATTGATCAATTGGAGGTATTCGATGGCATCTCTACCTGGCACGCGCGAGCAGGGGCGCCAGGCCGGCGGCTTGGTGGGACTGGGCGCGCGCCAGTCGTCCCGCCGGCTGGGCGACCGGCCCAACCCCGGCGGCGTGCTGGTCATCGGGTCGGAGATTCAGGTCAAGGGCGAGATCGGCTCCTGCGAGACCCTGGTGGTCGAGGGCCGGCTGGAGGCCTCGGTCGAAGTCGGCAGCCTGGAGCTGGCCGAGAGCGGCATGTTCGAGGGCCAGGCCGAGGTCGATGAGGCCGATGTCGCCGGCAACTTCGAGGGCGAACTGGTGGTGCGCGGCGAGCTGCTGCTGCGCCCGACCGCGCGCGTTCATGGCAAGATTCGCTACGGCCGCATCGTGATCGAGGGCGGCGGCGAGATCTCCGGCGACGTGGCGGTGCTGCCCAAGGGCGAGCGCAAGCTGGCCGCCGTCGGCGGCGACGCGGCCTGACTAGTGCTGGACAAACTCCCCCTCACCCTCCCAGACGCCTGACGGCGTCTGGGCCCTGAACCGCCCCGGGTTTGCCGGAGGGGCGAGGGATAATGGGCATGCGGCTCCTCTTCCCTCTCCCCTTGGGGGAGAGGGAGGGGCCCAATGCGAAGCGTTGGGAGGGTGAGGGGTAACGCGTGATACGGCTCTAGCCGCTGGCCGACAGCACCCTCGGTCGCCTCAAACTTCGTATGAGCTCGCGGTGTACCGCGATGTAGCCAGGCGCCTGCACGGCGATGTGCTCGCGCAGCAGCGCGTGCGCCTGCGGCAGGGCGTGAAACGGCAGCGCGGGATAGGCGTGGTGCTCGGCGTGGAACGGCATGTTCCAGACGAGCCAGCGTACGACGGCGTTGCTTCGCGTGGTGCGGCTGTTTTGCAGCATGTCGGGCACCAGCGGGCAGCCCGTATGCTCGGCCAGCAGATAGAGCCGCAGCACCGGCTGGCCGATCAGCGCCGGCACCACCCAGTAGAGCAGGGCCGTGGCATCGGCCAGGACAACCGATGTGGCGGCGATCGATGCATAGAGCACCAGATGGACCCGCGCCTCGGTGACGATGGCCGCGCGCTGGTGCGCGGCGATATAGGGCTCGTCGACGGCGCCGACGGCGTGCTTCAGCGAGATCGCGATGCGATCGCGCCACAGCGGCAGGGCGGAGACGTGCAGCAGGTAGGCGGCGAGCGTCTGCGGCTTCGGCGCCGCCAGCTCGGGGTCGCGCGCCGGGTCCTGAGTGAAGCGGTGGTGCGCGAAGTGGAACAACCGGAAGTAGTCGGCCGGCAGCAGCAGCAGGAAGCCGCAGACATGGGCCACCGCGTCGTTCAGCCAGCGGCTGGCAAAGGCGGTGCGGTGCACCGTCTCGTGCAGCGGCGCGAAGAGGAAGATCAGCACCAGGCCGTGCAGCGCCATGGCCGGCAGCAGCCAGGCCGTACCCGTGGACCAGGCGATCAGGCCGGTGGTGATCGCAAGCGCCGCCACATGGCTGGCGAGCTGCGCCAGCCCCTTGCCGTTCGAGCGCGCCGAGAGCGCCTTGAGGTGCGCCTTGTCGATCGCCCGACTGCTGTCGAAGGTCTCGTCCATGACTACAAGCTTAGCAGGGCCCTGAGGCCGTAGGCGAGACCGGCGAAGACGGCAAGGCTCGCCAGCCACAGACCGGCGAACCAGGCCAGCCGCCGCCCGAGGCTTGATCTGTGCTTAGTGGTACCCGGCATCGGACCTGACCTTGCCGCGGAACACCCAGTAGGTATGGGCGGTATAGCCGAGGATGATCGGGATCAGGATGGCCACGCCGATCAGGAGAAAGCCCTGGCTCTCCGGCGCCGCGGCGGCCTGCCAGAGCGAGATCGACGGCGGCACGATGTTCGGCCAGAGGCTGATCCCGAGCCCGAGGCAGCCGAGCGCGAACAGAACGATGGCGAGGATAAAGGGGGTCCACTCGTGGCGTTTCCTGACGGCGCGCAGCAACGCTGCCGCGGCCAGGAGAACAAGGAGCGGCACCGGCGACAGGTAGAGGAAATTGGGCAGCTTGAACCAGCGCTCCTCGATCCTGGTATCGAGGAAGGGGACCCAAAGGCTGACGATGCCCATGAAGAGCAGCACGGCGCCGAGCAGCCAGAGCGTCTTGCGATAGGCCCAGGCCTGCAGCGCGCCCTCGGTCTTCAGGATCAGCCACGTCGAGCCGAGCAGGGCATAGCCGAAGACCAGTGCCAGGCCGACCACGAGCGCAAAGGGGCTGAACCAGTCGAAGGTGCCGCCGGCATAGGCGCGTTCGGCCACCGGGATGCCCTGGACGTAGGTGCCGAGGACAACGCCCTGGGCAAAGGTGGCGATCAGCGAGCCGAGATAGAAGGACAGGCTCCAGAGATGCTTGTTGCGGTCGGCCTTGAAGCGGAACTCGAAGGCGACGCCGCGAAAGATCAGGGCGATCAGCATCACCATCAGCGGCAGGTAGAGCGCCGGCAGAATGATGGCGAAGGCCAGCGGGAAGGCGCCGAACAGCGTGGCGCCGCCCAGCACCAGCCAGGTCTCGTTGCCATCCCAGACCGGCGCCACGGAATTCATCATGGTGTCGCGCTCGGCCTCGCCCGGCGCCAGGGGAAAGAGGATGCCGATGCCGAGGTCGAAGCCGTCCAGCAGCACGTACATGAAGACGCCGAAGGCGATGATGCCGCCCCAGATCAGCGGCAGGTCGAGGCTCATCGCGACCTCCCCGCGGCTTGGAAGGCGGCCGGCCCGGTATCGGCTCGCAGCATCGGCTCGTCGGGCTCCGGGCCGCGTCCGATCAGCCGCAGCATGAAGTAGCTGCCGGCGCCGAAGATCACGGTATAGCTGACGATGAACAAGGCGAGCGAGGTCGCCACGGCGCCACCGGAAACCGGCGAGGCGGCCTCGGCGGTGCGCAGCAGGCCATAGACCACGTAGGGCTGGCGGCCAACCTCGGTGGTTATCCAGCCGGCCAGCACCGCGATGAAGCCGGACGGGGCCAGCGCCATGCAGGCGCGCTGGAACCAGCGCGTGTCGTAGAGCCGGCCGTTCCACCACAGCCAGAGCCCGGCGAGTGCAACCGCCAGCATGGCGAAGCCGATCGCCAGCATGAGGCGGAACGACCAGAACACGATGGCGACCGGCGGCCGGTCCTCGGCCGCAAACTCCTTGAGCCCGATGATCTCGCCGTCCAGGTCGTGTGTGACGATGAGACTGGCGAGCTTTGGAATGCCGAGCGCGTAGCGGTTGCGTTCGCCGTCTTGGTCGGGCAGAGCGAAGAGCAGCAGCGGCGCGCCGCGCTCGGTCTCCCAAACGCCCTCCATGGCGGCGAGCTTGGCCGGCTGGTGATCACGGACGTTGAGGCCGTGCAGGTCGCCGGCGATGATCTGCAGCGGCGTTACGATCACGGCGAAGCCGATCGCCATGGAGAACATGACCCGTGCGTGCGCGAGCTGGCGACCATGCCAGAGGTACCAGGCGGCGACGCCGCCGACCAGGAAGGCGGTGGTCAGATAGGCGGCCAGCACCATGTGGACCAGGCGGTAGGGAAATGATGGGTTGAATACGATCGCCCACCAGTCCAGCGGATAGAACACGCCGTCGCGCATCTCGGCGCCTGCGGGCGTATGCATCCAGCTGTTGGCCGAGAGGATCCAGAAGGCCGAGATCAAGGTCCCGACCGCCACCATGCAGGTGGAGAAGAAGTGCAGGCCACGCCCGACGCGCTGCTGGCCAAACAGCATGATGCCGAGGAACGAGGCCTCCAGGAAGAAGGCGGTCAGAACCTCGTAGCTCAAGAGCGGGCCCATGACGTTGCCGGTCAGCTCGGAGAAGCGCGACCAGTTTGTGCCCAACTGGTAGCTCATGACGACGCCGGAGACGACACCCATGCCGAACGAAATGGCGAAGATCTTGACCCAGAACTTGTAGAGATCCTGAAAGACCTGACGGCTGGTCAGGAGCCACAGCGCTTCGAGCATGGCCAGATAGCTGGCAAGCCCGATGGTCAGCGCCGGAAACAGGATGTGAAAGGCGATGGTGAAGCCGAACTGGATGCGCGAGAGCAGGATCGGATCGAGGTCCATGGCCATCCTTCTGCCTGCGCGCATGCAGGTGATGCGCGGCTCCTCCGCATTTGCATCTAGGCGCCCGTTGCCATTGCGCAACCCTGCAGCCGGGCAGCGCGGCCCAGGCTCACCTGGTTATTCTTTCTGTTAAACAGGTTGTCGGCCAGTCTTAAGGCGGAATATCGGCCATGGCGCAGGCAGGCAGGCGGTCGGGCGCAGCTCAAGCGGCGAGCTCGGCCGCGTGGTGGCGCAGATGGTCGTCGATGAAGCTCTGGATGAAGAAGTAGCTGTGGTCGTAGCCCGGCTGCATGCGCAGCTCGAAATGGTGCCCGACCGCCTCGCAGGCCTCGATCAGCAGATCGGGCCTGAGCTGCTCCTCCAGGAAGCCGTCGTCGCTGCCCTGGTCGATGAAGAGCTTGGCCTTGGACGTCGTGGTCCGCACCAGCTCGCTGGCGTCGTAGGCGCGCCAGGCTTCCCGGTCCTCGCCCAGGTAGCCGGTGAAGGCCTTGATCCCCCAGGGGCAGCGCATCGGCGCGCAGATCGGCGCGAAGGCCGAGACCGAGCGATAGGTCGCCGGATTCTTGAAAGCGATGGTCAGAGCGCCATGTCCGCCCATGGAATGGCCGAAGATGCCCTGGCGCGCCATGTCGGCCGGGAAGTTGGCCGCCACCGCGGCCGGCAGGTCGCGGGTTACGTAGGAATACATCTTGTAGGCCCGTGACCAGGGCTCCAGCGTGGCGTCGAGGTAGAAGCCGGCGCCGCTGCCGAAGTCATAGGTGTCGTGCTCGGCCGGGAAGTCGGTGTGGCGCGGCGAGGTGTCGGGCGCCACGATCATGAGGTCGAGCTCGCTCGCCAGACGCTGCGCGCCGGCCTTGACGACGAAGTTCTCCTCCGTGCAGGTGAGGCCCGAGAGATAGGTCAGCAGCGGCACCGCCTCGCCGGCGAGCGCCCGCGGCGGCTGGTAGACGGCGAAGCGCATGGGCCCGCCGCAGGCCGCCGCGTGGTGGCTGTAGGTCCCCTGGATACCGTCGAAGCATTTTTGCTCGCTGATCTTCTCTATGGCCGTCACGGCTCTCCCTTCCTCTCTGTCCGCTGCCCTCTCTGCCCGCTACGGGGGAGGGTCAGGCGATAGCGGCTTTGCCTTGTCTTGGCAAGGACGGCACCCGGGAAACGGGAATGGAAGGCCGTGATGCAGCCGTCGCCAGGGCGGCGGCGTTTCACTTGCAGTTTGTGGCGAATGTCACAAGCGCTTGTTCCAACCAGGAGTATAGTGTCAGCACGGTGAACGGTCACAGGGCCGTCGAAGAATCGGCGACGTGGCCTGGGGAGGCCAAGGCAGGGGAGACCAGGGCAAGTGCGGACTCCGCTCTCACGGAGCCGCCAGTTATGCCGCCGATAGGTCAAATTGGGGGTCAGCACGGGCGTCGGAGCCGGTTCACCGGGACTCCATCTCTGCACCTTTCGTCCTAGGAGGCTGACCATGCCGTACGACGAACCCCAAAACCCATCCAATGGCGAGGGCGGCGAGCAGGCCGAAGCCGCGCTGACGCCTTTTCCCATCATCCATCCCTGGCTGCTGACAGTGAGTGGGCTCTACACCTGGTCGTGGCAGATCAAGTTGCCGACCCCGGTACCCCAACCGGTCCCCTTGCCGACCCCCAGGCCACTCCCGCTGGCAGACGCCGGCGAAGCTCTGCAACCGGCGCCGCAGCCCGGGCCGCTGTTCCCGGTCTGGCTGCAGCGCGAGGAGCTGCGGCTCGACGTCGACGGCCGCTATCCGCAGATGCGGGCGAGCGGCGCGGTGCTGCTCGGCACCACCACGCGGGTGCATTGGATCGCCGATCTGACCAAGGTCGGCTCCTACCACTGGACCGGGCCGATCTGGTACAAGGACGGCAACACCTCGGTGCTGCCGCAGACCAACGTCGACATCGTCGCGACGCCTAGCTGGTTTGCCAGCCAGCGCAAGGCGACCGTCACCTTCAGCGGCGGCGGCGCGGCGAACAAGACGCTGACCTACAGCTACAGCTCGCCCTACTTTCATCCGGTCGAGTTCGAGTACGACTGCGTGCAGGGCGTGACGCCGGTCGCCTCGATCAACACCGGCGACCATCCGAACCGGCCGGCCAGCCTGCCGGTCGAAAACCTCTCGATCGAGACCGTATTCCGGCGCGCGGGATTCGATGTCAAGAAGTCGGGCGGCGATGGCGTGATTCCGCTCAGTGCGGCCGGCCAGAACCAGACCTGGAGCGACATGGAGATGCATGACGCCATGCAGGTCTACTGGTCGCGCTTCGCCAACAAGGCGCAGTGGTCCATGTGGGTGCTGTTCGCCAACCGGCACGACCAGGGCAACAGCCTGGGCGGTATCATGTTCGACGATATCGGCCCGAACCATCGCCAGGGCACGGCGCTGTTCAACAACTCCTTCATCGCCAATGCGCCGGCGGGCGACCCGGCGCCGGCCGCCTGGGTCAAGCGCATGAAGTACTGGACAGCCTGCCACGAGATGGGCCACGCCTTCAACCTGGCGCACTCCTGGCAGAAGGCGCATCCGCCGAGCTGGGGCACGCCCTGGATCCCGCTCGCCAACGAGCCGGAAGCGCGCAGCTTCATGAACTACCCCTACAACGTCAGCGGCGGGCAGACCGCCTTTTTCGCGGATTTCGAGTTCCGCTTCAGCGACATGGAGCTGCTGTTCATGCGGCACGCCCCCGCGGCCTTCGTGCAGATGGGCAACGCCGACTGGTTCGACGACCACGGCTTCCGGCAGGCGGCGGTTTCGCCCGAACCGGCCTTCGCGCTGGAGCTGCGGGTCAACCGTGGCAAGCCGGAGTTCGAGTACCTCGAGCCGCCGATGCTGGAGGCGAAGCTGACCAATATCTCCGGCATCCCGCAGATCGTTGAGCACGACATCCTGTCCGGCTGTGAAGAGATGACGGTGATCCTGAAAAAACAGGGCAAGCCGGCCCGGCAATGGGTGCCCTTCGCCCGCTACTGCCACCAGCCGCAGAAAGAGGTGCTGCAGCCCGGCGAATCGAAGTACGAGTCGCTTTTCGTCGCGGCCGGGCGCAACGGCTGGGACCTGGCCGAGCCCGGCATCTACGAGGTGCAGGTGGCTCTGCACCTGGAGGGCGGCGACATCGTCTCGAACAGCCTGAAGCTGCGCGTTGCCCCGCCGCGCGGCTACGACGAGGAGTACGTGGCGCAGGACTTCTTCTCCGACGAGGTCGGCCGAATCATGACCTTCGACGGCAGCCGGGTGCTCGAGAGTGGCCTCAATGTCCTGCGCGAGACGTGCGAGCGGCTGGCCGATCGCCGCGTCGCCCTGCACGCCGAGATCGCGCTCGGCACGCCCTTGGCACGCAGCTACAAGGAGCTCACGCTCGATACCGGCACGTACGCCATGACGGCGGCGCATGAGCACAAGGCCAAGGTCAACGTGCTCAGCCAGAACGCCAAGGAGGCCAAGTCCCTGCTGAGCGCCGCCCTGACAAAGGATCCCGCGCGCTCGGCCGAGACGCTGGGCCACATCGACTACAAGTACTACGTCGATCAGTTCAGCGACTGGCTGCACGAGGCGGGCGACAACTCTGCCGCCGCGAAGTCGCAGAGCGAGCTGCACAAGGTGCTGGCCGAGCGGCGCGTGCTCAAGTCGGTGCTCGATGACATCAAGGGGCAGATCAGCGAGTACTCGGCCAAGAAGAATGGCAAGGGACGCAAGCACGCAGCCTGACGCTTTCCTCCCGCTAACGATGGCCCGCCGCGCCCAGGACGAGCGCGGCGGGCTTTTTGTTTTTGCTCTCTTGTTGTTTCCGCGCTGACGCGCGAGTCACCCTCACCCTCCCAAGCGCCCTTCGGCCGCTTGGGCCCCTCCCTCTCCCCTCAAGGGAGAGGGGATTAACAGTGCGCCGGTTTGTTCCCCTCTCCCTCGGAGGGGAGAGGGAGGGGCTCAACGCGAAGCGTTGGGAGGGTGAGGGTGATAGATGAGTCAGGAGCAAAACGCGCCCTTGCGTCAGTACAGCACCACGCTGCGGATCGACTTGCCCTCGTGCATCAGGTTGAAGCCGTCGTTGATCTTGTCGAGCGGCATGGTGTGGGTGATCAGGTCGTCGATGTTGATCTTGCCCTCCATGTACCAGTCGACGATCTTCGGCACGTCGGTGCGGCCGCGGGCGCCGCCGAAGGCGGTGCCCTTCCAGACCCGGCCGGTGACCAGCTGAAAGGGGCGGGTCGAGATCTCCTGGCCGGCGCCAGCCACGCCGATGATGACCGAGACGCCCCAGCCCTTGTGGCAGCACTCCAGCGCCTGGCGCATGACGTTCACGTTGCCGATGCACTCGAAGCTGTAGTCGGCGCCACCCTTGGTCAGGCTCACCAGATAGGGCACCAGGTCGCCCTCGACCTCCTTGGGATTGACGAAGTGGGTCATGCCGAACGTCTCGGCCAGCGGCTTCTTGGCCGGGTTCGTGTCGACGCCGACGATCATGTTGGCGCCGGCCAGGCGCGCGCCCTGGATCACGTTGAGCCCGATGCCGCCGAGGCCGAAGACCACGACGTTGGCACCGGGCTCGACCTTGGCGGTATTGATCACCGCGCCGATGCCGGTGGTGACGCCACAGCCGATGTAGCAGATCTTGTCGAAGGGCGCGTCCTCGCGCACCTTGGCGACCGCGATCTCCGGCAGCACCGTGTAGCTGGCGAAGGTCGAGGTGCCCATGTAGTGGTGGATCGGCTTGCCGCCCAGCGAGAAGCGGCTGGAGCCGTCGGGCATCAGCCCCTTGC
>JBHJOF010000350.1:0-2840 GCA_050330055.1 Kiloniellales bacterium
ACCGCGAGATGATGGCGGCCTACTGCGGCGGCAGCGTGCCGGCCGCGACCTACGGCCGCATGGTGATCTACAAGGCCATGTGCGACCTGCTCTGGACCCTCTGGGGCCTGATCCAGCACGCCAACAAGAACCCCGCCGACGACTTCTGGGCCTACGCCGTGAACCGCTTCGAGCGCTGCAAGGCGCTGATGGCCAGCAGCGCATTTTCCGGATATCTCGAAGCGGTGCGGACGGGGTGATATAGGACGAGAGCACGGCCAAACGGGAGCGAGTCATGGGTAGCGACAAGGCCAAGACGGCGACCCCCTGGAGCGAGGCGGACAGCGCGCTCTTCATCGACGAGGGCGCCTACTTCGTGCCGGAGCGGGAGCTGCAGATCGCCGCGATCTGCGCCCTGGTGCCACATGATGTCGGGCCGAAACCCGGAGGGAAGAGGGGCCATGTCGTCGAACTGTGCTGCGGGGAGGGCCTCCTGACCCGCGCCCTGCTCGCGGCCTTCCCGGATATCCGGGTGCAGGCCTACGACGGCTCGCCGCGCATGCTGGAGGCGACCCGTGCCACGGCCGGTTTCAATGCCGATCGCCTGACGACGCAGCGCTTCGACCTGGAGGCCGAGGACTGGCGCCACTTCGACTGGCCGCTTACCGCCGTGGTCTCGTCGCTGGCGATCCATCACCTCGACGCTGCCGGCAAGCAGAAGCTCTATACCGACATGGCGGCGGCGCTGGCGCCGGGCGGCGTGCTTGTCGTGGCCGACCTTGTGGCGCCGGCCAGCCCGCGCGCTCATGCCCTGGCGGCGGCCGGCTGGGACGAGGCGGTGCGCCGCCGCGCCCTCGAGCTCGACGGCAACCTCGCCGCCTTCGAGCGCTTCCAGGAGACCGGCTGGAACTTCTTCGCCGATCCCGATCCGGACCCGATCGACAAGCCCTCGCCGCTCTACGACCAGCTCCGCTGGCTCGACGCAGCGGGCCTCACCGGCGTCGACGTGGTCTGGATGAAAGCCGGCCACGCCATCTTCTGCGGCTACAAGCCGGGTGCCTAACAGCATGGTCGCTGATGCGAATCAGCAACTCGCTCTAAAAACTCCCCCTCACCCTCCCAAGCGCCCTTCGGTCGCTTGGGCCCCTCCCTCTCCCCCGGAGGGGCGAGGGGATTAAAGCGCGCGGCCCCTTTTCCCTCGCCCCTTGGGGGAGAGGGAGGGGCCCATCGCGTCAGCGATGGGAGGGTGAGGGGTAAACAGCGAAACAACGGCAGCTCTGGCGTGGCCTGTAGCCTTGCGTCTGCCGCAGGCCTCCTGCCCGCAGACTGCAGGCCTTTCTGGCTGTTGGCGGCGGCTATGATCGCACGGCAATTTAACAATGGGGCCTCGGCGTGATCCACTTTCTCTATCTCGTCACCATCGCGGTCTGGGGCACCAGCTGGCTGGCGATCCAGTTCCAGCTCGGCATCGTGTCGCCGGCCGCGTCGGTGACCTACCGCTTCGTTCTCTCGGCCGTGATCATGCTGGCGCTCTGCTGGGTCATGCGCCGGCGAACGCGCTTCACCGCGGCGCAGCACGGCCGCGCGGCGCTGCAGGGTCTGCTGTTGTTTTCGACCAACTACTATCTGATCTACGAGGGCTCGCGCTTTCTGCCGAGCGGCCTGGTGGCGGTGATCTTCGCCTGCGTCGTGATCATGAACATCGCCGGCACGGCGATCCTGTTCGGCGAGCCCGTGGGGCGCCGCACGCTGGTCGGCGCCGGGCTGGGCCTGGCCGGGATCACGGCGGTCTTCTGGCCGGAGATCGCTGCTTTTGATCTTAGTCGCGAGGGCTCGGTCGGCCTGCTGCTGTGCCTGCTCGGCACGCTCTCGGCCTCGCTCGGCATGCTGACCTCGGCGGCCAATCAGCGCCGCGGCATGCCGGTGCTGGAGACCAACTCAGTGGGCATGGCTTACGGCGCCCTCTTCATGGCGCTCTACACGCTGGCGGCCGGCGAGCGCTTCGGCTTCGAGCTCTCGGCCGCCTATGTGCTGTCGCTGGTCTTCCTGGCGGTCTTCGCTACGGTGATCGGCTTCTGGAGCTATCTCACCCTGGTCGGACGCATCGGCGCCGACCGGGCCGGCTACGTCACCGTGGTCTTTCCGATCGTGGCGCTGCTGCTCTCGACCTGGTTCGAGGACTTCCACTGGACGCCGCTGTCGCTCGCCGGCGTGGCGCTGGTGATGCTCGGCAACGGCTTCATCCTGATCAAGGCCCGCGAGCGCAAGCCGCTGCCGGCGGTCTAGCTCCCTTCAGGATCGGGCGGCACCTCGGCGGCGGGCTGCGGCGGCACCTGGGTGGCTTCGACGGCAAAGCCCGGTCCGGCAATCATGTAGTCCTCGACCGGCCGGCCCTCGATCAGGTGCTCCTGGATGATGCGCTCGAGCACCTCCGGCGTGCAGCCGCGGTACCACACGCCGTCGGGCCAGACCACGGCGACAGGCCCGTGCGTGCAGACCCTGAGGCAATCGACCTTGCTGCGGTAGACGACGCGCTCGCCCTGCGCCAGGCCGAGATCGCGGACGCGCTGCTTCAAATAGGCCCAGCTCTCGGCCGAGACCGCGCGGTGGCTGCACTTCGGCTTGCTCTGCTCGGCACAGAGGAAGATGTGCCGCTCGATGCGCGGCAGGCTCAAGAGCTCGACTTGGTTGGCCAGGTACTGCGGGTCGCGGTCGCGCATAGGGCTCCATCCGGGCTCGTCGACCCCGGGCTTTCGTGAGTGCGGGTTCATTGCGGGGCCCCTGCGAGATAGCGGCTCGCGCCGGCCGGGGCAAGGGCCGTGCCGAGGCGTAGCGCCCAAACGGCCGACGGCCCGCCGATT
>JBHJOF010000351.1:0-27394 GCA_050330055.1 Kiloniellales bacterium
CGCCTCCTGCGCCGGTGGGCGGTAATCCATCACGTAGCGAATTCCCTGCTCGCGCAGAATCCGCTGCACGCCCTTGATGGTGTAGCCCTCGCCGTACAGCAGGGCGCGTATGCGCCGCAGCAGTTCGACGTCTTCGGGCCGGTAATAGCGCCGGCCGCCGCCGCGCTTCAGCGGCTTGACCTGCGGGAACTTGGTCTCCCAGAAGCGCAGCACATGCTGCGGCACCTCGAGCTCGTCGGAGACCTCGCTGATGGTGCGGAACGCGGCCGCCGACTTTCCGCCCGGGCGTTGTGTAGCCATGGCTGCCTTTGATCGCGTTCAGGAGCGCCCAGCGCCCACCACCGGCCCTCCCCGCTCAGCCGCCGGAGGAGTCCAGGAGCTTTTCGTTGATCCGGTTCTTCAGGACGTGCGAAGCCCGGAACACCAGCACCCGGCGCGGCAGAATGGGAACCTCTTCGCCGGTCTTGGGATTGCGGCCGACGCGCTCGCCCTTCTGGCGCACGGAGAAGCTGCCGAAGGAGGAGATCTTGACCATCTCGCCACGCACCAGGGCCTTGGAGATTTCCCCAAGGACGGACTCGACGAGGTCCGCCGATTCGTTGCGAGACAACCCGACTTCCTGGTAGACCGCCTCGCTCAGATCGGCGCGCGTCACCGTACGGCCGTTCATTTGTCAACCCCCTTGTTCGCACGTCTGTCCGACGTTAGCCCAAGCCTCGTTGGTCGTCAAATAGTCAAGCGAAGTCTGGGACATGTAGGCCAAGTTTGACACGGCGTGCGATGAACGTCTACCAGCGCAGCAGGGCCGACCCCCAGGTGAAGCCACCGCCCATGGCCTCCATCAGGATCAGGTCGCCGCTTCTGATCCGGCCGTCGGCGACCGCCTCGCTGAGCGCCAGGGGGATCGAGGCGGCCGAGGTGTTGGCGTGGCGATCGACGGTCACCACCACCCGGTCCATCGGCAGGTTGAGCCGCTTGGCCATGGCCTCGATGATGCGGATGTTGGCCTGGTGCGGCACCAGCCAGTCGATGTCGCCCGGGGTCAGGCCGTTGCTCTCCAGGGCGGTGTCGATCGCTTCGGCCATGCGGACCACGGCGTGACGGAAGACCTCGCGGCCCTCCATGCGCAGGTGCCCGGTGGTGCGGGTCGAGCCGGGGCCGCCGTCGACGTAGAGCGCGTCGTGGTGCGCGCCGTCCGAATAGATGTGGGTCGAGAGCAGGCCGCGGTCGGCCGAATCGCCGCGGCCGTTGCCGGCGACCAGCGCCACCGCCCCGGCACCGTCGCCGAACAGCACGCAGGTCGTGCGGTCCTCCCAGTCAAGGATGCGCGAGAAGGTCTCGGCCCCCACCACCAGGGCGCTCTTGGCCTGACCTGCACGGATGAAGTTGTCGGCCACCGCCAAGCCGTAGACGAAGCCGCTGCAGACCGCCTGCACGTCGAAAGCAGCACCGCCCGCCATGCCGAGCCCGGCCTGGATGCGGGTCGCCGTCGAGGGAAAGGTCTCGTCCGGCGTGCTGGTGGCGCAGATCAGCAGGTCGAGCGACTCCGGCCGCAGCCCGGCCTGCTCGAGCGCCGCCTGCGCCGCCTTGAGGCCGAGATGCGAGGTGAACTCGTCGTCGGCGGCCAGGTGACGCATGGCGATGCCGGTGCGCTGGCGGATCCAGCCGTCCGAGGTATTGATGCTCTGCGCCAGCTCATCGTTGCTCATGATCCGGGCAGGCAGGTAGGCGCCGCACCCAACGGCATGCGTGCGGACAGCCATCAGACGGCCGCTGCCCGGGATTCTGGGGATGCCGTGGTCAGCAGACTCGCCTCGGCGCGGATCTGCTCCAGGAAGTCGTTGGTGGTCATGTCGATGCCCACGCCGATCGCGTTGGCGAAGCCGAGCGCGTCGGTGCTGCCGTGACTCTTGATGACGATGCCGTTGAGGCCGAGAA
This sequence comes from Kiloniellales bacterium, assembly GCA_050330055.1. GTDB lineage: Bacteria > Pseudomonadota > Alphaproteobacteria > Kiloniellales > JAKSDN01 > JBHJOF01. The sequence continues at coordinate 1,939 of JBHJOF010000351.1, forward strand.
ACATGGCCCCGTTGTAGCGCCGCGGATCGACCCGCTCGCGCAGCTTGGCGAGCGCGCGGCGGGCGAAGAGATAACCGATTCCGGCGGTCCACGAACTGCGGAAGGTCTGGCGCACGAACTCGCTGATCAGCTTGGCCGTGCCTTCCGCCGTCTTGAGCGCGACGTTGCCGGTGAAGCCGTCGGTCACGATGACGTCGCAGCTCCCCTTGCCGATGTCGTCGCCTTCGACGAAGCCGACATAGTGGCCCGGCAGCTTGGCGTCGCGCAGGATGGCGTTGGCCTCGTGCAGCGACTCGTGACCCTTGATCTCCTCGGAGCCGACATTCAGCAGTCCGTAGGTCGGCTCCAGGATGCCCAGCACGGTGCGCGCGCAGGCGGTGCCCATGACGGCGAAGTCGACCAGATTGCGGGCGTCGCACTGTACGTTGGCGCCGAGGTCGAGCATCACGGTCTCGCCCTTGAGCGTCGGGAAGTAGGTGGCGATCGCCGGCCGGTCGATGCCCGGCAGCGTCTTCAGCACGACCTTGGCCATGGCCATCAGCGCACCGGTGTTGCCCGCCGAGACCACTGCGTCGGCCTGGCCCTCGCGCACTGCGTTGATCGCCAGGCGCATTGAGGAATTGCGGCCAGCGCGCAGCGCCACCGAAGGCTTGTCGTCGGGCCGTACCACGTCGTCGCAATGCACCAAAGTGGTGCGCTTGCGCAGCTTCGGCGCCTGGTCGAGCAGAGGCTTGACCTCGGCCTCGCGGCCGAACATCAGGAACTCCGCCTTGGGGAAGCGCTGACGCGCGATATTGGCGCCTCGCACGACGATCCGCGGGGCGTTGTCACCGCCCATGGCGTCGAGCGCTATGGTTCGACGGCTGCTCACTCTGGCCCGTCCAAGCCTGTCATGTCCGGCGGCGGCCAAACGGCCGCCAGGGGACCGCTCAGGCCAACTCGGTCGCGACGACCTCGCGGCCGTCGTAGTGGCCACAGGCCGCGCAGACATGATGCGGGCGCTTCAGCTCGCCGCAATTGGAGCACTCGGCCCAGCTGCTCGGCTTCAGCGCGTCATGGGCCCGGCGCTGATTGCGCTGCGACTTGGAGACCTTTTTCTTAGGAACCGCCATTGTTTTCCAACTCTCTACCTAGGGCGCCCCTGCGGCACGCCGCTTATTAGCCAAATTCAACCCGCGCGGCAAGACCAGCGGCCTGTGCACGGGTCGCGCAAGCCTGCGGCTCAGCCGCCCCGCTTCAGCCGCCTGAGCGCGGCAAAGGGCCCCGCTTCGACATCGTCCTCCGGGCCCCCATCGTCGCTCCCGCGTACGCCCTTCGGCGGCCATTCGGCCGCCTCCAGCACCGCCCCCGGGGCGCGCGGATAGGGGTCGATGGTGAGCGCGAGCTGCTGCGCTACCGCCTCGCCCAGGTCGAGGCCCGCGGGTCCGACAAGCTCCGGCGGCTCCACCTCGTCCGGCCCGAAAACCACCTCGCCCGCCCCAGGCTCCGGCCCCGGGCGCCACTCGCCCGACCGCCCGGTCAGCCCTTGCGGCACCAGGCTGTAGAGCAGCTCGAAATCCCCTTCCAGGCGGCTGCGCACCGGCTCCAGGCTGACCACGCAGGCCTGCATCAGCTCCGCCTCGAAGCGGCCCGTGAGCCGAACCAGCCCACGCTCGCCGCCCCTGCTCTCACTGGGCTCCAGCCTCAGGTGGGCCCGAAGCCGCTCCAGTGCCAGGAGGCCGAAGCGCCGGGCCAGGGCCTGACGCTCCTCCGCCCTGGCCTCGATCTCGTGGCAGCCATCACCCTCGAGCAACCGGTCGCGGGGGACCAGGCGCGAGAATTCTACTGCTTTCGGGTTGTCCTGTGCCATGAGATGCCCTCCGGGATGCCCCGAAACGGGCCGCGCAAGGCGGCGCACAGTAGGGAAAGGCCCCCGGCCGGTCAATGTCTATCTGAGGCTATTTGGGGCCGTCCAGCCAGCCTGTCAGCCCCCCTCCCCGATCAGCCCGGCTCCCGGGTGACCAGGGTCCGGCGGCGCGCCGAAGACGACCCGGCCGGCCATCAAGGCGGCAGCGTCCTGCCCGGCCAGCGCCGCCGCCTCGCGCCGTAGGTAGCCGGCCACGGCCGCCAGCTGCGCCTGCTCGGGCGCCACCGTGCCGAAGAGATTGCGGCGCAGCGCGGCCGCCAGGCCCGCCTCCTCCCCCGCCAAGCCCGCCTCGTAGGCCTCGATCCGGCCATAGAAGCCCTGGGCCATGCGCTTGACCCGCTTGCCGACCCCGAGATCACCGACGCCGATCTCGCGCAGGCTGCGGTCCATGTCGAGGAACAGCACGTCGAACAGCTCCTGGGCGAGGTCTGCCGTCGCCGCATGGTCCTGCTTGAGCCGCCGGAACAGCAGAAAGGCGTGCAGCACGATCAGCTCGTAGCGCCCGTCGAGGCTGTCCGGCACGCCGCAGCGGCTGTAGAAAGCCGGCTGGCGCGCCTGGGCGACGAGCTGCTCGTAGAGCGCCGCGGCGGCCTCGCGGTGCGGGCTGGCTCGGAACAGGCGGCGAAACAAGGCGATCTCCTGCGGCTGTGGCGGCCCGGCTGAGCCCGGATGGCACCAGCAGGCAGCCGGGGCCTGTGCAACAGGACACTTGAAATGGCCGGGTTTCCCGGGTTAATCAAGCCTCACTGAAGAAGGGCTCAGCCGCTGGGGGGATGGTATCATGACGTCCTGGGCCGATCGCACTAGACACATCCGCCGGTTTGCCGTGCTGGGCAGTGCCCTGCCCGCGCTTGCACTGGCAGCCTGCGGCGGTGAGCTCGCGGTCCGCGGCAACTTGCCAGACCCCGAGCTGATCGCCGAGATCCAGCCAGGCGCCGACAACCGAGTCGACGTGGTCGACAAGCTCGGCTCGCCGTCGGCCGTTTCGACCTTCCTCGATCGCAAGTGGTACTACATCGGTCAGAAGCAGGAGCAGTTCGCCTTCCTGAAGCCGACGGTGCTGGAGCGCAGCGTGCTGGTGGTCTCCTTCGACGAGAGCGGCATGGTCAACGAGACCGCCATGTACACCCTGGAAGATGGACAGATCATCAACCCGGTCAGCCGCAAGACGCCGACCGAGGGCCGCGACCTGACCGTTCTGCAGCAGCTCTTCGGCAACCTCGGCCGCTTCCCGACCGCCAATAAGTGATCGGCGCTGCCGGCGGTGGAGCCGGCCGTCAATGCAAGACCCCGGGACAGCAGCCCCGGGGTCTTGTCGTCTAGAGCATTTTCAGGCGAAGTGGAAACCGGTTCGCCGTCCGAAAATGCGACCAATCAAGAAGTTATAGAGCATGATCCGATTCAATCGGATCGGATCATGCTCTAGGCTCGCCGCCCTATAGCAATGCGCGTCAATGCGCCAGGACGGCCAGCAGCAGCAGCGCAACGATGTTGGTGATCTTGATCATGGGGTTGACCGCCGGGCCTGCGGTGTCCTTGTAGGGATCGCCCACGGTGTCGCCGGTCACCGCGGCCTTGTGCGCTTCCGAGCCCTTGCCGCCGTGGTGGCCGTCCTCGATGTACTTCTTGGCGTTGTCCCAGGCACCGCCGCCGGCCGTCATCGAGATAGCGACGAAAAGCCCGGTCAGGATCACGCCCAGCAGCATGGCGCCCACCGCCGAGAAGGCGGCCGAGCGGTCGGCGATCAGCAGCACCACGACGTACACCACGATCGGCGCCAGCACCGGGAGCATCGAGGGCACGATCATCTCGCGGATCGCCGCCTTGGTGAGCAGGTCGACCGAGCGGCCGTAGTCGGGCTTGCCCGTGCCCTCCATGATGCCCGGGATCTCCTTGAACTGGCGGCGCACCTCGATCACCACCGAGCCGGCGGCACGGCCGACCGCGGTCATGGAGAGCGCGCCGAAGAGATAGGGCAGGAGGCCGCCGATGAAGAGGCCGACCACGACGTAGGGATTGTTGAGCGAGAAGTTGAGCTCGACGCCTTCGAAGTAGGGATAGAGCGTCGGATTGGCGATGAAGAACTGCAGGTCCGAGGTATAGGCGGCGAACAGCACCAGGGCGCCGAGACCGGCCGAGCCGATGGCGTAGCCCTTGGTCACCGCCTTGGTGGTGTTGCCGACCGCGTCGAGCGCGTCGGTGGTCTTGCGTACCTCCGGCTCCAGGTCGGCCATCTCGGCGATGCCGCCGGCGTTGTCGGTGACCGGGCCGTAGGCGTCGAGCGCCACCACCATGCCGGCCAGCGCCAGCATGGCGGTGACCGCGATGGCGATGCCGAAGAGGCCAGCCAGGAGATAGCTGACGATGATCGCGGCGCAGATGATCAGCGCCGGAATCGCTGTCGCCTCCATGGAGATCGCCAGGCCCTGGATCACGTTGGTGCCATGGCCGGTGGTCGAGGCCTGGGCCACCATGCGCACAGGCCGGTAGTGCGTGCCGGTGTAGTACTCGGTCACCCAGATCAGCAGGCCCGTCACCACCAGGCCGACCACGGCACAGAGGAACAGCGCGAAGCCGCTGAAGCTCGCGGCACCCGCCGTGTACTGGACGTTGAAGCCGACGATCCATGCGGTGATCAGCGCAATGCCGACCAGCGACAGCAGCGCCGATACGATGAAGCCGCGATAGAGCGCGCCCATGATGTTCTGGTTCGCGCCAAGCTTGACGAAGAAAGTGCCGATGATCGAGGCGAGGATGCAGACGCCGCCGATCGCCAGCGGATAAACCATCATGGCCTGCAGCGCGCCGCTGCCGAAGAAGAAGATCGAGGCCAGCACCATGGTCGCCACCACGGTCACCGCGTAGGTCTCGAAGAGGTCGGCCGCCATGCCGGCGCAGTCGCCCACGTTGTCGCCCACGTTGTCGGCGATCACCGCCGGGTTGCGCGGGTCGTCCTCGGGGATGCCGGCCTCGACCTTGCCGACCAGGTCGGCGCCGACGTCGGCGCCCTTGGTGAAGATGCCGCCGCCGAGACGGGCGAAGATCGAGATCAGCGAGGCGCCGAAGCCGAGCGCCACCAGCGGGTCGACCAGGCCGCGGCCCGAGGCGCCCAGCGACAGCAGCACGCTGTAGTAGCCGGCCACCGACAGGAGGGCCAGGCCGGCGACCAGCAGGCCGGTCACGGCGCCGGCGCGGAAGGCCAGGCTCAGGCCGGCGGCCAGGCCGCTGCGGGCGGCCTCGGCGGTGCGCACGTTGGCGCGCACCGAGACCAGCATGCCGATGTAGCCGGCGGCGCCGGACAGCACGGCGCCGACCAGGAAGGCGATCCCAACGGTCAGCCCCAGCACGACCGAAAGGATCACGAAGATCACCACCCCCACCAGGGCGATGGTGCGGTACTGGCGGTTCAGGTAGGCGGAAGCACCTTCCTGAATCGCGGCCGCGATTTCCTGCATGCGCGCGGTCCCGGCGGGGGCCGCCAGGACGCTGCGCGAGGCCCAGACGCCGTAAGCCAGGGCAAGCAACGCGCAGGGCAGAACGAAATACAAAGCAGTGGCCATCGGTGACTTCCCTTCATCGACAAGCCGGCGCTCCCGCGCGCCGGCTCGAAACTTATCCCCAGAAAAACTGCTGAATTGGCGTAAGGCGCGCGGAAAATGCCAGACTAACCCGGCGAAGGCAACTGCCTGTCGCGGTGCAAAAAACCGGCCCAGGCCCGGTCCCTGGGCGGCCTCCTGGCGGTTAAGACCCAGGCAACTTGGCTTCGGCGGGAGCCGGCCCTAAACCGCTTGGGCGGCGCGCCGCCGGACCAGCCAGGCCAGGCCCAGCCCGACCAGCAGGACCGGGGCTACCACCGCCAGGTTGACCGCCTGCCAGCCGAAGGCCTCGAACAGCATACCCGAGCCGAGCGCCGTGAGCGCCACGGTGCCGAACACCAGCAGGTCGTTCAGGCCCTGGGCCTTGGCCCGCTCCTCGGGCCGGTAGGTCTCGGTCAAGAGCGTGGTGCCGCCGACGAAGAGGAAGTTCCAGCCGACGCCAAGCAACACCAGCGCGCTCCAGAACTGAATCACCGCGACGCCGGAAAGGTTGATCGCGACGCAGCCCAGCACCAGCAAGGCGCCCAAAGTCAGGACCGGCAGCACGCCCAGGCGCCGGATCAGGTGCCCGGTAACGAAGGAGGGTGCGAACATGGCCGCCACGTGCCACTGGATGACGAAGGCGGCCGACTCGAAGGGGTGCTGGCAGGCGACGACAGCGAGCGGCGTCGACGTCATCACCAGGTTCATGGCGCCGTAGCCGACCATGGCGCAGAGCACGGCGATCGCGAACTCGGGCTGCCGGGCGATCTCCAAGAGCGGCCGGCCGCCCTGCCGGCGCTCAGCCGCGTGCGGGCGCGGAATGTCGATGAACTGCAGCACCACCAGGGACAGCAGCGCGAGCCCGGCGATGCAGAGGAAGCCGCCGGCGAAGAGCACCGGGGCAAAGAGGTCGCGCGACCACTTGGCCAGTTCGGGCCCGAGGAAGGCGGCGACCAGGCCGCCGGCCAGCACCAGCGAGATGGCGCGGCTCTTGAAGGCCGGGCTCGCCGTGTCGGCGGCAGCGAAGCGGTAGTAGAAGGCGTGCGCCGTGGCCACGCCGAACAGCGCGTTGCCGAGGCAGAACAACCAGAACGACGACATGAAGAGGGCCTGGGCCGAGACCAGGCCGGAAACCAGGGCGAAGCCGGCGCCGAGGCTGAAGCCGGCGCGCCGGCCCCAGCGCTGCATCAAAAGCGAGGCTGGCATGGTCGCCGCCATGGTGGCCGCGAACTGCAGGGCGAGCGGCAGGGTGGCCAGCGCCTTGTCCTCGGCCAGACTGTGGCCGACCAGAGCCGCGACCGTGATGATCAGCGCGCTGCCGCTCATGGCCAAGCCCTGGCAGATCGCCAGCAGCACGACGTTGCGCACCGTGGGATCTCGCCTGACCGTCGCGGCAGAGGCGGGCTTGGCAGGAGCTGACTTTTCGGACAGAGGCTCGCTCGGCACGGGATCGTTCTGGGCGGGGACTGCTCAGGATGGGCTGCGACCCTATCCGAAGCCCGGTGCCCCGGAAAGCCCCTGTTGCGATTGTTGCCGGGACGCGCCACCGCGGACGCGGCGGCGGCTTCCTAACCGAGAATCATGTCGTGCTTTTCGAGGATGTTGACCAGGATCCGCTTGACCACGTCCGGCCCCAGCACGCGCTCGCTGACTGCCATCAGGCGCTTGTTCAGGAGCGGCTCCACGTCCTTGCTCTCCTGCACGGCGCGGTGGCGGTAAAGGGCGTGCAACTCGGTCAGATAGGCGTCCTTGAGGCGCGGCATGTGCCGGTAGATGTCGAGCCGCTCGTAGTCGCGGTGGACCTCCAGGACGATGGTGAAGGTCAGGTGCTGGGTCACCCGGCCGTCGCGCATGACCGGCAGCACCAGGGGATCGAAGTCGACGAACAGCGGCACCTCGCGCGACGGCTCGGCGATGCTCGAGAGGTCGATCACTTCCTCCTGGAACAGGAACCACCAGGCCGCGCCGCCGCCTCCGGCGAGCAGGATGAGCAAGGCGACCAGGGTGAGGAGCAGCCGTTTCATGACGCACCCACGGGGCCGGCGGAGCGGCGCTTGGTTCTTGCTGTCTTGTGACGAAGTAAGCTGAAGAATGCGTTAAGCAAACTTCCAGTCATACATTAAGAAAATATCACAATAACTTATTTTACCGAAAGAATTCTGGCCTTCTATAGCCGCTTTTTTCCGTCCATCACCAGGCTTTGCCCCTCGTTCCCATCGCTTGCGCGATGGTGGTAGTTTCACCCTCACCCTCCCATCGCTTGCGCGATGGGCCCCTCCCTCTCCCCTCAAGGGAGAGGGAAACAAACGGGCGCGCTATAGAGTCCCTCTCCCTTGAGGGGAGAGGGAGGGGCCCGCGCGGCCGAAGGGCGCGTGGGAGGGTGAGGGTGGCAAGGGGCCCGCGCGTCAGCGTGGGCAGGAAGGGAAGCCTTTGTCCGCGGTTACCTGGAAACCGCCGCTCTAGAAGTGGGTCCAGCCGCTCTTGCCGAGGGCCATGGGGACGCCGGCCGCGTCCAGCACCTGGACCCCCTCGCCCGCTTCCATCACGCCGATGCGGGTCAGCTGCAACGCCAGGCGACCGGCCAGGGCGGCGACCGCCTCGGCCTGGGCCGGCTCGACCGTGAAGACCAGCTCGTAGTCGTCGCCGCCGGTCAGCACGCTTGCCAGGAGTTCGGGATCGGCCTTGAGCGCCGCCCGCGCGGCCGGCGACAGCGGTACCGCCGCGGCCTCGAGCTGGGCCGCCAGGCCGGAGGTCTCGGCGATGTGCGCCAGGTCGGCCGCCAGGCCGTCGGAGACGTCGAGCGCGGCCGTGGCCAGGCGCTCGGCCAACAGCGCCTCGCCTAGGGCGACGCGGGGCTGCGGCAGGCGGTAGCGCTCGGCCAGGAAATGGCGCGCCCCGGCCGACAGTCCGGCCAGCCTGTCCTGCAGGGCGGCAAGCCCCAGGGCGCCGTCGCCGATCGTACCGGAGACATAGACCAGGTCGCCCGCCCGAGCGGTCGAGCGGCGCAGGCAGCGCCCGGCCGGAACGGTGCCGAGAGCGGTCAGCGACAGGCTGGCCGGTCCCGGCGTGCGCGTGGTGTCGCCGCCCAGCAGCCGGATGCCGAAGGCCGCCTGGTCGGCCGCCAGGCCTTCGACGAACTGCGCGATCCAGTGCTCTTCGACGTCCTGCGGCCAGCAGGCGGTCAGCAAATAGCCGCGCGGCGTGGCGCCCATGGCGGCCAGGTCGGAGAGATTGACCCGCAGCAGCTTGCGGGCCACGAGGTCGGGCGGATCCTCGGCCAGGTAGTGCACCCCGGCGACCATGGCGTCGGCGGTCAGCACCAGGTCGCGGCCCGGCGGGGCGGCGAGCACGGCGGCGTCATCGATCAGCCCCAAGGCCGCCGGCTCGTCTGCTGCCAGGGGCGCCAGATAGCGCCGGATCAGCTCGAACTCACCCAGCATTGATTTTCCGTGTCGTCCCTAGAGATCGCTTTCCTCACCCTTCGACAAGCTCAGGGTGAGGTTCGACAGGCTTCGGACAGACGGAGCAAGGACCCAAGCACCCTCACACTGAGCCTGTCGAAGTGCGAGGGTGCGTTTCGCCGAGTGATGTTGCAAGGGGCGGCCAGAAGGAAGATCAGCCGCCATCGGCCGGATCGGCGTCGGCATCGGGGGCGAAATCGCCGGGCCGGAGCTGGCGCGCCAGGCGGTCGAGCACGCCGTTGGCCATGGCCGGCTCCTTGCCGCTGAGGAAGGCATGGGCCAGGTCGACGTACTCGGCGATGATGGCGCGCGCCGGGACGTCCTCGCGGTAGCCGAGCTCATAGGCGCCGGCGCGCAGGATCAGCTTCAGCAGCGTCTCCAGGCGCTCCACCGGCCAGCCCTCGGCCAGCACGGCGGACAGCATGTCGTCGAGCTGCGGCGCCTCGCGCGCCACCTCGGTCACCAGCCGGGCGAAGAAGACCTGGTCGATGTCGCCCAGGCGCAGGCCCTCGATCTCCTCCTCCAGGCGGTGGGCGAGGAACTCACGCACCACGCTCTCGGCCGGCTGGCCGGTGAGCTCGATCTGATAGAGCGCCTGGATGGCACCGAGCCGCGCGGCGCTGCGCCGCGAGCCGCCGCGCGGCCTGCGCGGCCCGGACCGCGGATTGGTCTCCGGCAGGGCCATCTTGCTCCTTTCACCGCCGCTCGCCGCGGCGATCTACGAGGTCACCGCGGATAGAGGCGGAAGTGGCGCTTGACCTCGATCATCGCCAGGCAGGCGCGCGCCGCGTCGCCGCCCTTGTCCTTGCGGTCCGGCTTGGCACGCTCCCAGGCCTGCTCGGCGGTCTCGCAGGTCAGGATGCCGTAGCCCAGCGCCAGTGAGTACTCGCAGGCGATGTCCTGCAGCTTGCGGCTGCTTTCCGCACAGATGTAGTCGTAGTGCGTGGTCTCGCCGCGGATCACGCAGCCGAGCGCGATGTAGCCGTCGAAGCGCTTGCGCCCGGCGAAGAAGTCGAGCGAGCGCACCGCCATGCCGATCGCGTTGGGAATCTCGAAGGCGCCCGGCACGGTCAGGCGCTCGTAGGTCGCGCCCGCCTTGTCGAGCGCGGCGACCGCGCCCGCGACCAGGGCGTCGATGATGTCGTCGTAGAAGCGGCCCTCGACAATCAGCAGGTGCGGGGCATCGGTCATCGCACCGGCCCCGTCGTCTTGATCGGCCGCTGCTCGACCACGCGAAGGCCGAAGCCGTCGAGCCCGACGATGGTGCGCCTTGTGTTGGACAGCAGGATCATGTCGCGCACTCCCAGGTCGAGCAGGATCTGCGCCCCGACGCCGTAGTCGCGCAGCTCGCCGCCGTGCTCGACGTCGTGGCCGAGGTGGGCGCGCACCTGGTTCGACAGGCTGCTCTGATTCGGCTCGCGGATCAGTACCACGACGCCCCTGCCCGCCTCGCCGATCGCTCGCATGGCGGCCTGCAGTTCGCCAGCCTTGCCGCTGTGCGCCTCGCCCAGCACGTCGTTCAGCACGTTGAGCGCGTGCATGCGAACGAGCACCGGCCCATCGGCGCCGAGATCACCCTTCCACAGCGCGATGTGCTCGGCGTAGGCCACCTTGTTGACATAGATCGCCATGTTGAACTGGCCGCCGAAGCGGCTCTCGAAGGTGCCCTCGAGCTGGCGCTCGACGATGCGGTCGTGGCGCCGACGGTAGGCCACCAGGTCGGCGATGGTAGCGATCTTCAGCCCGTGGCGCTGGGCGAAGGCGATCAGGTCGTCGCGCCGCGCCATGGTGCCATCGTCGTTCATGATCTCGCAGATCACCCCGGCCGGGTTGAGGCCCGCCAGGCGGGCCAGGTCGACCGCCGCCTCGGTGTGGCCGGTACGCACCAGCACGCCGCCGTCGCGCGCCATCAACGGAAAGACGTGGCCTGGCGAGACGATGTCGTCGGCGCCCTTGCTCGGATCGATCGCGGTGGCGATGGTGTGCGCCCGGTCCGGCGCCGAGATGCCGGTGGTGACGCCGTGCCGCGCCTCGATCGAGACGGTAAAGGCGGTCTCGAGGCGCGACTGGTTGCGCTGCGCCATGAGCGGCAGGTGGAGCTGCTCGATGCGCTCGCGGGTCATGGCCAGGCAGATCAGGCCGCGGCCGTGGGTGGCCATGAAGTTGATGGCGTCGGGCGTCGCCATCTGCGCCGGGATCACCAGGTCGCCTTCGTTCTCGCGGCTCTCGTCATCGACCAGGATGAACATCCGGCCGTTGCGCGCCTCCTCGATGACCTCCTCGATCGGCGTGATCACCTCGCTGAAGGTGATGCGCCATGCTTCGCCCTGATCAGGCTTTGCCATCCAGCTCCCCTGCTTCCCAACGCCCCTGCTCTGCGAGGCGCTGAAGGTAGCGCGCCACGAGATCAATTTCCAGGTTGACCAGGGAGCCCGGCCGGAGCGCCCCGAAAGTCGTCTTCTCAGCGGTATGGGGGATGATGTTCACCCCAAATCGCGCTCCCTCGACCTGGTTGACGGTGAGCGAGACGCCGTCCAAGGCGACCGAGCCCTTGGCGGCGATGAAGCGGGCGAGCGGCGCCGGGGCCTCGAAGACGAAGCGCTGCGAGCCGCCATCGGGCGCGCGCGAGACCACCTCGGCGACGCCGTCTACGTGACCCGAGACCAGGTGCCCGCCGAGCTCGTCGCCGAGCCGGAGCGCGCGCTCGAAGTTGACCGGCGTGCCCTCCCGCCAAGACCCCAGCGTGGTCTTGGACAGGGTCTCGGCCGAGACGTCGGCGGCGAACCAGCCTCCCATGGCATCCGATCCCTTGTCGACCACGGTCAGGCAGACGCCGGAGCAGGCGATCGAGGCGCCGGTCTCGATCGTGCCGCTGTCGTAGCCGGTCTCGAAGGTGAAGCGCACGTCGTCCCTGCGCTCCCTGGGGCGCTCGATGGGGCGCTCGACCCGCCGCACCCGCCCCAGGTTGGTGACAATGCCGGTGAACATGGAGCGGACCTTAGGGGAGCCGCTGGTAGGTTTCCACCAGGTCCTCGCCGGTGGTCGTGACGGAGAGGCGGCGGAAGACGGGGGCCTCGGCCAGGCGCTCGAGGCCGAGGCCGCCGATGCCGGCGATGCCGTCGCCACCGATCGCGCGCGGCGCCCGGAACCAGGCCAGGCGGTCGACCAGGCCGGCGCGCAGCAGGCCGGCCGCGACATGGCCGCCGCCCTCGACCAGGAGGCGGGTCAGGCCGCGCTTGCCGAGCGCCTGCAGGGCCGCGGTCAGGTCCGGGCGGCCGTCCTCGTCAGGCGGCACCTCGATCACCTCGAGGCCGAGATCGCTGTAAGCGGCGAGACGCGCCGGGTCGTTGTCGTGCAGGGTGATCAGACAGGTCGGCCGCTCGCCCGCCCGGGCCACCAGGTCGTGGGTCAAGGGCAGACGCAGGTGGCCGTCGAGCACGATGCGCAGCGGCGCGCGGTCCTCCAGGCCGGGCAGGCGCACGTCGAGGCGCGGATTGTCGGCCATCGCCGTGTTGCTGCCGATCAGCACCGCGTCATGCTGGGCGCGCAGCAGGTGGCCGCGGGAGCGCGCCAGGGGGCCGGTGATCCAGCGGCTCTCGCCGCTGCGCGTGGCGATCCGGCCGTCCAGGCTGGTCGCCAGCTTGAGGGTGACCAGCGGCCGGCCCTCGGCCAGGCGCATGAGGAATCCGGCGTTGAGCAGGGACGCCTGCTCGGCCAGCGGGCCCAGGGTGACGTCGATGCCGGCCTCGCGCAGGGCGGCCAGGCCGCGGCCGGCGACGCGAGGATCGGGATCCTCGATCGCCACCACGCAACGCGCGATGCCGGCCGCGATCAGGGCCTCGCAGCAGGGCGGCGTCTTGCCGTGATGCGCGCAGGGCTCGAAGCTGACGTAGGCGGTGGCGCCCTTCGCGGCCCCCGGAGCATGGTTTTCGGCTGCGGCCAGGGCCTCGGTCTCGGCGTGCGGCCGGCCGCCCGGCTGGGTCCAACCGCGGCCGACCACCCGGCCGTCGCGCACGATGACGCAGCCGACCGCCGGGTTTGGCGCCACTCGGCCGAGCCCGCGTCGCGCCAGCGTGAGCGCCGCCTGCATGTGCTCGAGGTCGGTGCGGGCGAAGGATGGGTCCCCGTCCATCGGCGCGCTGTCCTTCGCTCCGGCGTCCTTAGCACTCGGACTCATTGGAGAGTACCACCACCCGCTACCGTCATCCCCGGACCTGTTCCAGGGATCCAGGGTCCGCAGAACACCGTGCTTGCGGCCATGGATTGCTGGGTCAAGCCCACGGCTGTCCGGCACAGAACAAAAATGCCCGTTCTGTTGTCCGCTTCGCGGACGCCCCCCTCCCGGCCCTCCCCCTCAAGGGGGGAGGGAAAAAAAGAGTAGCGCCTGCGCCGTAATTCGCCTCCCCCCTTGAGGGGGAGGCGGCGCGCAGCGCCGGAGGGGGGCTGGCGCGAAGCGCCGAAAAGGAACAGCGCCGCAGCCAGTCTCGGTTGCACTAGAAACCCTGTAACGCCAAATGCAGCAACCTTTTTGCAACAAACGGCCTTAGCTTAACTGGACAGCCGTGAACCAAGCCCGGCGATGACAAGGAGAGTGTTCGTGTCGAACGAGTCACCCTTCGCTGGAATCCGGCACTAGTCGCCAGGCTCGGCGCCGATCTTTTCGATGAACTCCTCGAAGTCGCGCGCCTCGCGGAAGTTGCGGTAGACCGAGGCGAAGCGCACGTAGCCGACCTGGTCGAGCGAGGCCAGCGCGTCCATCACCAGCTCGCCGATGAGCTTGGTCGGGATCTCGCTCTCGCCGGAGCTCTCGAGGCGCCGCACGATGCCGTTGACCACGCGCTCGATGCGCTCGGGGTCGACCGGCCGCTTGCGCAGCGCGATGGTCATGGAGCGCAGCAGCTTGTCGCGATCGAAGGGCTCGCGCTGGCCGCTGCCTTTGAGCACGGTCAGCTCGCGCAGCTGCACCCGCTCGAAGGTGGTGAAGCGGGCGCCGCAGTTCGGGCATTGGCGGCGGCGGCGGATCGCCGAGTTGTCTTCGGTCGGCCGCGAATCTTTAACCTGGGTGTCTTCGTTACCGCAGAACGGGCAGCGCATGTTTCTCTTCCCCCCTTGCCTGCCCTAGCCCTTCCCCAGCGCGCACGGGCACCGGCCGGCGCCTTACGCTCACAAATCCGGATAGATCGGGAAGCGCCGGCAGAGCTCGCGCACCTCGCCGCGCACCTCGGCCTCGACAGCGGCGTTGCCGTCGCCGTTCGCCGCCAGGCCGTCGAGCACCCTGGTGATCCAGAGGCCGACCTGGCGGAACTCGGCCGGGCCGAAGCCGCGCGTCGTCGCCGCCGGGGTGCCGAGCCGGATGCCCGAGGTCACGGTCGGCTTCTCCGGATCGAAGGGCACGCCGTTCTTGTTGCAGGTGATGCCGGCGCGGTCGAGGCTCTTCTCGGCCACGTTGCCGGTCAGCTTCTTGGGTCGCAGGTCGACCAGCATGAGGTGCGTGTCGGTGCCGCCCGAGACAATGTCGAAGCCGTTCTCCAGCAACACCGACGCCAGCGTGCGGGCGTTCTCCACCACGGTCTGGGCATAGACCTTATAGCTCGGCTTCAGGGCCTCGCCGAGTGCTGCCGCCTTGGCCGCGATGACGTGCATCAGCGGGCCGCCCTGCAGGCCCGGAAAAGCGGCCGAGTTGATCTTCTTGCCGAGCTCCTCGTCGTTCGACAGCACCATGCCGCCGCGCCCGCCACGCAGGGTCTTGTGCGTCGTCGTGGTGACGACATGGGCGTGCGGCAGTGGGCTCGGATGCACACCGGCCGCGACCAGGCCGGCGAAGTGCGCCATGTCGACCATGAAGTAGGCGCCGACCGAGTCTGCAATGTTGCGGAAGCGCGCGAAGTCAAGGATGCGCGGATAGGCCGAGCCGCCGGCGATGATGAGCTTGGGCTTGTGCTCCTTGGCCAGCTGCTCGACCTGGTCGAAGTCGACTAGGCCGTCCTCCTTGCGCACGCCGTACTGCACGGCATTGAACCACTTGCCCGAGAGGTTGGGCGGCGCGCCGTGCGTCAGATGGCCGCCGGCGGCGAGCGACATGCCCATGACGGTGTCGCCCGGCTGGCAGAGCGCCAGCATGACGGTCTGGTTGGCCTGTGCGCCTGAATGGGGCTGCACGTTGACGAAGGCGCAGTTGAACAGCTTCTTGGCGCGGTCGATGGCGAGCTGCTCGGCGACGTCGACGAACTCGCAGCCGCCGTAGTAGCGCCGCCCGGGATAGCCCTCGGCGTACTTATTGGTCAGCACCGAGCCCTGCGCCTCGAGCACGGCCAGCGAGACCACGTTCTCGGAGGCGATCAGCTCGATCTGGTCCTGCTGGCGGTGCAGCTCGTCGCGGATCGCCGCGGCCAGCTCCGGGTCGGTCTCGGCCAAATGCCCGGTGAAGAAGCTGTCTTCGACGAAGGCCTTCTGGGCGACGTTTGCGAGGCTCATGGAGGTCTCCCCGATGCTCGTATCCTGGTTTAAGCGGTGCTCAGCCGAGCTTCTCGACGCGGCGCCGGTGGCGCCCCCCTTCGAACTCTGTATCGAGAAAAGTTCGAAGGCAATCCTTTGCCACCTCCTCGCCGACCAGGCGCGCACCCAGGGCGAGGACGTTGGCGTCGTTGTGCTGGCGCGCCAGACGCGCCGAGGTGTCATCGTGGCACGGCGCCGCCCGGATCTTGGGATTGCGGTTGGCCGCCATCGATATGCCGATGCCGGTGCCGCAGACCAGCACGCCGCGCTCGGCGCGGCCCTCGGTGATGGCCCCCACCAAAGCGCGGGCGAAGTCCGGATAGTCGACCGAGTCCGGCCCGTCGGTGCCGAGGTCGAGCACCTCATAGCCCCAGCCGCGCAGGGTCTCCATCAGGCTCGCCTTGAGCTGGTAGCCGGCATGATCGGAGGCGATGGCGATGGGCTTCGCGGTCACGTCGGTCGGCCTCGGCGCTCAGGTGGTGGAAGGCCGCGGACGTTACCATATGTCGCTGGGGCTTGAAAGCCTGCCACAAGGTATCGCGTTCGGGCCGCAGTATCGTCACAGCGAGCGAACGGCCCGGCGGGCGTACCCGCCAGGCCGTTGGTCTCGAAACGCCAGCCGAGAGGGCGGCACGCGCCCTCTCGGCACTAGCAGCGTGCCTTACATCTCGGCGTACTGGCCGTCGCGCCAGACGTACCAGACGTACTCCGGATTCAGCACGTCACCCTTTTCGTCGAAGGTCAGCTGGCCAAGCACCGTGTCGAAAGTGCCGCCGCGGACCTCTTCGGCAATAGCATCCGTCTCGAGCGAGTTGGCCCGCTTGGCCGCCTCGGCCCAGACCTGGACCGCCGCATAGGTGTAGAGGGTGTAACCTTCCGGCTCGTAGTTCTGCGCGCGGAACTTCTCGACCAGGCCCTTGGCCTCCGGCTTGGCGCGCGGATCGGGCTGGAAGGTCATGATGGTGCCCTGGCCCGACGGTCCGGTAATCTTCCAGTACTCGTCGGTCACCAGCGCGTCGCCCGACACGAGCTGCGGCTTGTAGCCCTGCTCATGCGCCTGACGGATCATCAGGCCCGCCTCGGTGTGGTAGCCGCCGACGTAGAACGCATCGATGCCGGCCGCCTTCATCTTCGAGACCAGAGCCGAGTAGTCCTTCTCACCGGCCGTGTAGGCCTCGTACATGGCCTCCTGCAGGCCGGCGGAGTTCATGTTCTTCTTGGTCTCGTCGGCCAGACCCTTACCATAGGCGGTCTTGTCGTGCAGGATCGCGACCTTCTTGCCGGCATACTTCTCGGCCAGAAACTTGCCGGCCACGATGCCCTGGGCATCGTCTCGGCCGCAGATGCGGTGCACGTTGTTCCAGCCCTTGGCAAAGGCGTCCTCGGTCAGCGCCGGGTTGGTCGAGGCCGGCGAGATCTGCAGCACGCCCTCCTCGGCATAGACCGCCGAGGCCGGAATCGAAGAGCCGGAGCAGAAGTGGCCGGCCACCAGGGCGACGCCTTGGGTCACCAGCTTGTTGGCCGCCGCGACCGCCTGCTTCGGATCGCAGGCGTCATCCTCCGCGACGCCGACGACCTTTTCGCCCAGCACGCCGCCGGCTGCATTGAGGTCCTCGACCGCCATCGCCAGACCGCGCTTCATTTGCTCGCCGAACGAGGCGTACTGCCCGGTCAGCGGCCCGACGGTCGCGATCGTGATGTCGGCCTTGGCAACGCCCGCGGTCGCCATGGTCATGGCCGCCGCGGCGAGCAAAGCGAGTTTAATTCTGCGCATTCTGTCTCATCTCCCTGCTAGTCGACACTGTTGTCGATGGGCTTCATGGCGGACGGAGCCTGCGCCCGTCCGACGCGCCCGGGCCCGAATGGCCAAGCGCGCGATTGCCGCTAATCTACCATGCGGCGATGGCTCGGCAACAAGAACCATGAGTTGCGGCGCGGGCCGACGGGCCCTAGGCGCCCCCCTTCTCGCGCCAAGAGAACAGACCCGTGCGCTCGTAGATCCAAGGATACTGGCTTGCCATGCGGCGCGCCTGGGTCATCCGATAGGCCGCCAGGGCAATGGCGGACAAGACAAGCGAATCAATGAGATAACCGGAGACCGACAGGAGTTCGCCCTCGAACAGCCCCCAGGTCAGGAAGCGGTCGGCCAGGCCCAGCAGGAAGGCATAGAACACAGCCTGGCGCATCGACCGCCAGGTGTTGGCCAGCGCCTGCCCGGTCATGAAGGCCGCGAAGCCCATCAGCATCACGGTCACCCCGATGAAGACCGTCAGGCTGGTGCCAAGCAGCGCTTCCATCAGCGTCCTCCCGTCGCGCCTCAACCGCCCTCGAGATAGGCCTTGCGGACCTCTTCGTTGGCCAGCAACTCGCCGCCGGTGCCCTGCAGCACGATGTGGCCGTTGGCCAGCACGTAGCCGCGGTTGGCCAGGCGCAGGGCGTGATAGGCGTTCTGCTCGACCAGCAGCACGGTCACGCCCTCCCGCTCCTTGATGTCGCGGATCACCTCGAAGATCTGCTTCACGATCAATGGGGCCAGGCCGAGTGACGGCTCGTCGAGCAACAGCAGGCGCGGCCTGCTCATCAGCGCGCGGGCGATCGCCAGCATCTGCTGCTCGCCGCCGGACAGCGTGCCGCCGCGCTGGCTCTGGCGCTGGCGCAGGATCGGGAACAGGCTGAAGATCCGCTCCAGGTCCTCCTCCAGGTGCTTGGGGTCGACGATGGCGGCGCCCATCTGCAGGTTTTCCAGCACCGTCATGCGCGGAAACACGCGCCGCCCCTCCGGCGACTGGGCGATACCCTTGCGCACGATGGCGTGGGTCGGCTCGCGCGTGATGTCCTGGCCCTCGAACAGAATCCGGCCGCGCGATGCCTGGGGATTGCCGCAGATCGTCATCAGCAGGGTCGTCTTGCCGGCGCCGTTGGCGCCGATCAGGGTGACGATCTCGCCCTGGCGCACCTCGATGTCGATGCCGCGCAACGCCTCGATGTTGCCGTAGGAGGCATGGAGTCCGGCGACCTGCAGCATGGCAGCTAGCGTGTCCCCCCATCCGGCTGCTCGATCTGCTCGAGGTCCTGGCGTATCACCTCCGGCAGCTCCTCCTTTTCCTCCTCGCCCAGATAGGCACGGATCACTGCCGGGTCGCTGCGCACCTGCTCGGGCGTGCCGTCGGAGATCAGGCGGCCGTAGTCGAGCACCACCACGTGGTCGGAGATGCCCATGACCACGCTCATGTCGTGCTCGATCAGCAGCACGCCGATCTTGTGCTCGTCGCGAATGAACTTGATGAGCTGATTGAGCTGGGCGGACTCGCGCGGGTTGAGGCCGGCGGCCGGCTCGTCGAGGCAGAGCAGCGCCGGGTCGATGCACATGGCGCGGATGATCTCGAGCCGCCGCTGATCGCCGTAGGAGAGATTGCCGGCCTCCCAGTCCGCCTTGTCGGTGAGGTTGACTCTGTCGAGCCAGTAGCGCGCCTTGTCGACCGCGTCGGCCTCGGCCATACGATAGCCGGTTAAGCCGAGGAGGCCGAAGATGGTGTAACCCGATGCGCGCATCAGCTTGTTGTGCTGGGCGACAACCAGGTTCTCCAGCACGCTCATGTGCGGGAACAGTCGGATGTTCTGGAAGGTGCGGGCGACACCGGCCTGCTGGGCGGTGCGGAAGCCCTCGAGCCGCTCGAGGTAGAAGGTGCCGCCGCGGCCGTGCAAAGTAAGGCGGCCGACGGTCGGCACGTAAAAGCCGGTCAGGCAGTTGAAGACCGTGGTCTTGCCGGCGCCGTTCGGGCCGATGATCGCGGTGATGCGCTGGTCCGCGGCCTGGAACGACACGTCGTCGACTGCGATCAGGCCGCCGAACCGCATGGTCAGATGCTCGACGGTGAGCAGCGGCTCGCCGCCGCCGGGGATCTGGAGCCTGGCGTTCATGGCGCCGCCCCGCCGCCGCCGACCGGACGGAGCCGCAGCGTCGCCTCGCGATGCGCCAGGAGGCCACGCGGACGCCACAACATGATCAGCACCATGGCCATGCCGAAGGCCAGCATGCGGAACTCCTGCAGCTCGCGGAAAATCTCCGGCAGGCCGATCAGAATCACCGCGGCGACCACCACGCCGATCTGGCTGCCGAAGCCGCCCAGCACGACGATTGCCAGAATCACGGCGGATTCGATGAAGGTGAAGCTCTCGGGGCTGATGAAGCCCTGCCGCGTGGCGAAGAAGGAGCCGGCAAAGCCGCCGAACATGGCACCGATGGCGAAGGCGGTCAGCTTTGTGTTGCGCGGATTGATGCCGAGCGAGCGGCAGGCGATCTCATCCTCGCGCAACGCCTCCCAGGCGCGGCCGACCGGCAGCTTGCGGATGCGCAGGGTGAAAAGGTTGACCACCAGCGCCAGCATCAGGATCAGGTAGTAGAGAAAGATGATCCGGTGCATCGAGGAGTAGTCGAGCCCGAAGAGCATATGGAATGTAGTCTCGCCCTCGGCCGGATTGCGGCTGAAGTCGTAGCCGAAGAAGCTGGGCCGCGGAATGCCGGAGACGCCGTCCGGGCCATTGGTGAAGCTGTACCAGTTCAGCAAGATGATGCGAATGATCTCGCCGAAGCCGAGCGTCACGATGGCCAGATAGTCGCCGCGCAGCCGCAGCACCGGGAAGCCGAGCAGGACGCCGAAGGTCGCCGCCATCAGCCCGGCGAAGGGCAGGCAGATCCAGAAAGAGAGATCGAAATAGGTCGCCAGCAGGGCGAAGGAATAGGCGCCGACCGCGTAGAACGCGACGTAGCCGAGATCGAGCAGCCCGGCCAGCCCGACCACGATATTGAGGCCCCAGCCAAGCATAATGTAAGTCAAGACCAGCGTACCGATGTCGACGATCCGGCGATCGGCGAAGGGCAGGAAGGGCATGACGATGGCAAAGGCCAGCAGCGCCGGCCCGAGGTAGCGCGAGGCATGCTGCACCCGGGCAGCGAAAGCGTCGGCGCGGGCTTCGCGTTGCTCCTCCGAAAGGCGCTGGGCATCGTGTCGCAGGCGCCAGACGGCGCGACCCGCGAGGATCACCGTCACGACGAGAACCGCCCACATGACGACCGGGCTGGCGAACGGCAGGTAGGCCTTGATCTCGCTGCCGACCACCGGCCCGAACAGGGTCTCGCCCAAAAGCACCACCAGGATCAGCAGCGCGATCGGCGGCGCCAGCAGCGCCACAGGGAGCGGCCGGCCGACGCGCAGCAGGAAAACGGCGACGCGGCCGAGGAAGGCGATCACCACCGCCATGGCCACGTCGTCGAATCGGGTGCGGATGTCGAGCCCGCCCGGCACGTCGAGGGTCTCGAAGCCGACCAGGTAGAACGACAGGCCGAGCACCACGAGCGCGGTGAGCCCGGCTTCCTTGACCATGGCCGGGAGGCTGAAGCCCGCGCCGGCGCGCGCCGCGGTGGCGGTTACCGCCACGGCCTCAGACCTTCTCGATGTCCGGCCGGCCGAGCAGGCCGGTCGGGCGGAACACCAGCACCAGGACGAGGATCGAGAAGGCGGCCACGTCTTTGTATTCAGCGGTGAAGTAGCCCGACCAGAAGGCCTCTATCATGCCGATCAAGAGCCCGCCCAGCATGGCGCCCGGCAGCGAGCCGATGCCGCCCAGCACGGCGGCGGTGAAGGCCTTGATGCCGGCCAGGAAGCCGATGAAGAAGTCGATGACGCCGTAGTACGTGAGGAACATCATGCCGGCCACCGAGGCCAGCGCCGCGCCCATCACGAAGGTGAGCGAGATGGTGCGGTCTACGTTTATGCCGAGCAGCGCCGCCATGTCCTTGTCCTGCTCGCAGGCGCGCTGCGAGCGGCCGAGCGCAGTACGCGCGATAATCGTGGCGAAGCAGATCATCAGCACCAACGTGGTCACCACGATGATCATCTGCATGTAGCTGAGCGAGACTACGAAATCGCCCTCTCGCATCAACTCGACGCCGCCACTGACTACCGGCTGCATCGGCTTGTTGCGCGCGCTCTGCAGCAGCTGCACGTAGTTCTGGAAGAAAATCGACATGCCGATCGCCGTGATCAAGGCCGCCAGGCGCGGCGAGCGCCTGAGCGGCCGATAGGCGACGCGCTCCAGGCTCCAGCCATAGAACGCGGTAAGCAGCATGGCGACCAGCAGCACGATCAGCAGCGCCAGCGGCACCCAGGTCACCCCGGCCAAGCCGAGCAGCAAGAAGGTGATCAGCGACACGAAGGCGCCGATCATGAAGATCTCACCGTGCGCGAAGTTGATCATGCCGATGATGCCATAGACCATGGTGTAGCCGATGGCGATCAGGCCATAGATGGCCCCCAGCGTGACCCCGTTGATCAGCTGATTGACGAAGTATTCGAAGGTGTGCTGCATAGCCGTCCTTGCACTCGACGCCGCGCTCCTACTCCGGCAGGGCTCATCGGCGGCCGGCCTGCCAGGCCGCCGCGGGTCTCGACTTCAAGACTGCACCAGACAAACCGGTGGGCTGCCACCGCCGGGCCACGCGGGCATTGCAAAGCAGGACCCCCAAACGTCTCCCTGAGCCACGCCGACCCCGGTTGGCGACGGCATCGCCGCCACGCGGTCTTCATTTTCGGGTCGCACTGAATGACTAGCGCAGCCGCACAAGGGCGGCAAGCGGAAAGCCGCCCGGCGAATTTCACACTGGGATAAGTGGACTTAGCGGACCATGTAGGCTTAGCGTCCGTGCCGGTTGGACGCCTTGCCGCTATCCGGTTTGACGCCGCTCGCCTTGCGCCGCAGCACGTAGTCGAGCTTGCGGATCGCCGCCTGCGTGAGGGCGGCTTCGCCGGCCGCCGGATCGCCGACGATCGAGACCTCTGTCAGGGTCACGGGATCGACCGCCGAGACCTTGACGTAGGCCCCGACCTGGTGGAACTCCAGGATCACCTCGCGCTGTGCCGGCATGGCGGCAGGCTGCAACGAACATGGCAAACAATCGGTTAAGGACCCTTGCCGTGCCGGCCCGGGCCCGGCGCAACAGAGCCAGAACGCCAGACCCTCTGCCGGCGCTGGCTCCCGCTCCGCCGCTGTCATAGCATCGGGACCAGCGATTGCGAGGAGAGCCAGAGGGAGGGATCAGCCATGGCCGCAGCCAAGCACAGCTTCTCCGTCAAGCGGGCCAAGGACGCGGCGTTCGAGGGCGAGGGCCTGCGCGACTTCTTCGTCTACCGCGACCTGGGCATCAAGGGCGCGACCAGGGGCCAGTTCGGCGCCCACGTGATCCGCGCCGTCCGGCCCTGCGAGGCCGGCACCGGGCGGCACCGCCACGCGCTCGGCTTCCAGATGGTCTACGTGCTGCAGGGGACCTGCCGCTTCTGGTACGAGGGCCAGGGCGAGGTGGCGCTGGAGGTCGGCGACTGCGTCTACCAGCCGCCCGGCATCGTCCACGAGCTGATGGCCTGCAGCGGCGACTGCGAGCTGCTGGAGATCACCATGCCGGCCGACTTCGCGACCGAAGCGGTTGCCAAGGAGGCGGCCGCCTGATGATCTGGCTGACCGGGGGGCAGATCTACGACGTCGAGGCGGGCGGCTACCGGCGCGGCGAGATCGCGATCGACGATGAGGGCCGCATCGAGGGCATCACGGCGACCGCCTCCCCTGCCCCCGACGACGAGGTGATCGACGTCGACGGCGCCTTCCTGCTGCCCGGTCTGATCGACTGCCACGTCCACCTGGTGATGCCGACCTGGGTCGCCGACCCTGCAGCCGCGGCCGCGCGCCCCGAGGGCTTGATCGCGATCCACGCCGCGGTGGCGGCCGAGCGCTCCCTGATGGCCGGCTTCACAGCGCTGCGCGACGTGGGCGGCTGGAACTATCACGAGATGGCGGTACGCAGCGCCATCGAGGCCGGGCTGATCCGTGGCCCGCGCCTGTTCCTGGCCGGCCGCATCCTCTCGATCACCACCGGCGGCGCCCAGTACTACCCCGGCATGTACGAGGTGGCCGACGGCGTCGAGGAGGTCATGGCCGCGGCGCGCAAGCAGATCGCCATGGGCGCCGACCTGATCAAAGTGATGGCGACCGGCGCCATGCTGTCGCCGGAGAGCGAGGACTCGCGCGCCATCCAGTTCCGGCCCGAGGAGCTGGCCGCCGCCGTCGCCATCGCGCGCGACAACTACAAGCCCGTGGCCGCGCATGCCCACGCCTGCCAGGGCATCGTCAACGCGGTCGAGGCCGGCGTCGATTCGATCGAGCACGGCACCTTCGCCGACGATGAGGCGCTGGCGCTGATGGCCGATCGCGGCACCTTCCTGGTGCCGACCTGCTGCGTCGCCCAGGCCATGTTGGCCGACGACGCGGTCGCCACGTCCATGCCGCAGCACCTGACGCAGCGCCTGCTCGAGTTCGACGCGATCCACCACGAGGCGGTGCGCCGCGCACATGCCTTGGGCGTACCGATCGCCATGGGCACCGACGCCGGCACGCCGGGCAACCACCACGGCGACAACGCCCAGGAGATCGTGCAGATGGTGCGCGACTGCGGCCTGACGCCGGCCGAGGCGATCCAGGCCGCTACCCTGAACGGCGCCCGCCTGCTGCGCCAGGCCGACAACCTGGGCAGCCTGGAGCCGGGCAAGTATGCCGACATCATCGGCCTCAACGGCGACCCGCTCGACGACATCGAGGAGCTGCGCCGCGTCGCCTTCGTCATGAAGGGCGGGGTGGTGGTGAAGGACGAGTTGGATGAGTGAGGCCCGTGCGCCATTCCAGCGCCACCACGCGCTCACCCTTCGACAGGCTCAGGGTGAGGCACACTTGGAGCACTGATCCACCTCACCCTTCCTCATGCTGAGCCTGTCGAAGCATGATGCCCCACGGTGGTGCGGCGGCTGTGCTTAAGGTCCCCTTCCCCGCCCCCTTTTCCCCCCAGCCTGATCGGCTATGATGCCGGGAAATCAGGTAGTCGTTAGCGATAGGAGCCATCCATGACCCCCGCCGAACCCGCGGCCGCGGTTGCCGCGCCCGCCCCGGCCAAGCCGGCCAAGGCCGTGTTCTCCTGGGAGGACCCGCTGCTGCTCGACGAGCAGCTGAGCGAGGACGAGCGCATGGTGCGCGCCGCGGCGCGCGACTACTGCCAGGACAAGCTGATGCCGCGCATCCTCGAAGCCAACCGGCACGAGCGCTTCGACCGCGCGATCATGACCGAGATGGGCGAGATGGGCTTCCTCGGGCCCACCATCCCCGAGGCCTATGGCGGCGCCGGCATGAACCACGTCTGCTATGGCCTGGTCGCGCGCGAGGTCGAGCGGGTCGACAGCGGCTACCGCTCGACCATGTCGGTGCAGTCGAGCCTGGTGATGCACCCGATCCACGCCTACGGCACCGAGGAGCAGCGCCGCAAGTACCTGCCGCGCCTCGCCACGGGCGAGATCGTCGGCTGCTTCGGCCTGACCGAGCCGGACCACGGCTCCGACCCGGGCGGCATGAAGACGCGCGCCGCCAAGGTGGACGGCGGCTACCGCCTCAAAGGCTCCAAGATGTGGATCACCAACTCGCCGATCGCCGATATCTTCGTCGTCTGGGCCAAGAGCGACCCGGACGACAAGATCCGCGGCTTCATCCTGGAAAAGGGCATGAAAGGCCTGACGGCGCCCAAGATCGAGGGCAAGTTCTCGCTGCGCGCCTCGATCACCGGCGAGATCGTCATGGACGACGTGCTGGTGCCCGAGGAGAACCTGCTGCCGAACGTAAGCGGTCTCGCCGGGCCCTTCGGCTGCCTCAACAAGGCGCGCTTCGGCATCTCCTGGGGCGCGCTCGGCGCGGCCGAGTTCTGCTGGCACGCGGCGCGCAGCTACACCCTGGAGCGCAAGCAGTTCGGCCGGCCACTGGCCGCCAACCAGCTGATCCAGAAGAAGCTGGCCGACATGCAGACCGAGATCACGCTGGGCCTGCAGGCGGTGCTGCGCCTGGCGCGCCTGCTCGACGAGGGCAAGGCCGCGCCCGAGGCGATCTCGCTCTGCAAGCGCAACTCCTGCGGCAAGGCGCTCGACATCGCG
>JBHJOF010000352.1:0-23046 GCA_050330055.1 Kiloniellales bacterium
CGGCCCTGGCTGCGGCCGAGCCGCTGCAGGAGGAGCTGGCCGGCGAGCCGCAGCCGCTCTGGCTGTTCGGGGCCGGGCACGTCGGCCGCGCCATCGTGCGCGCCTTGGCGCCGCTGCCCTTCGCCGTCTGCTGGGTGGACGGCCGTCCCGGCATCTTTCCGCATGAGACGCCGGATAACGCCACGGTCGAGCCCTGCGATCCGCCCTGGCAAGCTGTCGCGCGCGCGCCCTCGGGCGCCTTCTTTCTCACCATGACGCACAAGCACGAATCCGACTACGCGGTCTGCGAGGCGGTACTGCGCCGCGGCGACGCCGCCTACCTCGGCATGATCGGTTCGGACGCCAAGCGCGAGCGTGGCCTGCGCTGGCTGGCGGACAAGGGCCTGTCGGCCGCGCAGATTGCGCGCGTGACCTGCCCGATCGGGCTGCCCGGCATCGAGGGCAAGGAGCCGGCGGTCATCGCCGCCGCCGTCGCGGCCGACCTGCTTCTGCGCCGCGAGGCGCGCCTGCAGGAGATGGAGGGTGCCGCGTGAGCGACCGCGTGGAAGAGCTGATGCGCCGCGCCATCACGCTCGGCGCCAAGCACATGCGCGCCGGGGCGGGCGGCCCCTTCGGGGCGGTCATCGCGCGCGACGGCCAGGTGATCGCCGAGGGCGTCAACCGGGTCACCAGCACCAACGATCCGACGGCACACGCCGAGATCGCGGCGATCCGCGCCGCCTGCCAGGCGCTCGGCCACTTCAGCCTGGAGGAATGCGAGATCTACAGCAGCTGCGAGCCCTGTCCCATGTGTCTGGGCGCGATCTACTGGGCGCGGCTCGGCGCGCTCTACTTCGCCAACACACGGGCCGACGCGGCCGCCATCGGCTTCGACGACGACCACATCTATCGGGAGATCCCCAAGCCCCTCAGGGAGCGGGAGATCCCGACCCTGCGCATGTTGCTGCCCGAGGCCAAGGAGCTCTTCGAGGAATGGCGGGCCATGCCGGACAAGGTGATGTACTAGGGAGGACGCGCGTGGTGATGTTGCGCAGTGCTCTTTCGGCGCTTCGCGCCAGCCCCCCTCCCGGCGCTGCGCGCCGGCCTCCCCCTCGAGGGGGGAGGCTAATTGGTTGCCGCCGCTCATCTTTTCCCTCCCCCCTTGAGGGGGAGGGTTGGGAAGGGGGCGCCCGCGAAGCGGACAACAGAAGACCAGTACTTTGCGGCGCGGGGGCACAAGGGGGACTTCATGGCGGAGGGTGACGCGGTGCGGACGGCGCAGCTCGAGCTGCGCGAGATCAGCAAGGCCTTTCCGGGCTGCCTGGCCAACGACCGCGTCGGCCTCAGCGTTGCGCCGGGTGAGATCCACGCTCTCTTGGGCGAGAACGGCGCCGGCAAGAGCACCCTGGTGAAGATCATCTACGGCGTGCTGCGCGCCGATTCCGGGCAGATGCTGTGGCAGGGCGCGCCCGTCGAGATCCACAGTCCGAACCAGGCGCGACGGCTCGGCATCGGCATGGTGTTCCAGCACTTCTCGCTGTTCGAGGCCATGACGGTGACCGAGAACATTGCGCTCGGCATCGGCGGCGACTTCAACCTGGGCCGCCTGGCCGCCAAGGTGCGCGAGGTCTCAGAGGCCTATGGTCTGCCGCTCGATCCGCGCCGCTATGTACACAGCCTCTCGGTCGGCGAGCGCCAGCGCATCGAGGTCGTGCGCTGCCTGCTGCAGAACCCCCGCCTCCTGATCATGGACGAGCCGACCTCCGTACTGACGCCGCAGGAGGTCGAGCGCCTGTTCGAGACCCTGCGGCGCCTCTCGGGCGAGGGCGTCGCCATCCTCTACATCAGCCATAAGCTGGAGGAGATTCGCGCGCTCTGCCACAGGGCCACGGTGCTGCGCGGCGGCCGCGTGGTCGGCGAGTGCGACCCGCGCACCACGAGCACACAGGCCATGGCACAAATGATGATCGGTGGGGACATCAAGGCGCCGGACTACACGCACGGCCGCCGGGCCGGCGAGCAGCGCCTCAAGCTGCAGGGCCTGTCGCTCGCCGCCGACGACCAGTTCGGCACCGACCTGCAGGAGATCGGCTTCGAGGTGCGGGGCGGCGAGATCGTCGGCATCGCCGGCGTCGCCGGCAACGGCCAGGGCGAGCTGATGGCGGCACTGACCGGCGAACGCCTGAGTGACAGCGCAGAGGCGATTGCCATTCTGGGCCGGCCGGTCGGCCGCCGCGGCCCGCGCGCCCGCCGCGCGCTCGGCGCCGCCTTCGTGCCGGAAGGCCGGCTCGGCCACGGCGCGGTGCCGGAGATGAACCTGTCCGACAACGCCTATCTCAGCGGCTACGAGCGCCTCGGCCTGACCCGCGGCGGCCTGATCGACGGTGCCGGGCGCGACGCCTACGCCAAGCGCATCGTCGCCGACTTCGACGTCCGCACGCACGGCATCGAGGCCGATGCCAACTCGCTGTCCGGCGGCAATCTGCAGAAGTTCATCGTCGGCCGCGAGATCCTGCAGGAACCGCGCCTGATCGTCGTGGCGCAGCCGACCTGGGGCGTCGACGCGGGGGCCACGGCCGCGATCCACCGCGCGCTGATTCGTCTGGCCGATGCCGGGGCGGCGATCCTGGTGATCTCGCAGGACCTGGACGAGCTGCTTTCGCTCTGTGATGGCTTTCACGTCATCAACGAGGGGCGCCTGTCGCGCAGCCTCGATCCCACGACTGCCTCGCGCGAGGAGATCGGCCTCTTGATGGGCGGCGTCCACGGCGAGCGAAGCCGCGGCGAGGCGAGCCATGCTGCTTAGGCTCGAGCGACGCGGAGAAGCCTCGCATCGCCTGGTCTACCTGACACCCTTCCTGGCGTTGCTGCTGACCCTGCTCGGCGGCTGCGTGCTGTTCGGCTTGATGGGCTACGACCCCTTGCTCGCGCTCTACACCTTCTTCGTGCGGCCGATCAGCGGCGATTTCGAGTACGGGCTCGCCGAGCTGGGGATCAAGGCGACGCCGATCGTGCTCTGCGCCCTCGGCCTGGCGCTGGGGTTCCGCGCCAATGTCTGGAACATCGGCGCGGAGGGCCAGTTGATCGTCGGCGCGATCGCCGGCGGCGGTCTGGCGCTGTGGTTCTATGACAGCGACAGCCTTCTTCTGCTGCCGTCCATGATCCTTGCCGGCACGGCCGGCGGCATGGCCTGGGCGGCGATCCCGGCCTGGCTCAAGACGCGCTTCAACGCCAACGAGATTCTGACCAGCCTGATGCTGACCTACGTGGCGCTGCTGCTGTTCAGCACCCTGGTGCACGGGCCCTGGCGCGATCCGGAGGGCTACAACTTCCCCGAATCCCGCATGTTCGGAGCGGCGGCGACCCTGCCGATCATCTGGGAAGGCACGCGGCTGCACATCGGCGCGCTCGTTGCCCTGGCGGTCGCGGCGCTCGTCTGGGTCGTGCTGAGCCGTACCCTGATCGGCTTCCAGATCAAGGTGATCGGCGCCGCCCCGCGGGCCGCGGGCTATGCCGGCTTCAGCCGCAACCGCGTGATCTGGCTCACCCTGCTGGTCAGCGGCGGCCTGGCGGGCCTGGCCGGACTCTTCGAGGTTGCCGGTCCGGTCGGTCAGCTCGTGGCGGGCTTCTCGCCCGGCTACGGCTTCACCGGCATCATCGTCGCCTTCCTGGGCCGCTTGCATCCGGTCGGCATCGTGCTGGCCGGACTGCTGGTGGCATTGTCCTACCTCGGAGGCGAGACGGTTCAGATCGAGATGGGCCTGCCGCAGGCGGTGACCGGCGTGTTCCAGGGCATGCTGCTGTTCTTCCTGCTCGGCACCGACGTGCTGGTGCGCTATCGCCTGCGCCTCGCCCGAACAGCGGCGCGGTTAGGGAGCACCGCGTCATGAGCGGCGATCTGGTCTGGCTGGTGCCGACCATCCTGACGGTGGTGAGCGCCTCGACGCCGCTGCTGCTGGCGGCTTTGGGCGAGCTGGTGGTCGAGAAGTCCGGCGTCCTCAACCTGGGCGTCGAGGGCATGATGCTGGTCGGCGCCATCGCCGCCTTCGCCACCGGGGTGACCACGGGAAGCTGGCCGCTCGCCATCCTGGCCGGCGCCCTGGGCGGCCTGGTCATGGCGTTCCTCTTCGGCGTCCTGACCCTCTCGCTGCTGGCCAATCAGGTGGCCACCGGCCTGGCGCTCACCATCTTCGGCGTGGGGCTGAGCGCGCTCATGGGCGCCAGCTTCGTCGGCGTACCCTTTCCGGCCCTGCCCAAGCTGGCCATCGCCGGTCTCTCCGACCTGCCGATCGTCGGGCCGCTGCTTTTTGCCCACGACCTGCTGGTGTATCTTTCCTTCGTGATGGTCGCGGCGGTCGCCTGGTTCCTGGTCCGCACAAGGGCCGGGCTGGTGCTGCGGGCGGTCGGCGAGAACCAGGAGGCGGGCCATTCCATCGGCTATCCGGTCATCCGCATCCGCTATCTGGCGGTGCTGTTCGGCGGCGCCATGTGCGGCCTGGGCGGCGCCTACCTGTCGCTGGCGCACACGCCGATGTGGATCGAGAACATGACCGCCGGGCGGGGTTGGATCGCGCTTGCCCTGGTCGTCTTCGCGACCTGGCGGCCGGGCCGCGTGCTGTTGGGCGCCTACATGTTCGGCGGCATCACCATCCTGCAGCTGCACGCCCAGGGCATCGGCCTGGAGGTGCCCTCGCAGCTGCTCTCCATGCTGCCATACCTGGCGACCATTCTGGTGCTGGTGCTGATCTCCAAGGACAGTGCCCGGGTGCGCATCAACGCCCCGGCCTGTCTTGGCAAGGTGTTTCATCCGGCGGCCTGAGCCGCCGGTCACGGTGTTCAGTGTGAACAGGGAGCATTCGATGAAACTGCGAAACGTTGCAAGACTCGCCGGCCTTCTGGGCGTTGCGCTGCTGACCGCGCTCGGCGTCCAGGCCCCGGCGCAGGCCAAGGACAAGATCAAGGTCGGCTTCGTCTACGTCGGGCCGGTCGGCGACCACGGCTGGACCTATCGTCACGACGTCGGCCGCAAGGCGATCGAGGAAGCGCTCGGCGACAAGGTCGAGACCAGCTTCGTCGAGAGCGTCAAGGAAGGCCCCGACGCCGAGCGGGTGATCCGGCAGATGGCGGCGAGCGGTCACGACCTGATCTTCACCACCTCCTTCGGCTTCATGAATCCCACGGTCAAGGTGGCGTCCCAGTTCCCCGACGTGAAGTTCGAGCACGCCACGGGCTACAAGCGGGAAGCCAACGTCAGCACCTACATGGCGCGCTTCTACGAAGGCCGCTACATCGCCGGCATAATTGCCGGCAAGGTGACCAAGTCGAACACCATCGGCTACATCGGCTCCTTCCCGATTCCCGAGGTGGTGCGCGGTATCAACTCCTTCGTGCAGGGCATGCACTCGGTCAATCCGGAGGGCAAGGTCCGGGTGGTCTGGGTCAATAGCTGGTACGACCCCGGCAAGGAGGCCGATGCGGCCAAGGCGCTGATCGACCAGGGCGCCGACGTCATCCTGCAGCACACCGACTCGCCGGCGCCGCTGCAGGTCGCCGAATCGCGCGGCGCTTGGGCCGTCGGCCAGGCCTCCGACATGCGGGCCTTCGCGCCCAAGGCGCAGCTCATCGCCATCGTCGACGACTGGGACGGCTACTACGTCAGCCGCGCCCAGGCGGTGCTGGACGGCACCTGGGAGTCGGCGGATACCTGGGGCGGCCTCGACACTGGCATGGTCGAGATGGCGCCCTACAACGAGGCGATCCCGGCCGATGTGATCGAACTGGCCAAAGCGGCCGAGGAGGGCATCAAGAACGGCACGCTGCACCCCTTCCAGGGTCCGATCACCGACCAGGACGGCAACCTGCGGGTCAAGGAGGGCGAGGCCCTGGGCGACGAGGAGCTGCTGAGAATGGACTGGTACGTGGCCGGCGTGCTGGACAAGCTGCCCAAGTAGTCCGGCCAGGGTAGGTCGACGGGGCCGGACGGGCGGATGCCCCTCCGGCCCCGATTGTTTAGAGTGCGACAGTCCGACTTGCAGGCACCGCCATGAGCGACGTCGTCCGTTTCATCGAGGCCATGCCCAAGGCCGAGCTGCATCTGCACATCGAGGGCACGCTCGAGCCCGAGCTGATGCTGACGCTGGCCGAGCGCAACCGGGTCAGGCTGCCGTTCAACTCCGTCGAAGAGGTTCGGAAAGCCTATCAGTTCAGTAAACTGCAGGATTTTCTTGATATCTACTATCAGGGAATGTCGGTGCTGCAGAGCGAGGCCGACTTTTACGACCTGACCTGGGCCTATCTCGAGCGGGCGCGGGCCGACAACGTCAGCCACGCCGAGATCTTCTTCGATCCGCAGGGCCACACCGAGCGCGGCGTCGCCTTCGAGACCGTGCTGGATGGCATTCATGCCGCCTTGACCGAGGCCGAGCGTAGCCTCGGCATGACAACGCGGCTGATCCTCTGCTTCCTGCGCCATCTGCCGGCGGAGGCGGCGATGGCGACGCTGGAGCAGGCGCTGCCGCATCGCGCGCGGCT
This sequence comes from Kiloniellales bacterium, assembly GCA_050330055.1. GTDB lineage: Bacteria > Pseudomonadota > Alphaproteobacteria > Kiloniellales > JAKSDN01 > JBHJOF01. The sequence continues at coordinate 6,511 of JBHJOF010000352.1, forward strand.
CTGCGGCGTCGGCCTCGATTCTTCCGAGCGCGGCTTTCCGCCGGGGCCCTTCGCGCCCGTGTTCCAGCGCGCCCGCGAGGCCGGCCTGCACTGCGTCGCCCATGCCGGCGAGGAGGGACCGCCGGACTATGTGCGCGACGCTCTGGACAAGCTGGCGGTCGAGCGGATCGACCACGGCGTGCGCGCCATGGAGGATCCGGCGCTGGTCGCGCGCCTCGCCGCCGAGCAGGTGCCGCTCACCGTCTGTCCCCTGTCGAACCTGCGCCTCTGCGTGGTCGACGACCTGGCGCGGCATCCGCTGCGGCGCATGCTGGAAGCCGGGCTCTGCGCCACCGTCAACTCGGACGATCCGGCCTACTTCGGCGGCTACGTGACGGAGAACTTCCAGGCCGCCCAGCAGGCGCTCGAGCTCGGCCGCTCGTCGATCGAGACACTCGGCCGCAACGCCTTCCGGGCCAGCTTTCTCTTCCCCGACGAGAAGGCCGCGGCCCTGGCAAAGTTCGACGCCTTCGTCGCCGACTTTGCCTGATCTGAGGCCCCGATTGGAGGCGACGTGCTGAGCAGTGTGATCGTTGATTGGCTCGGCCTGCTGCTGCGCTGGACGCACGTCATGGCCGGCATCATGTGGATCGGCACCTCGTTCTACTTCGTCTGGCTCGACGCCAGCCTGCGCCGACGCGAAGAGGCCAAGCCGGGTATCGCCGGCGAAAGCTGGATGGTGCACGGCGGTGGCTTCTATCTGGTCGAAAAGTACCAGGTGGCGCCCGAGCGCCTGCCCGAGGAGCTGCACTGGTTCAAGTACGAGGCGTACTTCACCTGGATCACCGGCTTCCTGCTGCTGGCGGTGATCTACTACTGGAGCGCCGAGGCCTACCTGATTGATCGGAGTGTCCTGGACATCTCGCCTGCCGCCGCGATCGGCCTCAGCGTCGCCTCGCTCGCGGCCGGTTGGCTGCTCTATGACGGCCTCTGCCGCTCGCCGGTCGGGCGGCGGACGGCGCTGCTGGCGGCCGCGGTCTTCATCTTGATCCTGCTCGCTACCTGGGGCTATGGCGCGGCCTTCAGCGGCCGGGCCGCGCTGCTGCATGTCGGCGCCCTGATCGGCACCATGATGGCCGCCAACGTCTTCATGGTCATCATCCCGAACCAGAAGAAGACCGTCGCGGCGCTCATCGCCGGGCAGGCGCCCGATCCGCGCCTGGGTGACCAGGCCAAGCAGCGCTCCCTGCACAACAACTATCTGACGTTGCCCGTCATCCTGACGATGATCGGCAACCACTATCCTCTGCTCTATGCCGAGGGGCGGCTGGTGCCGGTGGTGGCGGGCGTGGTGCTGATCGGCGTCCTGGTGCGCCACTTCGTCAACAGCCTGGACAGCGGCAAGCGGGACGTTTCCTTTAACTTCCTGCTTCCCGGTGCTGCCGTCGTGCTCGCCCTGCTGGTCTGGTTGACGCTCTATCGGCCGGAGGCGGGGGAGGGTCCCGAGGCCGTCGCCTTCGCTGAGGTGCAGAGCGTGGTGCAACTACGCTGCGCGAGCTGCCATTCGGCCAAGCCGACCGACGAGGACTTCGACGCGCCGCCGGGCGAGGTGGCCTTCGACACGCCGTCCGACATCAAGCGCCACGCCCAGGGCATCATGACCCAGGCCGTGCTGAGCCAGGCCATGCCGCTCGGCAACAAGACCGGCATGCAGGAGTCCGAGCGCGCCCTGCTCGGCGCCTGGATCCGCCAAGGCGCCCCACTCGACTGATGTGCCCCTCTCGCGCAAGATCGAGTGTCACCCCCACCCCGGCCCTCCCCCGTCAAGGGGGAGGGAGAAGATAATGCCGAGCCCTACTTTCCCTCCCCCCTTGCGGGGGAGGGCCAGGGAGGGGGGTGTGGTTTGTGTCAATGAAGTTTGGCGCTAGGTCATGCCCGAACTGCCCGACATCTCGGTCTATATCGAGGCGCTGGAGAAGCGCATCCTGGGGCGGCCGCTCGAGGCGGTGCGCCTGGCCAGCCCCTTCCTCTTGCGCAGCGTCGATCCGCCGGTCGCGGGCGCGGCCGGAAAGCGCGTGACGGCGCTGCGCCGCGTCGGCAAGCGCATCGCCATCAGGCTCGAGGACGACACCTGGCTGGTGCTGCATCTCATGATCGCGGGCCGGCTGCACTGGCAGAAGCGCGGCGCCAAGCCGCCGGGCAGGCGCGGCCTGGCCGCCTTCGACTTCCCCGACGGCACGCTGATGCTGACCGAGGAGGGCTCGAAGCGGCGTGCCTCGCTGCACCTGGTGCGCGGCGAGGCGGGCTTGCGGGCGCTCGATCCCGGCGGGCTGGAGCTCTTCGAGATCGACCTGGCGGCTTTCCAGCGGGCGCTGACGGCGAGCAATCACACGCTGAAGCGGGCGCTGACCGACCCGCATCTCTTCAGCGGCATCGGCAACGCCTATTCCGACGAGATCCTGCACCGTGCCGGCTTCTCACCGGTCGCCATGACCCGGACGCTGAGCGACGAGGAAGTCGCCCGCCTGTTCGACGCCACGAAGGAGACGCTCAGCGACTGGACCGAGCGCCTGCGCGCCGAGACCGGCGAGGGCTTCCCCGAGAAGGTGACGGCCTTCCGCCCCGACATGGCGGTGCACGGCCGCTATGGCCAGCCCTGCTCAGTCTGCGGCACCGCCGTGCAGCGCATCCGCTACGCCAGCAACGAGACCAACTACTGCCCGCGCTGCCAGACTGGCGGCCAGATCCTGGCCGACCGCGCCCTCTCGCGCCTGCTCAAGAAGGACTGGCCGCGCAGCATCGAGGAGCTGGAGCGGGGGAAGGGGACGGGCACCCGGTAAGCCGTGGTGCGGCGTCCCCGGAGCCGCCCCGAAGTGATCAAGATCAATGCCTTCCTATCGCGGCCCTCTAGGCTTACGGGCAATGCGACGCCCAGGGAGGAGATGCGGCATGATCAAGACCATCGTGGTGCCGACCGACGGCTCCGAGCACGCCAACAAGGCGGTGCTGCTGGCCAGCGACATCGCCGAGAAATACGGCGCCCGGCTGGTCCTGCTTCACGTCCTGCTGCGCGGCGGCCTGTCGGGGGAAATGAAGCACATGGCCGAGGTCGAGCACCTGGCGGAGCGGGAAGGAGCGGCTGGCGCGCCCTTCGCCGCCAACATTCCCGCAGCGGCCGCCAGGCTGCTGCACGACGCACGGGCCGACGAGGCGCCACGCCGGGTCTATGAGAAGATCGGCCGCTTGATCCTGGACAATGCCGAGACCACGGCGCGCAAGGCCGGCGTCGAGCAGATCAAGAGCGCCCTGGAGGACGGCGAAGCCGCACAACAGATTCTCGACTGCGCCGAGCGCGAGGGCGCGAACCTGATCGTCATGGGCAGCCGTGGACTCGGCGCCGTCAAAGGGTTGCTGATGGGCAGCGTCTCCCACAAGGTGACCCAGCTTGCGCCTTGTACCTGCGTCACCGTGAAGTGATATGATTCTGGCAGGCCCCCTGCTTCCGCCGAGGGCCGGCCTCGGCTGTGGGTCCGGGGCAAAAGGGGGCGAAATGAAGAGCTTGGCCCCTATATTAATGGAGTGAGACAGGGCCTCGGCTGAGGCCGTCTGACGCGACGATGCGGAGTTACCTATGAACCGCTGGTCAGCCTGGCTGCCCTTTGCCGTCATAGCCGGTTTTCTGGTGCTGCTACTTGCCTTCGGCGTCAGTACGACGCCGGAAAGGGCGAGCGTCGAGTTGTCCTACAGTGATTTCAAAAGTCTCGCCACCGATGGCGAGCTGCTGTCCGTAGAGCTGCGCGAAGACAAGGCCACGGCCACCTTGAAGCGCGCCATGCCCCTGGGGCCGCAAGGGCAGGAGTCCAGCAAGGTGCAGACCAGGGTGCCGGCTATGGGCGACCCGGAACTGCTGCCGCTGCTGGAATCGCATAATGTCGAGGTGCGCAGCCTGCCGGGCAGCGACGGCGAGGGCCGCTGGGTCTACGGCCTGCTGCCCTGGTTGCTGCTGATCGGCTTTTACTTCTGGTTCTGGAACCGGATGCAGAAGAACATGATGGGCCGGCTCGGCGGCGGGCGCGACGTCAGCGACTTCCTGGTCGGCACGGCCCGGCGCGAGGAAAAGCGGGCCCGGAAGATCACCTTCGACGACGTGGCGGGCCAGGAAAACGCCAAGCGCGAGGTGTCCGAGCTGGTCGACTTCCTGCGCAACCCTGAGCGCTATACCCGGCTCGGTGCCGAGTCCCCGCGCGGCGTGCTGCTGATGGGCCCGCCCGGCACCGGCAAGACGCTGCTGGCCCGGGCCCTGGCCGGCGAGGCCGGCGTGCCCTTCTTCCACATCTCCGCCTCCGAGTTCATCGAGATGTTCGTCGGCGTCGGCGCCTCGCGCGTGCGCAACATGTTCGACGAGGCCAAGAAGCGCGCGCCCTCGATCATATTCATCGACGAGCTCGATTCGATCGGACGGGTGCGCGGCACCGGCCTGGGCGGCGGCCACGACGAGCGCGAGCAGACCCTGAACCAGATCCTGGCCGAGATGGACGGCTTCAGCGGCCACGAGGCGGTGATCGTGCTGGCTGCGACCAACCGGCCGGACGTGCTCGACCCGGCGCTGCTCCGTCCAGGTCGCTTCGACCGCCACGTCAGCCTGGAGCTTCCGGACAAAGACGCGCGCGAGGCGATCCTCAAGGTACATGTCCGCAGGGTGCCGCTGGCCAGCGGCGTGGACCTGCCCAAGGTTGCCGCCGGCACGCCCGGCTTCTCCGGCGCCGACCTGAAGAACCTGATCAACGAGGCGGCCATGATGGCGGCACGGGAAGGTGCCAACGCCGTGACCATGCGCCATCTCGACGAGATGCGCGACAAGGTCATGATCGGCTCGGAACGCACGCTGGCGATCCAGCCGGAGGAGCGCCACCGACTGGCGGTGCACGAGTCCGGCCACACGTTGGTGGCCCACTTCCTGCCCAAGGCCGACCCGCTTTACAAGGTGAGCATCATCCCGCGCGGCCGCGCGCTCGGCGGCACCCAGATGCTGCCGGAAGGGGAGCGCCATACTCTGCCCGAGGACTATCTGAAGGACCGTCTGGCGGTCATGCTGGGCGGCCGCACGGCTGAGAAGGAGCTGCTGGGCACCGTCAGCTCCGGTGCCGACGACGACATCCGCCAGGTGACAATGCTCGCCCGCGCCATGGTGGCTCGCTGGGGCATGTCGGAGGATATCGGTCCGGTCGACCTGCGGCAGAGCGACGAACATCCTTTCCTGGGCCGAGAGATGGCCCAGCCGCGCCACTTCAGCGAGACCACGGCGCACGAGGTCGACAAGGCGGTGCAGCAGCTGGTCAAGGAGGCCGAAGAGCGGGCGGCGCAGCAGATCCGGCAGCACCGCGAGGGGCTGGACCGCCTGATCGCGGCGCTGGAGGAGAAGGAGACGCTCAGCCGCGCGGAGATCGAAAGCTGCCTCGGCCCGCCCCAGCAGAAGGAGCCGCCGGTGCGGCTGGTGTCGCGGAAAGCGGACAACTAGGCGCCCCCATCTAACCCTCTGCTACAAAAGAACATCTGTCAGCTTCCGGCGGAGCTGTGCCGCTTGCTCGTGAGAAAACTGCGACAAGCGCCCGGCAGGCGGTGATTTTTGCCGAGGTGCTGTCGGCCATTGGCATACTGCTTCGTCCTAAGACAAGGGAGGACTGCCCGACATGCTCTACGCCATCCTGTGCTACCACGATGAGGACGTCGTCAACGCCTGGAGCAAGGAGGAGGACGATGCGGTCCTCGCCAAGCGGGCTCAGGTGACTGATGTGCTCGCCAAGCAAGGCCGGCTCGGCCCGGCCGTCCGGCTGATGCCGACCACCGCGGCCACCACCGTCAGGAGCGGCCGCGAGGCCATGGTCATCGACGGGCCCTTCTCCGAGACCAAGGAGCAGCTCCTCGGCTTCTACGTGATCGATTGCCAGACGCTCGACGAAGCCGTCGATGTCGCCCGCAATCTCGGCCGCGACGAGACCGGCGCCTTCGAAATCCGCCCGTTGCGCCTCTACAAGCCCGACGAGAGGTAACGTGAGCGAGCTTGCCTGGATCGATGCGGCCCTGACCTCCGCCCGCCCCCAGGCAATCGGCGCGCTGCTGCGTTACTTCCGCGACCTCGACACCGCCGAGGAAGCCTTCCAGGAGGCCTGCCTCAGGGCGCTCAAGGCCTGGCCGAAGAACGGCCCGCCGCGCGATCCCGCCGCCTGGCTGATCCTGGTCGGGCGCAACTCCGCGATCGACGACGTGCGCCGCCGCAGCAAGAGCCAGGCCCTGCCGCCCGAGGAGGTCATCTCGGACCTGGACGATGCCGAGGCCGACCTGGCCGAGCGCCTGGACAGCGGACACTACCGCGACGACGTGCTGCGCCTGCTGTTCATATGCTGTCACCCCGACCTGCCGGCAACGCAGCAGATCGCGCTGGCGCTGCGCATCGTCTCCGGCCTTACGGTCAAGGAGATCGCCCGCGCCTTCCTGGTGAGCGAAAGCGCGATGGAGCAGCGCATCACCCGGGCCAAGCGCCGCATCGCCCAGGCGCAGGTGCCCTACGAGGCGCCCGGCGCCGTCGAGCGGGCCGAGCGGCTCGACGCCGTCGCCGCCATGATCTACCTGCTGTTCAACGAGGGCTACTCGGCGAGCGGCGGCGAGGCGCACATCCGCGCGCCGCTCTGCGACGAGGCGATCCGGCTCGCCCGGCTGCTGCTCAAGCTGTTTCCGGGCGAGCCTGACATCATGGCGCTGCTGGCGCTGCTGCTGTTCCAGCATGCCCGCACGCCGGCCCGGCTCGACGCCGACGGGGGCATCGTGCTGCTCGAGGAGCAGGACCGCGGCCTGTGGAACCGGGAGATGATCGACGAGGGGCTGGTGCTGGTCGACAAGGCCTTTCGGCACCGCAAGCCCGGCCCCTACCAGCTTCAGGCCGCGATCGCCGCCCTGCATGTCCGGGCTGCCCGTCCCGAGGACACCGACTGGGCCGAGATCGACCTGCTTTACGAACTGCTGGAAAACCTGCAGCCCTCGCCGGTGGTCACCCTCAACCGGGCGGTGGCCGTCGCCAAGCTGCGCGGCCCAGGGGCGGCGTTGGCGATGATCGAACCGCTCGGCAAGGCCTTGTCCGGATATTTCCACTTCTTCGGTGTCAAGGGCGCGCTGCTGCTGCGGCTCGGCCGCAAGGACGAGGCCCGCGTGGCCTTCGACCGGGCGATCGCGCTGGCCCGCACGCCGGCCGAGGCCGCCCATATCCGCCAGCATCTCGATCGCCTGATGCAGGACAGCGCACCGGCCCACGACACCAAGCTGTCGGGCTAAAGGGGCGAGAAAAATTCCTGTCGGCGCTGTCGGATTGACACTGCGTCGCTCGTCCTAGGAGCGACCGTTTGAAAGATCAGCCCTGCGAGGGGGTCGAATCATGAAGTACCTGTGCCTGGTTTATGGTGAGCAGGCAGTGCTGGATGCCCTCTCCAAGGGCGAGTTCGACGCACTCGTCGAGGAGTCCCTGGACTACGACGATGTGCTCCGCAGGAGCGGCCGCTACCTCGTCTCGGATGCCCTGCAACCCGTGGAGACTGCCAGGACTGTACGGGTGCGGAACCGCAAGGCGACGGTCACCGACGGTCCGTTCGCCGAGACAAAGGAGCAGCTGCTGGGCTTCATCCTGATCGACGCAAAGGACCTGGACGATGCCGTTCAGGTCGCGACGAAGATCCCCATGGCGTCGCGGGGAAGCATCGAAGTCCGGCCGGTCCTGGACCTGGAGGCGCCGTCCCGGCCTGCGGGCTGATCGGTGTGTTGACCCGAACTCAAATCGATGGAGATCGCGCCATGCAACAAGAAATCGTGTCCCGCGAAGACTGGCTCAAGGCGCGCAAGGCGCACCTCAGGAACGAGAAGGCGCTGACCCGGATGCGCGATCTGGTCGCCGCAGAGCGGCGCGCGCTGCCCTGGGTCAAGGTCGAGAAGACCTATGTTTTCGACACGTTCGAGGGCAAGCAGACGCTAGCTGAGCTGTTCGGCCGCAACAGCCAGCTCATCATCCATCACTTCATGTTCGGTTCCGACTGGGATGCCGGCTGCCCGAGCTGCTCAATGGAGGCCGACCACGCCGAGGGAGCGTACCTGCACCTCAAGAATCACGATGTGACCTACGTGCGGGTATCGCGGGCGCCCTTGGAGAAGCTCAAGGCCTACGGGAAGCGCATGGGCTGGAGCGTAAAGTGGGTGTCGTCTTACGGCAATGACTTCAACTACGACTTCCACGTTTCCTTCACCAAGGAGCAGCTCGCCCAGGGCAAGGTCGACTACAACTACGGCCTGGTCGAGGGCTACGACGAGCTGCCCGGGCTCAGCGTCTTCTACAAGGACGAGAACGGTGACGTCTTTCACACCTACTCCAGCTATGCACGCGGCAACGAGGAGGTGAACGGCGTCTTCATCTATCTCGACATCACACCGAAGGGCCGCAATGAGACCGAGATCATGGACTGGGTACGGCGTCACGACGAGTACGAGGGCGCCGAGCGCTCCAAGTCCGGCCGCGCTTCGGCAAGCGCGTAGCACACCGCCGCCCGGTCGAAGCCGAGGAGAACCACGATGAAGCTGTATGGATTCGCCCCCACGCGCTCGCTTCGCGCGCTTTGGGCTCTTCGGGAGCTCGATGCGGGATTCGAGTTCGTGCCCGTCAATCTCATAGCCGGCGAAAATCGCCACCCTGACTTCCTGCGTCTCAATCCTGCCGGCAAGATCCCGGTACTGGTCGACGGCGATCTTGTGCTTACGGAGTCCGCCGCGATCGTCATGTATTTGGCGGAAAAATGCGGCGCCAAGGGGTTGCTCCCTGCCGATCTCAAGGAGCGGGCCCAAGTCTATCGCTGGTCCATGTTCGCCGTCACGGAACTCGAACAGCCGCTGTGGCGGATATCGCGCCACACCGCTTTGTACCCCGAAGACAAGCGCTTGCCGGGTGACATTGCTCTCGCCACCGAGGAGTTCGTCGCCATGGCGACTGTTCTTGACCGCCACATGGAAGGGCGCCAATTCGTCGTCGGCGACGATATCACCGTCGCCGACTGCATCACCGCCTATACGGTGGACTGGGGCAATGAGCTGCGGTTGATCGACGACAGCCCGAATCTCAAGGCATATCTCGAGCGGATGTATGCGCGTCCCAAGGCGCCGCAGCGGATCGCCGAGGCCTTTGCAAGTATTCGAGCTACGGCGTGATGCAAGCAGTGCCGAAAGCACCCGCGCTTTGGTAGTGGAACAATCCAGTTCAGGAGGAGGTCATGCCGATTCGTGGCAGTTGCCATTGTGGCGGTATCGCCTACCGACTCGAGGCGGAGGCGCCGAGCGAGGCGATCGAGTGCAACTGCTCGATCTGCCGTCGCAAGGGCTCTCTGCTGGCGTTCTTTACGCCCGACAGGTTCCACTTGGAAACCTCGCGCGACGACGTCGCTGTTTACACCTTCGGGCAGCATGTGATCCGTCACCAGTTCTGCAAGATCTGCGGCTGCGCGCCTTTCGCCGAGGGGATCGGCCCCGATGGCGAAGCGATGGTGGCGATCAATCTGCGGTGCGTCGAGGGTCTGGACCTTTCAACGATCAAGATCGCCGCGTTCGACGGCGCCAGCTTGTAGCGCCGCCGGAGCTGCGTCAGGTCGCAACACGATAGACGGAGAAAGCAATCATGAACTTGGCAGAGCAAAAGGCAACGGGCCCGGAGGCCCAGATCCGCGCGGCAATCGAGGACTGGTCCGGCGCCCTGCGCGCCAAGGACGCCAAGCGCGTGGTCGCCCATCACGCGCCGAACTACGTTCAATTCTCCCTGGCCCCGCCGCTGATATCCGACGCTGCCGTCGCCGAGGGCCTGGAAGCCTGGTTCGCCACCTGGCAAGGCCCGCTCCGGCACGAGGTTCGTGACCTCAGCATCCTGGCAAGCGCCGATACCGCTTTCTGCCACGGCCTGGCCCGCTTGGGCGGCACCAAGACCGGCGGCGAGAAGCCCGACATCTGGTTCCGGTTGACGCTCGGCCTGCGCAAGGTCGGCGGCGCCTGGAAGATCGTGCACGAGCACGAGTCCGTGCCCTTCTACATGGACGGCAGCTACAAGGCGGCGGTCGATCTCAAGCCCTAGCGCGTGGCGGAAGCCGAGCGCTCGAATGGCTCATGGACAAGATGCATTGCAAGGAAGGACAGACATGACCGAGCAAACACAGGGCGTCATCCCACATCTGGTCGTCGAGGACGCGGCCGCGGCGCTGGAGTTCTACAAGCAGGCGCTCGGCGCCAGAGAGACGATGCGGGTGCCGGCGGAAGATGGCAAGCGCCTGCTGCACGCCGAACTTCAGGTGAATGGCGCCCGCATCTACCTGCGCGACGACTTTCCCGACTTCCGCGAGCAGTGCGGCGCAAATCACGTGCAGCCGCCCAAGCAGATGGGCGGCACCTCGGTCACGCTGCATCTCGACGTCGAGGACTGCGATGCGGCTGTGAAGCGCGCCGAAACGGCCGGCGCGACCGTCACCATGCCGCCGGAGGACGCCTTCTGGGGCGCGCGCTATGCCCAGGTCGTCGATCCCTACGGTCACGCCTGGAGCTTCGCGCACCCCCTGCCTGGCGCGCCTGGCTAGCGAACAGGGCGCCCGCTACGCCTGGCAAGGCAACGGCGAGGCGACCCGTGTCACCTGGGCCATGCGGGGTCCCATGCCCTGCATGGCGAAGGTGATGAGCACCGTCTTCAGCATGGATAAGATGGTCGGCAAGGACTTCGAGACCGGCCTTGCCAACCTGAAGGGACTTGTCGAGAAATAGGCCGCGTTGAACATCATGTGATACAGAGAGCCCAGAAATCGGCGCCAGGGCAGGCGAGAGCCGGCACGATATGGCGGAACGGAAGCGCATGCGGGCAGGGCGGCGGGCCATTCGCATCGGCACCTCAGGCTGGCACTACGACCACTGGGCCGGACCGTTCTATCCGCGGGAGCTGCGCAAGGCCGACTACCTGGCCTTCTATGCCGAGTGCTTCGATACGGTCGAGATCAACAGCAGCTTCTACCGTTTGCCGTCGCCGGGGACCTTCCGCGGCTGGCGCGACAGCGTGCCGGGGGGCTTCCGCTTCGCCGTCAAGGCGAGTCGCTACATCACCCACATGAAGCGGCTGAAGGACCCCGAGGCGCACGTCGCCCGCTTCCTCGAGGCGGCTGCGGCGCTGGGCGACAAGCGGGGGCCGGTGCTGTTCCAGCTGCTGCCGCGCTGGAAGCCCGACCTCGGGCGGCTGCGCGACTTCCTCGCCGTGCTGCCCGGCAGCTTACCCTGCGCCTTCGAGTTCCGCGACGAGCGCTGGTTCGGCGACGGTCTGTACGACCTGCTGGCCGAGCACGGCGCAGCCTTCTGCATCTACGATCTGGCCGGGCAGCGCTCGCCGATCGAGGTCACGGCCGCGCTCTGTTATGTGCGGCTGCACGGGCCGGGCGGTGCCTACCAGGGCAGCTACAGCGGCCAGGCGCTCGCCGCCTGGGCCAGGCGCTTCCGCGACTGGCGAGGGGAGGGCCGCCGGGTCTACTGTTACTTCGACAATGACGAAAAAGGTTATGCCGCACGCGATGCCTTGCGGCTCAAGGCCATGCTGGGGGAGGACTGAGCCGCAGGTGCACGGCACCTGGCGGCTTCGACCGTGGCTCAGAAGGGCAGGTTGACGAAGAGGCCGGCTCGGTAGTCGGCGGGCACGGCGTGGGGGCTGTCGTGCAGCGCCGTCTCCAGGCCGGCGGAGTAGCCGCTGCCCAAATGCAGCACGCGGGCCGCCAACTCGCTGCCCAGCCCGCTGTTTTCCGGCGTCCGGTAGTTCTCGTGCTGCAGCAGCCGTCCGCGCAGGGTGAGGCTGTTGTCGCCGTCGTTCAGGGTGAAGGAGAGCCCGGCAGTCCCCGTGTCATTCGCCACGTCGCTGCCGGATAGAGTGCGCAGCGATGCCTCGCCGGCCAGCCGCGTCGCGGCACCCAGGAGCTCGAAATCCTGCTCCAGGCCGAAGCGAAGCTCCCGGCCTTGGCGCGACAGGCTCTGAATCTGCTCCTGCTCGCGGTCGGCGATCACCGCCATGCGGCCACGCAGGTCCGGCGCCAGGGGCGCGCGCAGGGCGAGCCGGGCACGCGAGCGCAGCAGGTCTTCGGTTTCCTGGGCGTTACCGACCCGGCTGCCCTCCAAGCCCAGCTCGGCGGTCAGGCCCGGCAACAGGGCGGGCAGCATAGCCCGCTCCATCGCAAATCCCGCGCTCCAGCCGTCGTAGGGGTTCTCCGTGCCCAGCTCGCGGGCGCTGCGGCCGATGTAACCCGACAAGCGCGTCGCGTCGTCGAGCCGCCAGGCCCCATTGAACCGACCGCGCGCCTCGTACCCGACCTCGGCGTCGGGGCGGAAGCCGGCGCCGCGGTAGTCGAACGCGACGCCATAGGAGACGCGTCCGGACGGTTCCTCGCCCGACAGCCGGAAGGCATAGCCGAGGTTCTCGAGCGACCGCGAGTCGCTCGCGCTGGCCGCATCGCTGTCGTGCAGGCCGACTTCGCTTTGCAGGCTCAAGCGGCGCTGCTCGAACATGAGATCGTGCTCGGCGCCAAATACCGCCGTGCGCTGGCTTCGGTTGCGGGCAGTCCCGCTGTCCTGCGACCAGCTTTCGACCATGCCGCGGAGCACCATGCCGGAGCGCTGATTTTCCAGCCGCGCGCTGCCGCCGTTACGATCGGTCGCCTGCTCGCCGAGCTGCGGCTCCGGCAGCGCGATCAGCTGCGCTGCCGAGCCTTGAGGCGCCGCATCCTTCTTGGGCAAGCGGACATTGTTGAAGACGCCGTAGTGGCGGCGCAGGCGCGTGAGAGGGTCGACAAGACCGCTGAAGATCGGTGCCACGAGGTCGCTGTTGTGCCGGACTGGCGAACCAGCCAGCGCGGTCTCTTGGCTGGCCGGCAGGAAGGGGGTCTCCTCAGCTGCGACCTGACCGCAACACAGCACCAGCGCCAAGGCCGTGGGAGCCCAACTCCGGAACCGACACCCCAACACCACCACCGTACCGCAAGACCATGACGGCGCACCGTGCCGCCATCCCCAAATGCAAGAAAGCTCTGGTCTTGGGTGGTAGCCCTATCAGCTTAACATTCGCTTAGCGGAATTTCCCCGCGAGTCAGTTTCTTGCTTTCATGACAGTTTGGTACGCATTCTCGGCAAGTCGCTTTAGCGGCTCGGAGACCGTGACTTCGTAGGTTTCCTGCGGGTCGGGCGCGCGCAACGCCTCGGGTAGCCGGGCAAGCTCGGCCGCGGCGTGTCTGCGCACCTGATCGAGACTCGGCAGGCTGTCGATCCGCTTGCCGCCGCGCAGCACCGGCGCGATCAACGCCTCGCCGTCCGCCGCGTCGCCTTCCAGGGTCAGCAGGTCGCCGGCCATCGTTCCGGCCGCGTCATAGCGCCGAAAGACCTGCTTGCGGCCCGGCCAGGTTGCCTTGCCTTCAGAGCGCTTGCGTTTCGGCTGGCCGGCGTAGACCTGCAGCTTGTAAGCGCAGTCCAGCGCCGGGGCATCCGACGAGGTGGTCAGACTGGTGCCGATGCCATAGCCGTCGATCGGCGCGCCTTGCCGTACGAAATCCGTCAGGGACCATTCGTCGATGCCGCCGCTGGCGAAAATCTCGACCTGCTCCAGACCGCCGTCGTCGAGAATGCGCCGCACGCGCCGGGCATGCTCGGCCAGGTCGCCGCTGTCGAGCCGCACGCCGCGGACAGTGATACCCTCGTCCCGCAGGCGCGGCGCCAAGCGGACCACGATCTCGGCCGCCGCCTCGGTGTCGTAGGTGTCGAGCAGCAGCACCACGGCGTCGGGGCGTGAGCGGGCGAAGCGCAGGAAGGCGGTCTCCTCGTCGTCATGCGCCTGGATGAAGGAATGCGCCATGGTGCCGCTGATCGGCAGGCCGAAGACCGGCGCAGCCAGGGTGGTGGCGCTGGCAGCAAAGCCGGCCAGGTAGGCGGCGCGCGCGGCCAGCAGGCCGGCCTCGGCGCCGTGCGCGCGGCGCAAGCCGAAGTCGACCAGCGTCTTGCCCGGCGCGGCCAGCACCATGCGCGCCGCCTTGCTGGCGATCAGGCACTCGAAGTGCAGCAGGTTGATCAGGCGGCTCTCCAGGAGCTGCGCCTCCGGCAGCGGCGCGCTCAGGCGCAGGATCGGCTCGTTGGGGAAGAAGACCGTGCCCTCGGCCATGGCACGCAGGTCGCCCGTGAAGCGGAGGTCGGCCAGATGGTCGATCAGATCGCGCGAGAAGCGGCCACTGGTGCCGAGCCAGTCCAGCTCCTGGGCGCTGAAGCGGGCCTCCTCGAGGAACTGCACCACCTGCTCCAGCCCGGCGGCCATGAAGAAGCCGCGTCCGGGCGGCAGCTTGCGCACGAAGAACTCGAAGACCGCCGTCTCGGTCATGCCGGCCTCCAGGTAGGCCTGCATCATGTTCAGCTCGTAGAGATCGGTCAGCAGCAGGCTGGCGCCTGGATTGGTCCCTGGAAAGCCGAAGCGCGGCATGGACGGCAGTCCTCGCTGCTCCACTCGTTTACGACTCGTTAGCGAATCGGGCAGTCTTCTGGAGAGAGTCGGCCCATGGATCCGAATACATGGCAAGGACCAGCGCGCCGGCGGCAAGGAGGACTGCCATGGCGCCCCGCGAAGAGCTCAAGCTGGTCAGCGATGAAACTCAGGCCCTGTTCATGCTGCTGCTGGCCCGCGGGGTCGATCCGCTGTCTTTGACCGCGCTGGTATCGTCCGCCTATGCGGACGGCGGCCACTACGTGCTGAACGAGTTCCAGGACCGCTTCGCCAGCTGACGCGACCCGGTAGTACAAAGAGGGGCGCCGCCGCCCCGCCCCCCTTGTGCCACCGGGCCGCGAGGCGGCGGAGCGAGAGCCGCGCTACTTCTTGGAGATGGCGATCTTCTTGGTCTTGGCCTTGGCCTCGGGGCGCTTGGGTAACGAGATTTTCAGCACGCCCTTGTCGAAGCTCGCCTTGATCTGATCCTGGTTGACCGCGTCCGGCACGCGGAAAGAGCGCATGAAGGAGCCGTAGCGGCGCTCGGACAGGTAATAGTCCTTCTCCTTCTTCTCCTCCTCGACCTTCTTCTCTCCCTTGATGGTCATGAGATCGTCGGCAAGGGAGACCTCGACGTCCGTCTCGTCGAGGCCGGGAAGCTCAGCGGTGATCTCGATCCCATCGCCGCTCTCGGCGACGTCGAAGCGGACGTCGACCAGACCGCCGCGACCGGTGACCGATGGCACCTCGAAGGGCTCGAAGCTCCAGAGGTCGCGCGTCCAGCCGCTGGAGGGCCAGCCGGTCATGAAGTCCTCAAACATGCGGTCCATGCGCCGCCGCAGCTCGCCGAGCGGGGCGTGAACCGAGGGTACGGCCGCCGTTTCCTTGGCTGCCTTGCCTTTGTTCTTCTTCACGGCAACAGACTTGTCAGCCATCTCGCAATACTCCTCGTCAGGAAGCCTCTGCTGGAGCAATCGCGTGGACGGTAGGCCGCTTGCCGGCCCTTGGCTTTGATTTAGGTCAGCCTGCCGGCCGATACCAGGGGGCGCCGCCGCCGAGTTGCCGCGCCGGACGCGGCGCATGAAATTGGCGAGGCCGCTGCCTACCTAAGATAATGGGCGGCAGGCATGCCTCCCGCCGACAGGTGCAGAGATAGGTCGAACAGATCATGCAGCTCACCGCCCTGGCGCCGCTCAATCCGGACCAGCAGCAGCGCCACAAACTCCGTAACTTCCTCCACTCCCTGCTGCTGCTCGGGGGTATGGTCGTGTTGCTGGCGGCCTGCGGTTGGATCGTCGCCGGCTGGCTGGGCGTGATCATGGCCATCCTTCTGGGCGCGATCGGGCTCAGCCTGAGCCCCAGTGTCTCGCCGCAGTTCGTGCTGCACCTCTTCGGCGCGCGCAAGCTGCCCGAGTACGAGATGGCCGAGATCTACGCGGTGGTGGCGGAGCTGTCCCGCCGCGCCGGGCTGGAGCGGCCGCCCAGGCTGTTCTACATCGCCAGCCCGACCCTCAATGCCTTCTCGGTCGGCAGCCGCGGCGACGCGGCGATCGCCATGACCAGCGGCCTCCTGAGCCGCCTCACGCTGCGCGAGCTGGCCGGCGTGCTGGCGCACGAGCTGAGCCACATCCGCAACAACGACATGTGGGTCATGGGCCTGGCCGACATGATCAGCCGGCTGACCCGCTCCATGTCGTTCGTGGGCGTGCTGCTGCTGGTCCTGAACGCGCCGCTGCTGCTTGCCGGCGTGGAGCAGGTGCCCTGGCTGCTGGTGCTGCTGCTGATCTTCGCCCCCTCGATCGGCACGCTGCTGCAGCTCGCCCTGTCGCGCACCCGCGAGTTCGAGGCCGACTTGGACGGCGCCGGCCTGACCCGCGACCCGGCGGGCCTGGCCGCCGCATTGCAGAAGCTGGAACGCTATCAGGGCCGCTTCTGGGAGGACATCTTCCTGCCCGGCCGGCGGGCGCCTGATCCCTCGGACAGTCATGACAGTTCCCCTGGATCAGATG
>JBHJOF010000353.1:0-2326 GCA_050330055.1 Kiloniellales bacterium
GGCGACGATGCAGGTGGCGGCGAGTCCCGGCCCGGCGCCGAGGCGCAGTTCACCGTTCGGCGCGCCGCCACCTGCATCGTCGCCGCGCCGGGCGGGCCGATGCAGGTCGACCGACAGGACCCGCCGACCGACCTCCTCGCCATCCTCAGGCGCGCGACCGTCAAGCCGGTGGACGAGCGCGCCCGTTTGCCCGAGCCGCTGGCCGATCCGCGCCTCGACCTGCACGTGGACCGCGCCAGCGCCATCGCCTACGAGGTCAAGGCCGGCGAGTACATCCAGGTCATCGACGTGGCCGGGCGCCAGTGCTCCGACTTCCAGGCGCTGATTGCGGCGCAGCTCGAGCGCGGCATCGAGCGGCCGCTCGACGCGACCACGACGCGCACCCTGATGGGCGCGCTCTATCCGGGGCCCGGTCTGTTCTCCAAGTTCTACGACGTCGATCAGCGCCCGCTGGTCGAGGTGGTGCGCGACACCGTCGGCCGGCACGATACCTTCGGCCTGGCCTGCACCGCCAGGTACTACGAGGACATGGGCTATCCGGGCCACGTCAACTGCTCGACCAACATGTCGAATGCGCTCGCCCCCTATGGCGTGGCGCCGCGCAAGGGCTGGGAGGCGATCAACTTCTTCTTCAACACCGGGGTCGACGCCAACAACCAGATCCACCTGGACGAGCCCTGGTCGCGGCCCGGCGACTACGTGCTGCTGCGCGCGCTAACCGACCTGGTCTGCAGCTCCTCGGCCTGCCCGGACGATATCGACGCGGCCAACGGCTGGAACCCGACCGATATCCACGTCCGCGTCTATCCAGCCAAGAACGTCTTCTCCAAAGCGGTGGCCTTTCGCATGACCCCAGACGCAGACCCGCAGCTCACCCGCGAGACCGGCTTCCATCCGCGAAGCTCGCAGCGCACGCGCCAGTTTGCCGAGTACAACGGCTTCTGGCTGCCGACCGCCTATACGGGCGAGGGCGCCATCGCCGAGTACTGGGCTTGCCGCGAGAAGGCGGTTGCGATCGATCTCTCGCCGCTGCGCAAGTTCGAGGTGCTGGGCCCCGACGCCGAGAGCCTGATGAACCTGACCCTGACCCGCAACGTGCGCAAGCTGAGCGTCGGACAGGTGGTCTATTCCGCCCTGTGCTACGAGCACGGCGGCATGATCGACGACGGCACGCTGTTCCGCCTGGGCCAGGACAACTTCCGCTGGATCGGCGGCAGCGACTACGGCGGCATCTGGCTGCGCGAGCAGGCCGAGAAGGAGGGCCTGCGCGTCTGGATCAAGTCCTCGACCGACCAGCTCTCCAATCTTTCGGTCCAGGGCCCCAAGAGCCGCGACATCCTGCGCGAGATCGTCTGGACGCCGCCGGCCCAGCCCAGCATGGATGAGCTGCAGTGGTTCCGCTTCGCGATCGGCCGCATTGGCGACTTCGACGGCATTCCGATCGTCGTTTCACGGACTGGCTACACCGGCGAGCTCGGCTACGAGCTCTGGTGCCATCCCAAGGACGCGCCGGCGGTGTGGGACGCGGTCTTCCAGGCGGGCCAGCCGCACGGCCTGCTGCCCTGTGGCCTCGCGGCGCTCGACATGCTGCGCATCGAGGCGGGCCTGATCTTCGCGGGATATGAATTCTGCGACCAGACCAATCCCTTCGAGGCCGGCATCGGCTTCGCCGTCGCGCTCAAGACCAAGAACGAGGACTTCATCGGCAAGGCGGCCCTCGAGCGCGACAAGGCGGCCCCGCAGCGTCGCCTGGTCGGGCTCGAGCTGGAGGGCAACGAAGCGGCGGCGCACGGCGACTGCGTGCACATCGGCCGCGGCCAGGTCGGCACGGTAACCAGCGCCACGCGCTCGCCGATCCTGAAGAAGAACATCGCGCTGGCCCGCCTCAACGTGGAGTACATGGCACCCGGTACCGCGGTCGAAGTCGGCAAGCTCGACGGCCACCAAAAGCGCATCCCGGCCACCGTTGTCCCCTTCCCCTTCTACGACCCGGAGAAGACCCGCGTCAGGGCGTAGGCGTTAGCGGCCGGGCGCCGGGTCCTTGTCTGGACCGTCCGTTCAGGCTTTGCTTACCTGTTTATGCGTAAGGAGTTACCGGCTGCCACGAACAGCGCAGCACAGGCCCGGAGCGTAAGCCGGCCATGCTCTATCCTTGGCAGATCATCACCCGGTCCCTGGGCGTCGGCTTGACCGGCCGGCTGCCCTTCGCGCCCGATCCCGACCGGCTGCGGCGCGACCTGGAGGCCGTGCAGGCCAAGGTCCAGGCTGTCGAGCACGATATCGTGTGGCACCACGACGGCGGCTGGAAGGCCATCGGCCTGGTCAC
>JBHJOF010000354.1:0-8660 GCA_050330055.1 Kiloniellales bacterium
CACACAGCACTGTCGTCCCGGGGCTTGTCCCCGGGACCCATCATTGCCATTAGCGCGTGGCACGGATGGGCCAATGGGTCCAGGCAACAGGTGCCGGGACGACACCGTTCGGTGGGGCAAGGGCGAGCCTCTCCTGCCTGAGAGGTGTGAATGTCGTCGCCCAGGAGGCGGCATCCGCCCGGTTCTTGGCGAATCGCCCTGTCCGAACCTACACTCTCTGCTGCCTGAGAGAGGTACCCCATGAGCCCAGCTTCCCCCCTCGACATTGCCGGCGAGGTGCGCGACGTGCGTCTGGCCGACGCGCTGGCCGAGCGCTACCTGAGTTACGCGCTCTCCACCATCATGTCGCGCTCGCTGCCCGACGTGCGCGACGGACTGAAGCCGGTGCACCGGCGGCTGCTCTACGCCATGCGCCAGCTCCGCCTCGACCCGAGCCAGGGGTACAAGAAGTCGGCCCGCGTGGTCGGCGACGTGATCGGCAAGTTCCATCCGCACGGCGAGACGTCGATCTACGACGCCCTGGTGCGGCTGGCGCAGGACTTCGCGCTGCGCTATCCGCTGGTCGACGGCCAGGGTAACTACGGTAACATCGACGGCGATAACGCCGCGGCCATGCGCTACACCGAGGCGCGCCTGACCGAGGTCGCCAGCCTGCTGCTTGAGGGCATCGACGAGGACGCGGTCGACTTCCGCTCGACCTACGACGGCGAGGGCGACGAGCCGCTGGTGCTGCCGGCCGCCTTCCCGAACCTGCTGGCCAACGGCGCTCAGGGCATCGCCGTCGGCATGGCGACCTCGATCCCGCCACACAACGCGGCCGAGCTCTGCGACGCCCTGCTGCACCTGATCAAGACGCCCAATGCCACGGTCGACAAGCTGGTCGGCTTCGTGCGCGGGCCCGATTTCCCGACCGGCGGCGTGTTGGTTGAGGCGCCCGAGGCGATCGTCGAGGCCTACCGCACGGGGCGCGGCAGCTTCCGTCTGCGCGCCCGCTGGGAGAAGGAGACGCTGAAGGGCGGCGGCTACCAGATCGTGGTCACCGAGATCCCCTACCAGGTGCAGAAGTCGCGCCTGATCGAGAAGATCGCCGAGCTGCTCGACAACAAGAAGCTCGCCATGCTGGCCGACGTGCGCGACGAGTCGGCGGCCGACGTGCGCCTGGTGCTGGAGCCCAAGAGCCGCAACGTCGAGCCCGAGGTGCTGATGGAATCGCTGTTCCGTCAGACCGACCTGGAGATCCGCTTCGGCCTCAACCTCAACGTGCTCGATTCCGATCACACGCCGCGCGTGCTGTCGCTGCGCGAGGCGCTGCAGGCCTTCCTCGACCATCGCCACGAGGTGCTGTGCCGGCGCACCACGCACCGCCTGGAGAAGATCGCCCACCGCCTCGAGGTGCTGGACGGCTACCTGGTCGCCTACCTCAACCTCGACGAGGTGATCGCCATCATCCGCGAGTCCGACGAGCCCAAGCCGGCGCTGATGAAGCGCTTCAAGCTGAGCGAGGTGCAGGCCGAGGCGATCCTCAACATGCGCCTGCGCGCCCTGCGCAAGCTGGAAGAGATCGAGATCCGCAAGGAGCACGAGGCGCTCAGCGCCGAGCAGGCCGACCTCAAGGATCTGATGAAGAAGGAGGCGCGGCGCTGGCAGGTGATCGGCGAGCAGATTCGCGAGCTGCGCAAGAGCTTCGGCCCCGACACGGACTTGGGCCGCCGCCGCACCACCTTGGGCAAGCCGCCCTCCGACGTGGTGATCCCGATCGAGGCGGTGATGGAGCGCGAGCCGGTCACCGTGCTGCTCTCCTCCAAGGGCTGGATCCGCGCCATGAAGGGGCACGTCGAGGAGCTCGCCAGCGCCAAATACAAGGAAGGCGACCGCGCGCGATTCGCCCTCCACGCCATGACCACCGACAAGCTGCTGCTGTTCGCCACCAACGGCCGCTTCTACACGCTGGGCGTCGACAAGCTGCCGGGCGGGCGCGGCTTCGGCGAGCCGGTGCGCCTGATGGTCGATCTGCCCAATGACCAGGAGATCGTCGCCATGGGCGTCTATCACCCCGAGGTGCAGCTCCTGGTGGCGTCATCCGGCGGCCGCGGCTTCGTCGTGCCGATGGAGGAGGCGGTCGCGCAGACCAAGAACGGCAAGCAGGTGCTGAACCTGGCTGACGACGAAGAGGCGGCGGCCTGCACGCCGGTCGCAGGCGACCACGTGGCGGTCATCGGCGACAACCGCAAGCTGCTGGTCTTCCCGCTGGAGGAGCTGCCGGTCATGGGCCGGGGCCGCGGCGTCATCCTGCAGCGCTACAAGGACGGTGGCCTGTCGGATACCAAGACTTTCACCCTGGCGGAGGGCCTGACCTGGGCCGCCGGGGCCGGGCGGGTGCGCACCGAGACCGACCTCAGGGCCTGGATCGGCAAGCGCGGCCAGTCCGGCCGCCTGCCACCCACGGGCTTCCCCAAGTCCAACAAGTTCGCGTGAGTGCTCTGGCTTCAACCAGTCTGCTGCCGGGGATTCACCCTCACCCTCCCAAGCGCCCTTCGGCCGCTTGGGCCCCTCCCTCTCCCCTCGAGGGAGAGGGAAAAAGGGCGTAGCGGCAATAGCTTACCCTCTCCCTCGGAGGGGAGAGGGAGGGGCCCGCGCGCGTCAGCGCGTGGGAGGGTGAGGGTGAAAAATGAGTCGCCAGCATCAGCATGTGGAACCATATGGATAACCGCATGTGTTTGCTGTGAACGCGCTCCGCGTGCCAGTCGAGTCCCTCCGCCCTGAGTCAAACGGCAAATCTGCTGGTCAAGCGGGGGCGGCTTCGTTACAAGCTGGACCGCAAGAAACGGGAAAAAATCAGCAACGAACGGGCAGGCTTCAACAACGGGGGATTGGTGTCCGCGCTGGAACGCTTTGTTCGCGCCATTGACAGCCTGAACGACAAGATCGGCCGCGCCATCGCTTGGCTGACGCTAGCCATGGTGCTGATCACCTTCACCGTGGTCGTGCTGCGCTACGTCTATGCCATCGGCTGGGTCTGGCTGCAGGAATCCTACGTCTGGCTGCACGGCATCGTCTTCATGGTCGGGGCCGGCTATACGCTGTTGCACGACGGCCATGTGCGGGTCGACGTGCTCTACCGGCCGCGCGGCCATCGCTACAAGGCGGTGATCGACCTGCTGGGCTCGCTGCTGCTGCTCATGCCGCTGATCGCCATTGTTTCCTTCGTCTCCTACGACTACGTGGTCGATTCCTGGGTCCGGCTCGAGCAATCGCGCGAGGCCGGCGGCATGCCGGGCCTTTTCCTGCTGAAATCGGTGATCCTCGTGTTCTGCGCTCTGCTCGGGTTGCAGGGCCTGGCGCTGGCGGCGCGCAGTGTGCTGGTGCTCTCCGGGCATCCGGAGTTCGTGCCGCAGCAAGAGAAGCTGGACGGGGTCTAGGCAATGGATCCGGCGCTCCTCGGCGAAGCCCTCAGCCTGGTCATGTTCGCGACCGCCTGCGTCGTGCTGATCCTCGGCTATCCGGTCGCCTTCACCCTGGCTGGCGTAGCACTCGCCTTCGCCTTTCTCGGACTGTCGCTCGGCATCTTCGACCTGCGTCTGATGGGCGGCCTGGCCTCGCGCTACTTCGGCGTCATGGTCAACGAGCTGCTGGTCGCGGTGCCGCTCTTCGTCTTCATGGGCGTCATGCTGGAGCGATCGCGCATCGCCGAGCAGCTCTTGGAGACCATGGGCCTGATGTTCGGCCGGCTGCGCGGCGGTCTCGGCCTCTCGGTGATCTTCGTCGGCATGCTGCTGGCCGCCTCGACCGGCATCGTCGGCGCCACCGTGGTGACCATGGGCCTATTGTCGCTGCCGACCATGCTGAAGGCCGGCTACGACCCCAAGATCGCCTGCGGCACGATCTGCGCCTCGGGCACGCTCGGTCAGATCATCCCGCCCTCGATCGTGCTGGTGCTGCTGGGCGACATCCTGCAGGGGGCCAACACCCAGGCACAGCTTGCGCTCGGCAATTTTGCGCCCGAGCCGGTCTCGGTGATCGACCTCTTCGCCGGCGCTTTTCTGCCCGGCATGATGTTGGTCGGCCTCTACATGGTCTGGGTCATGCTGACCGCGGCGCTGCGCCCCAAGGCCTGCCCGGCGCTGGTCGACAGCGGCGAGCAGGGGGCGCTGGGCCCGCGCATCCTGCGCGTCCTGGTGCCGCCGGCGGCGCTCATCGTGCTGGTGCTGGGCTCGATCCTGATCGGCGCCGCGACGCCGACCGAGGCCGCCGCCATGGGCTCCATCGGCGCCCTGCTGCTGGCCGGCCGCGCCGCGATGCCGGACAAGCCCTGGCCGGTCTACGTCGGTGGCATTTGCCTGCTCGCCCTGGTGCCGCTGGTTACCCAGTTCGACCTGCGCATGCAGCGGACCTATGTGCCCCTGGGTGACGTGGTGGCGGCGGTCGTGGCGGGGGCCTGCATCCTCGCCCTGGTGATCGGGGTCGCTGCCAGCCTGCGGCGCGTTCAGGCCAGCGGCATCCTGAGCGAGGTCATGCAGGCCACGGTCAAGATCTCCTCGATGGTCTTCGTCATCCTGCTCGGCGCCTCTGTGTTCAGCTTGGTGTTCCGCGGCCTGGGCGGCGAGAAGATCGTCTCCGACGTGCTGAACAGCATGCCCGGCGGCCCCTTCGGCGCCATGTTCGTGGTCATGGCCCTGATGTTCGTCATGGGCTTCTTCCTCGACTTCATCGAGATCGTCTTCGTGGTGGTGCCGATCGTCGGGCCGATCCTGCTTGCCATGGGGCTCGATCCGATCTGGCTCGGCGTGATGATCGCGGTCAACCTGCAGACCAGCTTCCTGACGCCGCCCTTCGGCTTCGCGCTGTTCTACCTGCGCGGCGTGGCGCCGGACAGCATCACAACCATGCACATCTACCGCGGCATCGTGCCCTTCGTCGCCATCCAGATCATCGGGCTCTGCATGATCGCCCTGATGCCCGAGCTCGCTACCTGGCTGCCGCGGGCGCTGTTCAACTGACGGCACGGGCAGCTTTCGTTCTTCCGGCGCCTCGATGGCCACGTCGGTGACCGGGAGATGCCGGCCGCGCGCGAGGTGTGAATCCTGTAGCCCTGGCGTCGGGGGCGCTTTGGCGGCACAGCAAAGGGCCGGCGGAGAAGCCCCCGCCGGCCCGATCCGTTCAGTCTCTAGAGCATTTTCAGGCGAAGTGGAATCCGGTTCGCCGTCCGAAAATGCGACCAATCAAGAAGTTATAGAGCATGATCCGATTCAATCGGATCGGATCATGCTCTAGCGGCTGCCGGCTGCCGAGCCTCGCCTGGGCCGGCGCACGGCTCTCACCTTGCCGCTGTCTCCGCCGCCGCAGAAGAACTGATCGCCGCCATCGGACTCGAGACCCGATACGCCCATGCCAGGCGGCATCTCGAGCCGCTCCAGCACCTCTCCGGTCTGAGGGTCGACTCGCCTCAAATCGCTCTCCTTGCCTTCCCAGGAGCCGTGCCAGAGCTCGCCGTCGACCCAGGTGACGCCCGTGACGAAGCGGCTGGTCGCGATGGTGCGAAGAATCGCCCCCGTTACGGGGTCGACTTGATGGATCTTGCGGTCCCGATACTGCGCCACCCAGAGCGTTCCTTCGGCCCAGGCGAGCCCCGAGTCACCGCCGCCGCCGGGCGCCGGGATCGTGGCGAGCACACGGCCGGTCTTCGGATCGATCGTCTGGATGCGATCCTCGGCGATCTGAAAAAGGTGCTGGCCGTCGAAGGCCGTTCCCGCGTGCGCGGCGACATCGAGCGAGCGCAGCGTCTTCCCGCTCGCCGGATCGAGGGCGTTCAGCCTGTCTCCGGACGCAAACCAGACCTGCTGACCGTCAAAGCTAACCCCATGTACCTGGTCGACGCCCGGAAAGGGCCCGTACTCACGGATGATTTCGGCTGCAGCTCGTTTCATGCTTTCACCCTTGTTTCTCACCATGCCGCCAACCTAGTCACTCGGCAGGAGACCGGGGAGTAACAAGGTTGTCGTGAGTCCCGGCAGGGGCCGGGTCGTCCAACGGCGCGCTCGCCCGCGGCCAAACGACTGCACCTTGCCTGCCGCCGCAAGCGAGTCGAGCGCCCGCTGCACGGTCCGCTGGCTGGCCCCCAGGGCAAGCGCCAGGGCCGAGCTCGACCAGGCCTCCCCGTCGGCCAGGAAGGCGAGCACCGCTCCATGCTCCTCTTCGACGGGCGGCGCCAGCACGACGACCTCGTGCGTGCCGCGCGGCGTTAGCGCATAGCCTCGCTTCGTGGCGCTCACGCCGGCCAGCGTCCGAAGCGCCACACGAAGCCGCCCGATCTCGACTCGCAAGCGGGCACGATGCGAGTCGTCGGCGTGCTTTGCCCGGAACGCCCGCGTGAGCAGCGTGCCCCTCGACACATCCTCGGGCCACGCCTCGCCCAGGGCGCGAGCCAGCGCGAACAGCACCGGGCGAGTCGCGAGCGAGACCACCGTGCTTGCGTCACGCACCACGTGACGGCAGGCATCCACGACGAGTGCCTTTGACGTCAGCAGCGCTTCCACGTCCTCGAGCAGCAGGGGGCGCTCCTCGCCACGCGCAATCAGGCGCGCCGCGGGCGTGCTCAGGACAAGCGCTGCGCTATCGACCTCAGCCGTAAGCGCAGAGATATCTGCCTCGCGGGCGGCATGACGAGCTCGAGCGAGCGCCTCACGCGCCGCCTTCGTCCGCAGGCGCCGCATCGCGATCCCGGCAACGACCAGCTCGTGGGCGGCCTTCAGCGCGGGCGGGAAGGGCGCGGGGTCGAGACCGGCAAGCGCCTGCTCGGCCTCGTCAAGGCGGCCGATCAGGAGCAGGCGCCGGACCTCGAGAGTCCGGGCGTGCGCTGCATTCACGTGGTCGCCGTACGCTTCGAGCGTCACCCGCGCGGCCTCGAGCGCCTTCGCAGGCCGGCCCAGGTCGCGTGAGACGAGCGCGATCTCGGCCTCGGCAACGACGCAGCGCGCGCGGGCCACCGCCTCCTTCGGACCGAAGGCACGCGCCGCGCGCCGCAGGAGCAATTTCGCGCGAACGAGATCGCCGAGCTGCGCCATCGCGATGCCGCGAAGCGCGAGCGCGGGCGCGTCCTCGCGCAGGGCGACCCGGTTCAGCGCGCCGAGCGGATCACCCGTCGCGAGCGCACGGGCCGCAGCCGTGATCAGCGAGTCCATCGGAATCCCGCCACACTTGTAACTCCCAGCGTTCGGTGCCCCGGCCCTAAGTCTATCCCACGACCGCCAACCCGCTGGTCGTATCGAGAACCCTACGCAACCAACACCTTGAGGAGAAATCGCACATGCCGGATATCTTACACAGAGTGGGGCTCAAATCGTCGTCCCCGAATGACGCCTACAGGGCTTTGAGCACGCTTGAAGGCCTTTCCGCCTGGTGGACGAACGAAACGCAGGGGGAAAGCGAAGTCGGCGGAGTGATCCAGTTCCGCTTTGGGGCCAACGGCGGCTTCGACATGAAGGTCCTCGAGCTCGATCCCGCCAAGCGCGTGCTCTGGCAAGTCGTCGATGGGCCCGAGGAGTGGATCGGCACAAAGGTCGGCTTCGAGCTCAGGCAGGACAGCGACTATACCATCGTCCTCTTCAAGCATGAGGGCTGGAAGGAGCCGATTGAGTTCATGCACCATTGCAGCACCAAGTGGGCGCTCTTTCTGATGAGCCTGAAGTCGCTTGTCGAAATCGGAAAGGGCGCCCCCCATCCGAACGATGTCAGGATCGACAACTGGAAATAAGCCCGCAGCGAGCGATCGCGGGTCAGATCGGCCGACTGACCCGCGCGCCTCGACCGGAGTTAATCGTCCTCTCACTGAGCATGCTGTCAAGCAGGAGGTCAACTATGCGGAATCAAGTCGTATCGCGCGAGGAATGGCTGAAGGCGCGCCATGAGCTGCTCGCTGCCGAGAAGGAGTTCACGCGTCAGCGTGATGCGCTGACGCGCCGCCGCATGGCGATGCCCTGGGAACGCGTGGAGAAGCCCTACCGGTTCGAGGGGCCGGATGGCGCTCTCTCGCTCGCCGATCTCTTCGACGGACGCTCACAGCTGATCGTCTATCACTTCATGTTCGCTCCCGACTGGGAGGAAGGGTGCAAATCCTGCTCCTTCTGGGCCGACAATTTCAACGGCATCCCGGTCCATCTCAATCATCGCGACGTGACATTCATGGTCGTGTCGCGCGCTCCCTTCGCCAAGATTGACGCCTACAGGAAGCGCATGGGCTGGAGCTTCCCCTGGGTCTCGTCCCATGGAAGCGATTTCAATTTCGACTATCACGTCTCTTTCACGAAGGACGAGCTCGCCAGCGGCAAGGTCCGCTACAACTACGGCTTGGTCGAAGGTTGCGACGAGTTGCCGGGCCTGAGCGTCTTTTACAAAAACGAGAATGGCGAGCTCTTTCACAGCTATTCCTGCTACGGGCGGGGCATCGACATGGTCAATGGCGCCTACCAGTTCCTCGACCTGGTGCCCAAGGGCCGCGACGAGGACGCGTTCGACTTCTCGATGGAGTGGGTGCGCCGCAATGACGAGTACGACAGCTGCTGAGCCGGGTCGTCGAGGATGCCTCGTCCGCGGCACGGTGCTGCGGCCGTTCGGCCGCCGGGCGCAAACGAATGGGCCGGCGGGGGCCCCCGCCGGCCCGATCC
>JBHJOF010000355.1:0-5736 GCA_050330055.1 Kiloniellales bacterium
TTGGCGATCGGCGCCGCCTGCTCGAGCTTCATGCCTGCCTTCTTGGCCACCTCCTCGGGCACCAGCTCAAGCACCCGCTTCACGGTCACCTCCGTTCCCGCCACGCTGCGCGCGCCCTCGGCGACCGCCCCGGCCAGCGTCTCAACGTGGCCGTAGCTGCTGTAGTAGAGCACCAGAATCCTGCTCATCGCCAGCCTTCCTCCGTTTCCTGGGTTTCCCCGCTTGGCTGCCCAACGAGTCAGAAGATGGTGGGTTCCCCAAACCTGTATAATGCTATGGTAAAGAACAACATCGTTTCTTTCAGGAAACAATATCATGCAGGACTTGAGCTCTCTCGCGGTCTTCGCCCGTGTCGTAGAAGCCGGCGGCTTCTCCGCCGCCGCCGGCACGCTGGGGCTCTCCAAGTCGGCGGTCTCCAAGCAGGTCAGCCGGCTCGAGGCACGCCTCGGCATCCGGCTGCTCAACCGCACCACCCGGCGCCTCTCGCTGACCGAGGCCGGGGCGCTGTTCTACGAGGGTTGCCAGCGCATGGTGGCCGAGGCCGAGGCGGCCGAGGCAGCGGTCACCCACCTGGCTGCGGCGCCGCGCGGCACGCTCAGGGTCAACGCGCCGGTCAGCTTCGCCATGCTGCACCTGGTGCCGATCCTGCCCGAGCTGATGGAAGGCTGCCCGGAGCTGTCGATCGACCTGACGCTGAACGACCGTCGGGTCGACCTGGTCGAGGAGGGCTACGACGTGGCGGTGCGGATCGGCCGCCTGACCGACTCCAGCCTGATCGCCCGCCGCCTGGCGCCCTCGCGCAGCCTGCTCTGCGCCGCGCCGGCCTACCTGGAGCGGCACGGGACGCCGCAACGGCCGGAGGACCTGGCCCGCCACAACTGCCTGATCTACACCTACCAGGCCGAGGGCGCCCTCTGGCGCTTCCAGGGCCCGGAGGGCGCCGCCAGCGTGCGGGTCACGGGCCGCCTGCAGGTCAACAATGGCGATGCCCTTTGCGCGGCGTTGCTGGCCGGCGCCGGGATCGGTCGCCTGCCGACCTTCATCGCCGGTGACGCCCTGCGCGCCGGCCGCCTGCTGCGCTTGCTGCCGGACTGGCCGCTGGGAGAGGAGGCCGCGGTCCACGCGGTCTACCCGGCCGGCCGCGCGCCCTCGCCCAAGATCAGGGTCTTCATCGATTTCCTGGCCGAACGCTTCGGCGAGGCGCCCTACTGGGACCGGGACCTGTAAAGCCGGTTGCGCAACAAAGACTTGTGGCGCGGGCCCGGGCTGTGATAGGCAGACGGACCCATCGCCTCAAGGGGTATCCCCTAGGGACGCTGGGCAGGAGCGAAGAGCATGGCCGAACGCCGGCAACTGCGACGACGACCGCGACGCGCGCCAGGAGCGCGCGCCTAGGGGCCGCCGCATTCGCGTTCGACCGAAGCCCGCCGTCATCCGCAAGTGCCCGCCATCGATAGCCCGGGCGTGATGACCGGATCCAAGGATCAAGAGAGCAAGAAGGCAGAGCGGCCCGGCCGGGCGACCGGCCCCGAACCCCTCGTGCCCCAAGCCCTCGTACCGACTGCGCCGCAAAAGGCGGCCCCTTGGACCGGAAGCGACATGACCTTCACAATCGTGCCTGAGCGGCCACAGGACGCCGCACTGATCGACCCTCTGCTCGACCGCACCTTCGGCCCGGAACGCCGGGCCAGGACCGTCTACCGCCTACGCGAGGGCATTGCGCCCCTGCCGGCGCTCAGCTTCTCCGCCATCGACGAGAAGAGCCGGCTGCTCGCCTCGCTGCGTTTCTGGCCGATCCTGATCGAGACGGCGCCGGCCATACTCCTGGGTCCGCTCGCCGTCGAGCCGGCGCTGCAGGGCCGCGGCATCGGCCGCTCGCTGCTGGTGCATGCCCTGGCCGAGGCGCGCCGCCGGCGCCACCGGCTCTGCGTCGTGGTCGGCGAGCCCGAATACTACGGCCCCTACGGCTTCGTACCGGCCGCACCGGCCGGCCTGGTCCTGCCCGGCCCGGTCGATCCCCGCCGCTTCCAGGTGCTGGAGCTGGCCAGCGGCGCGCTCGACGACACGCGCGGCCTGATCGCCCGCGACGAGCTGACGACCCGCGCCCTCGTCCCGCCCGGCGAGAGCCTTCGTGGCGGCGCCGTCGCCTGAGTGAGGCGAGGTGGCCGCTGCCCCTTGTTGTCTGCTCCGCTACGCGGAGCGTCCCCCCTCCGGCGCTGTGCGCCACCTCCCCCTCAAGGGCAGGGGAATCGCATATGGCCGATTTACTGGTCAGGGAGCGGTTCGCGAAGACTGCACGCAAGTAAAGAAACGCTGCAGTGCCATCCTGCGCCCTTCGAGACGCGGGCTGCGCCCGCTCCTCAGGGTGAGGCGAGATTGTTCGTGGCATCAAAGGCTTATCCTCAGCCTGAGGAGGCCGCGAAGCGGCCGTCTCGAAGGCCGCACGGTGGTACGTCCGAGACACCAGTACCCCTATCGAACTTTCCGTAGCGCCATATGCGATAGCCCTGCCCCCTGAGGGGGAGGCGAGGAAAACGCGCAGGCCTTGGCGTTTATTGCCCTCCCCCCTTGCGGGGGAGGGTTGGGAGGGGGGTATCCGCGCAGCGGACAAGCCTCCTATGGCACATTTGACCTACATCAATGATCGCTTGGCGGACCTCCGATAAGGATTGAGTTGCGTCCTTCAGGAGGCGGCGACATGGGCTGCGCGCACATTCACGATTTCATCACCGGCGCCACGATCGCCCTCGCGGCGCCGCGGGCGGGCGGCCAGGACGAAGCGGCCAAGCTGGACATCGTGCGGCCCAACCTCGGCGCCGCGGCGCTGGTCGCCCATCATCTAGACATGCTCGAGAGCCTGGTCACCCCCCGGGATCGGGGCCTGCCGGTTCAGTAGTCGCCGGCCAGGGCCTCCAGCCTTTCTGCCTTGGGAATCAGTACAGAGCGCGTATTCGGGATCTGGATGATGCCCTGCTTGCGCAGGCGCGTCAGTGTGCGGCTGACCGTCTCGGTCGTGAGCCCGGTATAGTCCGCAAGGTCCTCGCGCGACATCGGCAGGTCGATCACGCCGCTGCCGCCCTGGCTCTGGCCGATCCGGTCCAACAGGCGCACGAGCAGCGAGGCCAGGCGCTCGGTCGCGGTCTTGCGGCCCAGCAGCATCAGATGGTCCTGTGCCTGCACCAGCTCGTTGGAGGCCAAATCCAAGAGGCGCAGCTCGAGCTTCGGGAAGCGGTCCAGCAGGCGGGTCAGCTTGCTGCGCTCGAATCGGCAGAGCGAGGCGTCCGTCACTGCATCGGCCGTGTAGGCATAGTGGTCGGCGACCGACAGGCCGAGAAAGTCGCCGGCAAAGAGGAAGCCGGTGACCTGGCGCCGCCCGTCCGACAGCACCTTGGAGAGGCGCACCGTGCCGCTCACCACGTTGAAGAGGTAAGTGCTCTCGTCGCCCTCGCAGAAGACCGTGCGCTTGGCCGGCAGGCTGACCGAGGTGGTGATGGCGTTGAGCTCGCGCAGCTCCTGGTTATTGAGCGCGGCACAAATCGCTTTGTCCCGCACCTCGCAGGTCTCGCAGGGAAAATGTGCCGAAGCGGCCGTCGTATACATGAGGCCTCCTAACGGGGCACTGCGCAGTCTAGCAGATGACGCAGGTCAAGTAGTCTATCCCCGAACTGTGGCCTACTGAAAGATCGCTCCCAGCCGCGCAGAGGATCGCTCGGAGCGGGGCAGGGTTGCACAGCCGGAATGGGGCCATGATGACCGCAGAGGATGACAGCAATCCGACGGCGTCGTCCCTCCTGCGCGACCTGGACTCGGTGCGCCAGCGTGTGGAGCGGGCGAAGGCCTGGATGAGCAGCGGCAAGACGACCGTGGCGGCCACGGCCCTGGCGGAGGAGGTGCAGCGCTTGTGCCGCGAGGTCTCGCTCTGTGACGATGCCCGCCGCGCCGGCGACCTGCTCGCGACCGCGGCGCAACGACTGCGGGACCTCGAAAAGCTGCTCGGCGTCCACTGATACCAAATCCCGATACTCATGACCGGGCTCCCATGCTTGGCGGCCAAGGCCGCCTGCTTCGCGCGCGAGACGCCGCTTGCGGGCCAAGGCCCGCTCCTGCGGGCACGCGGCTCCTCAGCATGAGGTAGTAGGATGTTGATATAGAACGCCATTCCTCATCCTGAGGAGCGTTCGAAGAACGCGCCTCGAAGGATGGGCCATGAGTCTCTGGTTTCGAGACGGCGTATGACAGACTTCGCCGGCCTATTGCACCTTCAAGACAACTATGTGCAGCCGTGCCTCTGCCGGTCCGAGGGGCATGCGAGATGCTCCTTTCTTTCACCCTCACCCTCCCATCGCTTGCGCGATGGGTCCCTCCCTCTCCCCTCCAAGGGAGAGGGGAACAAACCGGCGCACCGCAAATTCCCTCTCCCTCGAGGGGAGAGGGAGGGGCCCGCGCGACCGAAGGGCGCGTGGGAGGGTGAGGGTGGCAATGCGACGATGTGGCAAGCGCTGACGGCGCTTGAGCCGAAACGATACTACCGCCCCTCGCGGTACCAGGCGGCGACGGCGGTGCCGAGCGCCAGGATCAGCACCAGAAAGGCCGGCAGCAGCGGCATCTGCGAGACGCCGGTCACCACGTAGCCGCCGTTGTCGAGCACGCCGATCCAGTTGCGGCCGTGGCGGTCGCGGCCCGGACGCACCTTGCGCACGTCGGGCAGCTCGTTGCTGGCCACCCGCAGCACGCGGCCGCCGCTCTCCTCGACCAGCGGCCGCAGCTTCTCGTCGCTCGAGCGCACGTCCTCGTATTCCACCGGGTTGGGCGGCCCGGCGGCCGCCAGCGCGGTGCGCCGGCCATCGCTCACCCGATAGAGGCCGGCCTCGGTCACCGGCATGCTGGCGGCGGCGCGGCCGGCCCGGCCCGGCTCCAGGGTGACGCTCCGCAACGTGCCGTCCGGCAGGGTGACCTCGACCGGCGGTACCTCGGTGCTGAGCGAGCGGCGCACGATCTCGAGCCGGCCGCCGTCGACCAAGGCGCGCAGGTCCTCCTCCTCCAGGTCCGGCTCCTTCATCAGCCAGTGCGAGATGCGGCGCAGCAGCTCGGCCTGCGGCCCGCCGCCCTCGAAGCCGCGCGACCAGAGCCACATGTGGTCGCTCATGAGCTGCGCCACGCGGCCCTCGCCGATGCGGTCGAGGATCAAGAGCGGCCGTTGCTCCATGCCCTGCATGACGATGTTGCCGCTGGTCGCCTCGACGTCGATCTGGCGGAACCAGCGGCCCCAGGTCGGCTGGCCATCGTTGCCGCCGCTCGAGCCCTTCAGCTCGGCGGTGACCGGATGGCGGTTGCCCAGCTCGGTCAGCATCGGCCGATAGCCGCGCTCCAGGATGTCGCCGGTCGGCTCGCCCGGCAGCACGCGGCCGAGCGGCGTACGGAACAGCGACAGCGGTGTCGCGAAGGTCGGTCCGACCGCCTCCAAGAGGCCGCCGCCTTCCTCGACGTAGCGCGCGATGTTGTCGAGATAGATGCTCGGCAGCACGCCGCGCCGGCGGTAGCGGTCGAAAATGATCAGGTCGAACTCGTGCAGCTTGACCTCGAACAGCTCGCGCGTCGGGAAGGCGATCAGCGACAGCTCGCGGATCGGCGTGCCGTCCTGCTTCTCCGGTGGACGCAGAATGGTGAAATGCACGAGGTCGACGGAGGCGTCCGACTTCAGCATGTTCCGCCAGGTGCGCTCGCCGGCGTGAGGCT
>JBHJOF010000356.1:0-7485 GCA_050330055.1 Kiloniellales bacterium
CTTGGTCAGCAGCAGGCGGTCGGCGACGGCCGCCTGCTTCACCGATTCCGCCTGCCGATCGAGTGTGGCGGCGCCAGTCGCCGCATCGCCCGTGGCGATCACGCCGTCGAGCCGATAGCGCGCCGACAGCAGCGGGTCGTTCATCAGGGTGTGCAGGATCGGCGCCGGATCGGCCAGCCCCGTGGTCTCGATCACCAGGCGCAGGAAGGGCGGTACCTCCTTCCTTACGCGCTGCTTGAACAGGCGGCGCATGGTCTCGACCAGGTCGCCGCGCACGCTGCAGCAGAGGCAGCCGCTGTTCAGCAGCACGGTGTCTTCGTCGGCCTTCTCGACCAGCAGGTGGTCGAGCCCGATCTCGCCGAACTCGTTGATGATGACCGCGGTCTCGTCCATCGCCGGATGCGCCAGCAGGCGGCGCAGCAGCGTGGTCTTGCCGCTGCCGAGGAAGCCGGTCAGCACCGAGACCGGCAGCGGCTCGTCAGGCACGGCGAGATCGTCGGGATCGAACGGCGCCGTCTGCTCAGACATGAACCGGCTCGCTGCGGCGCAGCTGGCTGAGTGCCCAGAGCACTAGAGTGAGCAGGGCGAAGGCGCCGGCCTGGTGCAGCGCGGCGAGCGGCACCGGCACCGCCATGAGCAGGGTGGCGATGCCGAGACCGAGCTGCAGCAGGGCCACCAGCTTGACCAGGAGCAGTGCGCGGCGCTGTCCGGCCTCGAGCGGCAGGCGGCGCGACCAGACAAAAAGCGCGATGGCGACGACAACGACCAGGATCGCCAGGACGCGGTGATTGAACTGCACCGCTTCGACGGTCTCGAAGAGATTCAGGATCCAGGGATCGAGCGCGCCATAGCCGGCCGGGATGATGCGGCCATCCATCAGGGGGAAGGTATTGTAGATCAGTCCGGCTCTGAGCCCGGCGACGAAGCCGCCGGAGGCGATCGTCAGTCCGACCAGCCCGGCGAAGGCCCAGAGGGCGATGCGCAGCCGCCTGGTCGCAGCCGGCGCTGGTCCGCGGGGCGGTTCCAGCAAGCCGAGCGCCACCCAGAGGATGTAAGCGTAGATGCCGACTGCGGCGAGCAGGTGCGCGACCAGGCGATACTGGCTGACGTCGGTGCGCTCGGCGAAGCCGCTCGCCACCATGTACCAGCCGAGCAGGCCCTGCAGGCCGCCGAGTGCCAGCATGGCGGCCAGGTGCGGCAGCAGCGGCCGGCGAACGCGGCCGGTCACGAGGAACCAGAGAAGGGGCAGGGCGAAGGCCAGGCCGATCAGGCGGCCCCACAGGCGGTGCACGTATTCCCACCAGAAGATGGTCTCGAACTCGGCCAGGGTCATGCCGGGGTTCTTCTCGCGGTACTCCGGGATCTGCTGGTAGAGCGCGAAGAGGCGCTGCCATTCGGCTTCGGAGAGCGGCGGGATGATGCCGCTCAAGGGCGCCCACTCCATGATCGACAGGCCCGACTCGGTGAGCCGGGTGATCGCCCCGATCACCGCCATGGCGAAGATCATGGCGCAGCAGAGCAGCAGCCAGAGGGCGATTGGGCGGTCTGCCGCTGGGCGGTCTGCCGCTGGGCGGTCGCTATCCAGAGAATGAGATGTGGCCGTCGAGACCATTGCCGCGGTGCTGAGCTGTTGGCGAGGCTCCGCGCGGCAGCTTAGAAGCCGCGGCCTCCTCGGCCAAGCCCGCGTCGCGTCTCCCGCCGGCTCCGCAGGCGGGACAACTCGGGCTGTCTCGGGCGACGCTGTTCGGCGTTTGTCGCTTGCCATGCTTGCGTTCTGCAGATATTGATATGTTATATCATATCTTTTTGATCATTCGCAGGCGCTGTCCTGTCAGGGCGCCGCCTTTGCGCGGAACGGGCGAGCGGGAGCGGAGGACAGATGAGGGACATTGCCATGGGGTGCATCGCGGCGGCTTTGATTGCGGGGTCGGCGCATCAGGCGGTCGGACAGGTGTTCGAGGTGATCCATCCGGAGGTGGAACGGGGCCGCTTCGAGCTTGAAGGTCTGAACGGTGTCGTACTCGACGATCTCGAGACAGGGGAGGCACGGTCGGCGCACGAGATTGCCATCGGCTACGCACCGCTTTCCTTTTGGAAGACAAAGATTGCCGTCGAGATCGCCAAGCCCGAGGGCGAGAACGCCGAGTACGAAGCGTTCGAATGGGAGAATGTGATTCTCTTCCCTTTCGGCAAGCATGCGAAAGGCCACGGGCATGACCACGGGCATGATCATGACGAGTTCTTTTCGTTCGGGGCCGCCGGCCTCTATGTCGCCCTTGAGGTGCCGAACGAGGGCGGTATCGATTCCGGCGCCATTGAGGTTGGCCCCATCGTCGAGATGAGCTTCGGCCCTGTCCAGGTGGTCGCGAACCTCTTCGTCGAGGTGCCCTTCGAGGATGACGAGGATCCGGGGCTCTCCTATGCGCTCAGCGCTGCGATCCCGGTCGCTAAATTCGAGCCCGTTGCGCTAGCGGCCGGCTTTGAGGCGCATGGCGGGGCCGAGGGCGTGTTCGGCGCCGCGACGCCCATCGATGACAACAGCCACGTCATCGGGCCCGCGCTCTACGGCGACATCGACCTCGGCCGCGGCCGCGTGCTGGAGCCACGGGTTGCGCTGCTCTTCGGTTTGACCGACGGTAGTCCCGATACGGTTCTGTCCTTCAACATAGAGCTGAAATTCTGAGCCTGGCGCCGCGAGCACAAGCCGCGAGCCCAAGCCGTGAGGGGCCAAACCGAGGTATCCGCAGGCCCGCGGCGCAATGCGCCCGGGCGCGGACCGCGGCTGCCTTACGGCTGGCGCCGGCCGATGTCTACTGCAGGGTCAGGCAGGCGTCGGCGAAGCGGGCCCTGGGGGCTGTGATGATCGGCACGGTGCCGACCGTTACCGAGTGCAGCTTGCCGTCCAGGTTCCGGCTCCAGAAATCCAGGAACTTGCGCAGCATGGGGAAGTTCGGCGCCAGGTCATAGTCCTGCCAGATATAGCTCTGCAGCAGGGAGGGATGGTCCGGCAGGTGGTAGAGGATCTCCGCCGTGGTCAGGCGGTGATCCCGGAGCTGCATCCGCAAACCGCTCATGTCGCACCTCATCCGTGGCCAACACGACCGTAACAGTCTGCGATTAGTGTCGCCGGGTCACAATGAAAAAATCATTAAAATCAATATGCTAGCAGCCGATACCCGGGACTGCTGCCAGCCCGGGCCGGGTACGCCCGGTGCGGGCGGCCGCAAACCGCGGCCGAGCAAGGATTTTCCGGCCGGCTCTTGACAGTTGACGGGCGGCCTTCTAGATGTTTGGCACTCATCGGGGGCGAGTGCTAACAGAACCGCGACCCGATGGACCATGTCATTGAAATCGCTAGTGATTCCATTTGGGAGGAGCGAGGATGAAGTTTCGACCCCTGCATGACCGCGTGCTGCTGAAGCGCGTGGAGGGAGAAGAGAAGTCGGCCGGCGGGATCATCATCCCCGACACGGCCAAGGAAAAGCCCATGGAGGGCGAGGTGGTTGCGACCGGCCCCGGCGCCCGCGGCGAGGACGGCAAGATCCAGCCGCTCGACGTGAAGCCCGGCGACCGTGTGCTGTTCGGCAAGTGGTCCGGCACCGAGGTCAAGATCGATGGCGAGGAGCTCCTGATCATGAAGGAGTCCGACATCATGGGCGTCATCGAGGGCAAGGCCGCCAAGAAGAGCAAGGCCGCCTGAGGCAAGATTGCAGACACCAGAAGGAGCATTTTGACGATGGCTGCGAAAGACGTGAAATTCGGCGGCGATGCCCGCCAGCGCATGCTGCGCGGCGTGGACATTCTCGCCGACGCGGTGAAGGTTACCCTGGGCCCCAAGGGCCGCAACGTGGTGCTCGACAAGGCCTTCGGCGCGCCGCGCACGACCAAGGACGGCGTGACGGTCGCCAAGGAGATCGAGCTCGCTGACAAGTTCGAGAACATGGGCGCCCAGATGGTGCGCGAAGTGGCCTCGAAGACCAACGACATCGCCGGCGACGGCACCACCACGGCGACGGTCCTGGCGCAGGCGATCGTGCGCGAGGGCGCCAAGTCGGTAGCCGCCGGCATGAACCCGATGGACCTGCGGCGCGGTGTCGACCTGGCGGTCGCCGCCGTGGTTAAGGACCTCGCCAAGCGGGCCAAGAAGATCTCGACCTCCGAGGAGGTGGCGCAGATCGGCACCATCTCGGCCAACGGCGACAAGGAAGTCGGCGAGATGATCGCCACCGCCATGCAGAAGGTCGGCAACGAGGGCGTCATCACGGTCGAGGAAGCGAAGTCGCTGGAGACCGAGCTCGACGTGGTCGAGGGTATGCAGTTTGACCGCGGCTACCTCTCGCCCTACTTCATTACCAACGCCGACAAGATGCTGGCCGAGCTCGAGGACCCCTACATCCTGCTGCACGAGAAGAAGCTCTCCGGCCTGCAGCCCATGCTGCCGCTGTTGGAAGCCATCGTGCAGTCCGGGCGCCCGCTGCTGATCATTGCCGAGGACGTCGAAGGTGAGGCGCTGGCCACGCTGGTGGTCAACAAGCTGCGCTGCGGCCTCAAGGTCGCGGCGGTCAAGGCGCCCGGCTTCGGTGATCGCCGCAAGGCGATGCTCGAGGACATGGCGATCCTGACCGGCGGCCAGGTGGTCTCCGAGGACCTCGGTATCAAGCTGGAGAACGTCGGTCTCGAGATGCTGGGCCGCGCCAAGAAGGTCGTGATCACCAAGGAGGAGACCACGGTCGTCGACGGCGCCGGCAAGAAGAAGGAGATCGAGGGCCGCTGCGGCCAGATCCGGGCGCAGATCGAGGAGACCACCTCGGACTACGACCGCGAGAAGCTGCAGGAGCGTCTCGCCAAGCTGGCCGGCGGCGTGGCGGTGATCCGCGTCGGCGGTGCCACCGAGATCGAGGTCAAGGAGCGCAAGGACCGGGTCGAGGACGCGATGAACGCGACCCGCGCCGCGGTCGAAGAGGGCGTCGTTCCCGGCGGCGGCTCGGCGCTGCTGTTCGCGATCAAGGCGCTCGACAAGGTGACCCCGGCGAACGACGACCAGAAGGTCGGCGTCGAGATCGTGCGTCGCGCGCTGCAGACGCCGGCGCGCCAGATCGCCGAGAATTCCGGTCATGACGGCGCCGTCGTGGTCGGCAAGATACTCGAAAGCAAGAGCCAGACCTGGGGCTTCGATGCGCAGAACGAGACCTACACCGACCTGGTGAAGGCCGGCATCATCGACCCGGTCAAGGTGGTGCGCATCGCGCTGCAGGACGCGGCCTCGGTCGCCGGCCTGCTGATCACCACCGAGGCCATGGTCGCCGAGAAGCCCGAGAAGAAGGACGCCCACCCGGCCGCGCCCGACATGGGCGGCATGGGCGGCATGGGCTTCTAAGCCACCGATTCAAGACTGCGACGTTGGGGGCCGCGGCAATCACCGCGGCCCCTTTTTCATTTGCGCGCACCGCCGTCGCGTCGGCTGCAGCTTCACATTCTCTTCTTGTCAGCCTCACCTTCCCACGCGCCCTTCGGTCGCGCGGGCCCCTCCCTCTCCCCTCAAGGGAGAGGGATTCTGCAGTGCGCCAGTTTGTTCCCCTCCCTCGGAGGGGAGAGGGAGGGACCCAGCGCGAAGCGTTGGCAGGGTGAGGGTGACAGCAAGAGTCTCGATCGCGCACCGCATCCATGTTGTGCGAAAGCACACAGTACCGCTTGCCAGCGCGGCGCAGGATGCGCGCGCGTCGGAGCTCATCTGCGCAAAGGAGGGCCGGGCCATGCGCCAGCCCAAGGACTCAGGACCGAGCTTCGAAGAGACCTATCCGCACTATCCCTTTGCCGAGTTGGTGCGCCTGGCAATTGCCGTGGGCGGCTGGCTGGCGCGCGTCAGGCAGGCGTACCATGACGGCGCCCTGCGGGCGCGGCGCCCGCCCCCGTCTCGTCGCGCGCGGGAAGAGGTCGGCAAGATCTCGATGGGCCGCCTGCCCGAGTGAGCGTCCTATAGCGCAGGCCGCTCAGCCGGCGGTCTCGACGAGGAAGGCTGCGAGCACGTCGAGATAGCGCTCGATGTCCCCGGCCGTGTGGGCGAAGGAGGCGGCCGGGCCGGCAGTGGCGATCGCCTCCCATACGCCGCGGTTGGCCATGAAGACGCGCCGGGCGTCGATGAACGCGACGTCGATCGAATGGCCGCCCTCCTCGGCGTTGCGCGGCCAGTGCGGCCGCAGGCAGAAGCCGGAGCGTCCGCCCAGGCGGTGCGCCTTCCAGGGCAGGCCGTGGCGCGCGATCAGCGCGTCGATGCCGTCGGCGAGCTGCTTGCCGAGCGCCTGTACGTGGGCGTAGCCCGCCGGCGTCAGCACCTGCTCCAGCGCCGCGCGCGCCGCGGCCAGGCTCAGCGCATTGGCGTAGAGGGTGCCGCCGACCGCCAGGCCCGGCGCGCCCACGTCGACATCGAGGTGCCGCTCCATGACATCGGCCAGCGCGCGGGTCATGCCGTAGGCGCCGATCGCCACGCCGCCGCCCAGGCTCTTGCCCAGGCTCACCATGTCGGCCTCGAGCTGCCAGGCGCGGGTGAGGCCGCCGTAGGCCGCCATGTGGGTGTGGGTCTCGTCGAGGATGAAGAGCGCCCCGGCCGCGGTCGTCTCGGCCTTGGCGGCGGCCAGGAAGCCCGGCTCGGGCAGCACCACGCCGATGTTGGTCAGCGCCGGCTCGGTGATGACGCAGGCGATATCGCCGCCCCGCAGGGCGGCGCGCAGCGCGTCGAGATCGTTGAAGGGCACCACCACGGCGCGCTCGGCCGCTGCCCGCGGCAGGCCGAGCAGCTCCGGCCCGGTGCCGCTGCCGAAGGCCTTCACCAGGGTGTCGTCGATGTGGCCGTGGTACTTGCCGCCGAACAGCAGCACCTTCTCCCGGCCGGTCGCGACGCGCGCCACGCGGATCGCCTCGGCGTTGGCGCTCGAGGCCGAGAGGGTGTACTGCCAGCAGGGCAGGCCGAAGCGCTCGCCCAGCAGGCGCGAAACCGCGATGGCGTCCTCCGTCGGCAGCAGGAAGCTGCTGCCGTCGCGCATGCGCGCCGCCACTGCCGCGGTCACCGCCGGCGGGCCGAAGCCGCAGTTCATGCTGAGGTCGGCCTGATTCATGTCGAGGTAGCGGTTGCCGTCCACGTCCTCGAAGTGGGCGCCCTCGCCTTTGGTCACGGTGAGCGGCGGATGGCGGTAGAGCCCCGCCATCCAGCCCATCGGCACGCCGTTCGGCATGACCGCGCGGCCTTCGGCGCGCAGTGCCAGCGAGCGCGGGATGCGCGCCTCGAAGGCCGCGTCCTCGCGGGCGCGCAGGGCGGCCAGCCGCGCGCGGTCGAGCCCGATGTCGGGTGTGGTCATGGTCACGTCACCGTCCCTGTTCGGCCATTGCGTCAGGCGATCTTGCGCAAGGCCTTTCTCTTTGTCCGCTTTCGCGGACGCCCCCCCCCCGGCGCCCTCATCCTGAGCCGCGGGCCTCTCCTTCGACAGGCTC
>JBHJOF010000357.1:0-3747 GCA_050330055.1 Kiloniellales bacterium
CCAGCGGCGGCGTGCCGGCGGTGGTGCGCGACGGCGAGACCGGCCTGCTGGCCGCCGAAGGCGACGCCGATGCCTTCGCCGCCGCGCTGACTGCCCTGCTCGACGACCCCTCCCGGCGCGCCGCCCTGGCCGCGGCGGCGGCCGAGCGCGCGGCGCGCATGCACGACATCGCGGACGCGGCACAGCGGCTGGACGCCTTGCTGGGCGAAAGCATGGCCGTGTCATGAGGGAAGGCCTGCCGCTGGTGCTGCTCCGGCACGGCCCGACCGACTGGAACGCGGCCAGGCGCATCCAGGGCCGCACCGACCGGCCGCTGAGCGAGGCCGGCCGTGACCAGGTGCGCCGCTGGCGGCTTCCGGACGAGCTGGCCGGCTACCGCTGGCTGACCAGCCCGCTCACCCGCGCCGTCGAGACCGCGGTCCTGCTCGGCCACGCGGAAGCCGAGGTCGAACCGGCGCTGATCGAGATGCACTGGGGCGGCTGGGAAGGTTGGACTCTCGACGAGCTGCGCCAGCGCGACGGCGCCGCCATGGCCCGCAACGAGGCGCGCGGGCTCGACTTCCAGCCGCTCGGCGGCGAGTCGCCGCGCCAGGTGCAGCAGCGCCTGAGCGGCTGGCTGACCCAGGTCGTGCGAGAGGGCGCACCAGTGGTGGCG
Organism: Kiloniellales bacterium; assembly: GCA_050330055.1. Taxonomy (GTDB): domain Bacteria; phylum Pseudomonadota; class Alphaproteobacteria; order Kiloniellales; family JAKSDN01; genus JBHJOF01. Next base: position 656 of record JBHJOF010000357.1, read on the forward strand.
ATCTCACACAAGGGCGTGATCCGCGCCCTCTACGCGCTGGCCAGCGGCTGGGACATGACCGGGAAGCCGCCGGTCAAGCTGCGCTGGGACGCGGCGCATTGTTTCCGGCTCGATCGCGCGGGCCAGCCGAGCGTCGACCGACTCAACGTTCCGCTGGCCGATTAGCGGCGTCCTAGTGTCGTGGCCGCAGGAGGCGGCTTTTCAAAGGTTGTCATTGCCGGGCTTGACCCGGCAATCCATGGTGCCGCTGCACGATGGATGCCCGGATCAAGTCCGGGCATGACAAGGAGCATGACGCAGATCCCGGAGAGACAGGGCTAGCATGGCAGACGTCCTGTTCTACGTGCAGCACCTGCTGGGAATCGGCCACCTGCGCCGGGCGGCGGCGATCGTGCGCGCGCTCGATGCCGCCGAGCTGGAGACAGTCCTGATCTCGGGCGGGCTGCCGGTGCCGGGGTTGGACATCGGCGGCGCCAGGCTGGCGCAGCTAACGCCGCTGAAAAGCCGCGATGTCAATTTCTCCGCTTTGGTGGGTGCAGACGGTCGACCGTTCGACGACGCGATGCGCACCGCACGGCGCGATCAGCTGCTGGCGCTTTACCGCGAGACCAGGCCGCGCGTCGTCATGATCGAACAGTTCCCCTTCGGCCGCCGCCAGCTGCGCTTCGAGCTGCTGCCCTTGATCAAGGCGTTGCGTTGCGACGAGACGCGCCCGGCGCTGCTGGCTTCGCTGCGCGACATCGTCAACCCGCCGGGCACGGTGGAGAAGGCGGCCTGGATGCTGGAGATCGCCACGCGCTTCTTCGACCTGGTGCTGGTGCACGGCGATCCGGCGCTGGTCACGCTGGAGCAGAGCTTTCCCGAGGCCGCCGCGCTCGCCGGCAAGCTGCGCTACACCGGCTACGTCGTCTCAGAGCCGCCGCCCGCAGCGCCGGCATCGGGCGAGGGGAACGGCGAGGTGCTGGTCTCGACCGGTGGCGGCGCCGTCGCCGAGCCACTGGTGGCGGCGGCGCTGGCCGCCCGGCCGCTGTCGCCGCTGGCCGAGTCCCCGTGGCGCATCCTGGTCGGTGAGAACATGCCGGAGGCGAGCTTCCAGGGCTTCCGCGCCGCCGCGCCGGCCGGCGTGACGGTCGAGCGCGCGCGGCCCGATTTCACCGCGCTGCTGGCCCGCTGCCGCCTGTCGATCAGCCAGGCCGGCTACAACACCGTCATGGAGGTGCTGCGCGCCGGGCCGCCGGCCGTGCTGGTGCCCTTCGTCGGCGCTGCCGAGCGCGAGCAGAGCCTGCGCGCCCGCCTGCTGGCGGAGCGCGGGCTGGTCAGCCTGGTGCCGGAAGCGGGACTGGGCGGCGATGCTTTGGCGCGCGGCATGGCCGAGGCGCTGGCGCAGGCGGCGCGACGCCGGCCGCTGAGCCTCGACACGGAGGGCGCGGCCAAGACGGCCGAGATCGTGCGGGCCCGGCTTGCTATAGTCCCCGCCAGAGCATGATGGAGGTTGCATGTCCCAATTGGTGAGCGGGCTGGTGGGCACCTGGGAGGAGTTCGAGGCGGAGCTGGCCGCCTGGGTCGCGGCCGGGCAGCGTGCCAGCCTGTGGTGGCGTGACGACGACGCCATCGAGCCGACGCCCGCGCTCGACCGCCTGCTGGCGCTCGCCGCCGGCAAGGGGTTGCCGCTCGCGCTCGCCGTGATCCCGGCGCGGGCGACGCCGGCGCTGGTCGCGCGCCTGGCCCGGGCCGAAGGCACGATCGCTGTGCTGCAGCACGGCTTCGCCCACCGCAACCACGCGGCCGCCGGCAGCGCCAAGATCGAGCTGGGCGGTCCGCGCGAGCGCCGCGCCATCGCCGAGGAGCTGGCGCGCGGCGGCGCCATGCTGGCGGCGCTGTTCCAGGGCGGCGAGACAGGCACGCCGCCGCGCCTGCCGGTCATGGTGCCGCCCTGGAACCGGATCGACGGCGACGTGGTCGCGCTGCTGCCGGAGCTGGGCTACCGCGGCCTCTCGGCGGACGGACCGCGCGCCGCGCCTCGACCCGAGGTCGGCCTGACCCAGGCCAACACCCACCTCGACATCATGCACTGGCCGCCGCCGCGCGGCTTTCTGGGCGAGGCGCGCTGCCTTGCGCTGCTGACCGGCCATCTGCGGGCCCGGCGCAAGGGCCGGGTGGAGGCGACGGAGCCGACCGGCCTGCTGACCCACCACCTGGCGCACGACGGGCCGGCCTGGGACTTCCTCGAGCGCCTGCTGGCGCGGCTGGCACGCCATCCGGCAGTCGTCTGGCGCGGCGCGGGTGACATCTTCTCCGGCACGGACGAGGCCAGGGGAGGCCACGCAGAACCGTGAAGCTCTACCGTTATCCACCGCGCGCGCTGGCCGGCGACTACCTGCGGGCCGCGGTCGGAGTCGGCGTGGGGGTCGGCGTTCTGCTGTCGGTGCCGCCGACACCGGTCATCGTCGTGGTGTTCGGCGGCCTGGCCGGGCTGTTCGGCTATTTCGGCCTGCGGACCATCCAGCGCCACGTCACCAAGGTCGCGGTCACCGGCGACGAGATCTGCCGTCGCGCCTTCGGCACCGACGTCATGGCCTGGGGCGAGCTCGAGCGCTTCAAGCTGCGCTACTACGGCAGCAAGCGGCAGCAGCAGCGCGGCAACGGCGGCTTCCTGGAGCTGACCTTGAGCGGCGGCGGCACTTCGCTAACCTTGGAATCCAATCTCGAGGGCTTCACCTACATCGCCTGGCGCGCCGCCAAGGCGATGCGCGACAACGGGGCTTCCATGGACCCCACCTCAGCAGGCAATCTGCTGGCCATCGGCCTGGACGCCGATGGCGAAAACCCGCCGCCCCCAGATTGACGCTCGGGGACTGACGCCCAAGGACCGACGAGCGCAAACGGCAGGATTGGGAGAAATGCCGGTGCAGGACCTGCTGACGGTCAACGACCTGAAGATCGCCTTCACGCTGCCGGAAGGGCGTCTGGAGGCGGTGCGCGACGTGTCGTTTCGCGTCGCGCCGGGCGCGACCGTCGCGCTGGTCGGCGAGTCCGGCTCCGGCAAGTCGGTGGTCAGCCAGGCGATCATGGGCATCCTGCCGCGCTCGGCG
>JBHJOF010000358.1:0-2848 GCA_050330055.1 Kiloniellales bacterium
CCGCCCCGCCGCCGGTGGCCGAGCTGCAGCGCGACCTCGGCCGCTTCGGCTACGCGGTGCCGACGCACGGCCGGCTCGACGAAGAGACCCGGGCGGTGATCCGCGCCTTCCAGCGCCACTTTCGCCCGGCCGCGGTGACCGGCGAGCCCGACGGCGAGACCGCGGCCCGGCTCCAGGCCCTGCTGAGGAAATAAGGGGACAGGAAATAAGGGGACAGTATACTTAATTCGCCTCCAGCCTGTCGGTGCAGCGGGCGACGCTAACGGAGACCGAGCCGAAACCGAATTAAGTATACTGTCCCCTTATTTCCGGCTCAGGGCGCTGCTGGCGCTGGCGGCGCCGGCTGCAGCCAGTTGACAGGACCTCAGCCCAGGCCTAGCTAGCAAGGGCCAGACGGCCGGATGGCCGCCTTCGGTCCGGTCTTGTGCCGGCCGGGGGAGGAAAGTCCGGGCTCCACGGAAACACGGTGCCGGGTAACGCCCGGCGGGGGCGACCCCAGGGACAGTGCCACAGAAAGCAAACCGCCCTGCGAAGCTCTCCGGAGCGAAGCAGGGCAAGGGTGAAAGGGTGCGGTAAGAGCGCACCGCGCCCCCGGCGACGGGGGCGGCAGGGTAAACCCCACCGGGAGCAAGACCAAGTAGGGGCGGCAGGCCGGCCCCCTTGACAGTGTCATGAGGGCCGGCCGGGCGGGTTTCCGCGCCGCCGCCCGGGTCGGTCGCGCGAGGCGCCCGGCGACGGGCGTCCCAGATGAATGGCCATCGCCCCGGCCCCAGGGATTAACGGGGGGCCGGGGTACAGAACCCGGCTTACAGGCCGTCTGGCACCTTAAATCCGCCCTTTGTCCCATCCGTTCCCAGTCACCCCGGCTTGCTGGGGCCAGGGAAAAGCTGCAGTACCATCCTGCGCCCTTCGAGACGCCCGCCTCCGTCAAGGCTACGGCGGGCTCCTCAGGGTGAGGCGAATTCCTTCGTGGCATCAGAGATTTAGCCTCAGCCTGAGGAGGCCGCGGAGCGGCCGTCTCGAAGGCCGCACGGCGGCGGGCCAAGATGCCAGAACAATCAGTGAACATAGCCAAACGTTCATGCACTTGCCCGGCCCCTCCGGATCAAGGGGCCCCGGCGGCTACGATCCCGCTCGTCCTCCCAAGTTGATCCGCGAAAGAACATTCCAAGAACAAGATTATGCCACAATCCGATACCAGCGTTCGCAAAGTCAGCCATCACAACATCTGGTGTAGTGCGAAAACTCACGCCATCCCGGGCCATTAAGGACTTATTAACCGCCAAGTTTTACTTGTGAGCCGTTATTGCCCATGGTATCCCATAGCATACCATAAATTCCCAGAACTCGGACAAACGCGGGTGAGGCAGGTCCAACGGGGAATTTGGGCTTTCGAGAGCAGCGGCTTCGGCCGTCGGGGGTTTGGTCGCCGTGTTCATTGGCACCTACGAGAACAAGATCGACAAGAAGGGGCGGGTCTCCGTGCCGGCCGTCTTCCGTCAGTTTCTCGCCCCCCAGACCTTCGCCGGGATCGTGGCCTTCCCCTCCTATCGCGTCCCGGCCATAGAGGCGTGCAGCTACAGCTTCATGGAACGCCTGAAGGACAGCATCGGCAAGGAAGATCTCTTCTCCGACGCGCACGACGCCCTGACCTCGAGCGTTTTCGCGGTGGCCCAGCTGCTGCCCTTCGATGTCGACGGCCGCATCATCCTGCCGCCGGACTTCATGGAGAAGGTGGGAATCACCGACCGCGCCGCCTTCGTCGGCAAGGGCGACATGTTCCAGATCTGGCAGCCCGAGGCACACAAGGCGCACCTGAGCAGCGCCCAGGAGCAGGCGCGCGAGCGCGGCCTGACCATCGCGCTGCGCCCGAGCGATGGAGGCGGCGCATGAACCGGCCGGCCCCCAGCCCGAGCGGCGGCCACACGCCGGTCATGCTGCGCGAGACGCTCGAGGTGCTGGCGCCGCGCGACGGCGGCATCTATCTCGACGGCACCTTCGGCGGCGGCGGCTACAGCTTCGCCCTGCTCGAGGCGGCCGACTGCCGCGTGCTGGCGGTCGACCGCGACCCGACGGCGGTCGAGGCCGGCCAGCAGGCGGCCGAGCGCTATGCAGGCCGCCTGACCGTGGTGCACGGCTGCTTCGGCGTGATGGACCGCCTGGCCCGCGACGCCGGCTGCGCGGCGGTCGACGGCGTGGCGCTCGACCTCGGCGTCTCCTCCATGCAGCTCGACCAGGCCGAGCGCGGCTTCTCCTACCAGGCCGACGCCCGGCTCGACATGCGCATGTCCGGCGCCACGGCGGCACCCGGCCAGGAGACGACGCTGAGCGCCGAGGAGGTGGTCAACGGCCTCTCCGAGGCCGAGCTGGCCGACATCATCTTCCGCTACGGCGAGGAACGCCGCGCCCGCCAGGTCGCCCGCGCCATCGTGGCGGCGCGCGCCAAAGCGCCGATCCGGCGCACCCTGGAGCTGGCCGAGATCGTCCGCCGGGTGGTGCGACGCAGCCCCGACGGCATCGACCCGGCGACCCGCACCTTCCAGGCGCTGCGCATCTACGTGAACGACGAGCTGGGCGAGCTGCAGCGCGGCCTGCGCGCGGCCGAGCGCCTGCTGGCGCCGCAGGGCTGCCTGGTCATCGTGTCCTTCCAGTCGCTCGACGACCGCATTGTGAAGAGCTTCTTCCTGGAGCGCAGCGGCCGGGCCCCGGCCGGCTCGCGCCACCTGCCCGCCCGCTGGCCCGAAGCGGGACCGCGGCCGGCGCCGAGCTTCACCACCTTGTTCCGCGGCGCCAAGCGGCCCAGCCCGGCCGAGTGCGCCGCCAACCAGCGCGCCCGCTCGGCGCGGCT
>JBHJOF010000359.1:0-17310 GCA_050330055.1 Kiloniellales bacterium
GCCGTCCGACTCGTCGACATCCTCCGGCACCTTGTAGAGGAACACCAGGTCCAGGTCCGAGGACACGGTCATCTCCCGCGCGCCCAGTTTGCCGAGCGCGACCACCGCCATGCCGGGGCCCGGCAGCTTGCCGTGCGCCCGTTCGAACTCCTCGCGGACCGGCCGCAGCAGGCCGCGCAGCACGCTGTCGGCGATATTGCTGAGCGTGCGGCCGATGTAGTCGACGTCGGCGGTGTGGCGCAGCAGGTTGACGCCGACCTGGAACTTGCGGTCGGCGGCCCAGCGTCGCGACAGGTCGAGCACGTCCTGGAAGTCGCGCGCCTGGGCCAGCGCTTTCGTCAGGCTCTTGTCCAGCCGGCGGCGCGACGGCAGGGCGCCGAAGAAGTCGGACGACAGCACCGCCTCGAGCAGGCCGGGGTTGCGGCTCAGGTGCTCGGCCAGGGCCGGCGCGCCGCCCATGATCTCCGCCAGGAGCTCGAGCAGGGTTGGATTGGCGGCGAGCAGCGAGAAAAGCTGCACACCGGCCGGCAGGCCGGCAAGGAACTCGTGGAACTTGGCCAGCGCTGCATCTGGATTCGGCGTGGCACCAAAGGCCTGCAGCAGGCTGGGCATCAGCTCGGTCAGGAGCTCGCGGCTGCGCGTGCTGCGCGTCGCCCGGAAGCGGCCGTGGTGCCAGCCGCGCACCAGGTTGAAGACGCCGGCACCGTCCTGGAAGCCCAGCCTGGTCAGGGTTGCCATGGTGTCGGGGTCGGGCTCGCCGCCGGTGAAGACCAGGTTGCCCGGCCCGGACAGGCTGGGCGCCTCCTCGAACAGCTCGGCGTAGTAGGCCTCGACCCGGCGCATGTGGCCGATCAGCTCGGCCTCGAAGGCAGCGCGCGTGCCGTAGCCCATGAATACGGCCAGGTGCTCCAGCCCAGCAGCGTCGGCCGGCAGGCTTTGGGTCTGCTGGTCGTCGACCATCTGCAGGCGATGCTCGAGGCGGCGCAGGAACTCGTAGGCCGCGGTCAGCTTGCGCGCGGCGCCGCGGTTGATCCGCTTGGCGGCCGCCAGGGCGGCCAGGGCATCGGTGGTGCGCGGCGTGCGCAGGGCTGGCTCGCGGCCGCCGTAGATGAGCTGCTGGGTCTGGGCGAAGAACTCGATCTCGCGGATACCGCCTCGGCCGAGCTTGATGTTGTGGCCGCCCACCGCGATCACGCCACTGCCGCGGTGGGCGTTGATCTGGCGCTTGATCGAGTGGATGTCCTGGATCGCCCAGAAGTCGAGATGCTTGCGCCAGACGAAGGGGCGCAGCTCGGCGAGGAACTCGCGGCCGAGCGCCAGGTCGCCGGCCACTGGGCGGGCCTTGATCATGGCCGCGCGCTCCCAGTTCTGGCCCATGCTCTCGTAGTAGGCCATGGCGGCGCCGTAGCTGATCGCCACCGGCATGGCGCCGGGGTCGGGGCGCAGCCGCAGGTCGGTGCGGAAGACGTAGCCGTCGGCGGTGCGCTCCTCGATCAGGCCGACCAGATCGCGGGTCAGCCGCACGAAGGCCTCCTGCGGGCTGCGGCTGCCCCGATAGTCGACCTTCGCCGGGTCGAAGATCACGATCAGGTCGATGTCAGAGGAATAGTTGAGCTCGCGCGCGCCCAGCTTGCCCATCGCCAGCACGCAATAGCCGCAGTCCTGCTCCGGGGTCGCGGGCCGGGACAACACCAGCTCGCCGCGCGTTGCCGTCCGCATTAACAAATGTGACAGGGCCAGCGAGAGCGCGGTCTCGGCAAAGTCGCTCAGCGCCCCGGTTACCCGTTCGAGCGGCCAGAGGCCGGCGATGTCGGCCAGCGCGACGAGCAGCGCGACCCGCCGCCTGGCGCGCCGCAGCTCACGCATCGCCGAGGCTCGATCGCCGTTGTCCGCCAGTTCCTGCTTGAGCCCGGCCATCACTTGGCTTAGGACGGGCTCGGGGTCGTGGCTAACCAGGCGAACGAAGAAAGGGGCGTCAGCCAGGGCGCAGCGGGTGAGAAAGGGACTGTTGCCGAAGACCGCTTCAAGCAGGCGCCGGCCGGCGGAATCCGTGGCCAGCTCGCGCACCTGACGGGCGCATTCGGGATCCTCGATCCGGTCTGCTTGTTCCGCCCAATGCTGTAGTCCGAGAGCAGCGCGATCGGGGCTCGCGGCTCGCGGCCAGGCGTCCGGAAGCGATAGGAAAGGCTGCGACATTGGCCCCCAATCTGCCAACTTCCGGCAAGGTGCGAGAGCGCGGGCGCCGGGTCAAGGGCGTCGCGTGCCCGCCTGCGCGGCCGAAGCCGTGGGGCCGGCCTTGATCAGACACTCCACTCGTATCCTGGTCGAGGTGGTGATCGGCGTCGTCGCCGGGATTCTCATCCTGGCCGGCATCGGCATCTGGCGCCTCTCAACGGGTCCGGCACCGGTCGACTTCCTGACCCCCCGCCTGGAGGCGGCCTTCAACGAGGCGGTCGCCACCGAAGCGGGCGAACGTGTTTCGCTGTCGATCGGCGAGACGGTCCTGACCTGGGAGGGCTGGGGCCGGACCATCGACCTGCGCGCCCGGCGCACCACGGTGACCGACACGCGCGGTGTGACGCTTGCGCGCCTGCCCGACGTCTCGGTCACGCTCAGCCTGCGGGCGCTGCTGCAAGGCGTGATTGCGCCGACCGCAGTCGAGGTCATAGAACCCAGCCTGGTCCTGATTCGCCGTCCCGACGGCGAGATCGCCTTCGGCCATGGCGAGCCCGACGCGGCCGAGCCGCGGATCTTGGAAGGGCAAGAGCTGTCGCGCACCCTGCCGGCACTCGTCGAGCAGCTGCTGTCCGAGCCCGATCCCGCGAAGCCGCTCGCCTTTCTCGATACCGTACGCCTGGTGGACGGCAACCTGACGATCCGCGACGAGACCCGCGGGCTCAGCTGGCGCGCCAGGGCAGTGTCGCTCGGGGTGCGCAGCAGCAAGGGCGGACTGGCCGGCGAGGGCGGACTTCAGCTGGTGCAAGACCGCACACCGGCCGACGTCAGATTCGCCTTTGTCTACGACTCGGATAGTGCCCGGGTCGAGCTGGCAAGCAGCTTCGCCGGCCTGCGTCCTGATGCCTTCGAGGCATTGGCGCCTGACCCGCTGCTGCTCGCCGGCCTCGACCTGGCGTTCAGCGGCAAGGCGAGCTCGCGCCTGGCGCTCGACGGAAAGATCGAATCCGCATCCTTCGAGATCGGCGGCGGTCCCGGACGCCTGGCATTGGCCGACTTGTTTCCCGAGCCGCGCCCGCTGCAGGATCTGCTGATTCGCGGCAGCTACGGCGGTCCCTGGTCGGGGCTGAACATCGAGGCCGCCGAAATCCGCTTCGGCACCTTGGAGGCGCCCGGCCCGACCCTGGCGGCGGAGGGCGATCTGCGCTGGCTCGACGAAGATCTGCGGATCACCGGCACCGCGCGCGCGAGCGGCTTGGTGGTCGAGCAGCTTGGCGACTACTGGCCGCGTGGCCTGTCGGAGAACGGCCGCGACTGGATCGTCGAGAACATCACCGCGGGCAGTGCCGAGGAGGCCATTCTCAACTTCGATCTGACCGTCCCTGCTGGAGACTTCGCCGCGGCCGAGGTGGCGGTCCTCGATGGGACGCTCAGCTACAGCAATCTCGAGGTCCACTATCTCAGGCCTATGCCGCCGGTCAACGCGGTCTCCGGTATTGGCAGCTTCGATCGGAACGGCATGTCGCTGCAGGCGACCGGCGGACACATCGACGGCCTGGAAGCCCTGGAAACCAACATCTCGATCACCGGCTTCCAGGATCCCGATCAGACCATCGACATCAACCTGCCGGTCACCGGTTCGCTGCGCGATGTTCTGACGCTGCTCGACCACCAGCGCCTGCGGCTGGTCGAGCGTCTCGGGATCGACCCCCAAGCCACGGAGGGGCTGGCGGCGGCACGCGCCAGATTCGCGTTCCCGCTGATCAATGATCTGAAGCTTGACGATGTCGTGATCGAAGCCAAGGCCAATCTGACCGGCGTGGCGGTGGGCAACCTGTTGCTCGGCAAGGATGCGCGCAACGGCAAGCTCAGCCTGGACCTGACCAAGGACTCCATGCAGATCGTCGGCGGCCTGACACTGGGGCCGTTGCCGGTGCAGATCGACTGGACCGAGGACTTCTCGGGCAATGCCGCGGAGCGCAGCCTGATCAAGGCGCTGGCCAGCTCGGTCAGCGACCAGCAGCGCGCCGCCTTCGGCTTCGACATCCTGCCTCGACAGCTTCATGGACCGGTCGCGGCCTCGGTCGTGGCGCAGCTTCGACGCGACGACAGCGCCAGCATCAAGCTGGCGCTCAACCTGCAGGATACGGCGCTGGACGCGTCCTTCCTCGGCTGGGAGAAACCGGCCGGCGTACCGGGCGAGGCTCGCGCCACCCTGCAGCTTCAGGGCGAGCGGCTGGTCGGCCTCGATTCCCTGTCGGTCAGCGCCGGCTCCTTGGCGCTCGAAGGCAGCGGCCGCTTCGATCAGGAGGGCCGGCTCGCCAGCCTGGCGCTGCAGCAGCTTGCCTACGGCCACACCGCGCTCAGCGACGTCGAGGTTGCGATCATCGAGGACGGATATGATGTCAGGATTGGCGGCGGCGTTCTCGACGCGGAGCCGCTGCTGGGACACGAGGACGATGGCGAGCAAGCGGAGGCGGAGACGGATGAGGCGCCGCCGGCCATCCGCCTGGGCGCGCCGAACCTGAGATCGCTGCGCCTCGGCGAAGGGCGCAGTCTCGAGGGGGTATCGCTTGCCCTCGAACGCGACGCCGGGGGCTGGCAGCTCTTTCGCCTGAGCGGCAGCCTGCCGCGCGCGCTCTGGACCGGCGAGCGCGCGGACGCGGCGACCGACGGCGAGGCCGCCGTCGAGTCGCCGCGTGTCGACATCAACTACGCGCCAGTCAGGCCGGGTCTCCACAAGCTGACGGTCACCGGCAACGACCTCGGCGGCACGCTGCGCGCGTTCGACATTCTCGACACCGTGCGCGGCGGTAAGCTGGAGATCAGCGGTGAGGAACCGGCCGGCGAAGCGCTCAGGGCGAGGGTCGAAGCCAAGGACTTCACGGTCGTGGAAGCGCCTACGCTGGCACGGCTGCTGCTGGTCGCCTCGCTTACCGGCGTGGTCGAGGGTCTCCGCGGCGAGGGCATCTCCTTCGATCGTCTGATCGGAGAAGTCGCGGTCAAGGACGGCGTGATCACCAGCGACCTGGTGCGCGCCTACGGCACCTCGCTCGGTCTGACAGCGAAGGGTCAGCTCGACATCGGTCGCTCCGAGGTCGATATCGAAGGCACCATCGTGCCGGCCTATCTCTTGAACCGCATCCTCGGCGAGATTCCGCTGCTGGGGCCGCTCCTGACCGGCGGCGAGGGCCAGGGCTTCGTCGCCTTCACCTACACCATGAACGGATCGCTGGAAGATCCGGATATCTCGGTCAACCCGCTTTCGGCCCTGGCCCCGGGCTCCCTGCGCAGCCTGTTCGGCGGCGATTTCAAGGATAGCGGGCCGGTCGATCTGCCGAGCGGCGGCAACCGCTGAGGCGGGGATTGCTCAGATCGGCCGTACCAGCGCGTGTCGCTTCTTGCCGGCCGAGAGCTTGATCACGCCCTCCGGGTTGAGATCTCCCAGCCCGACCGCGCGCAGCTCGTCGCCGATCACCTGATCGTTGATGCGCCCGCCGCCGCCCTTGATCAGGCGGCGCGCCTCGCCGTTGCTGGCGGCCAGGCCGGCGCGGCGCAGCAGGTCATAGGCCAAGAGGCCCGAGGCCAGCTCGTCCCGGGCGATCTCGACGGTCGGCAGCGCTTCGCCCAGGCCGCCCTCCTCGAAGGTCTTGCGCGCGGTCTCGGCAGCGGCCGCCGCCGCCTCGGCGCCGCGGCAGAGCCGCGTCGCTTCGTTGGCCAGCACCTTCTTGGCCTCGTTGAGCTCCGCGCCCTGAAGCTTTTCCAGCCGCGCGATCTCGTCCAGCGGCAGCTCGGTGAAGAGCCGCAGGAAGCGGCCGACGTCGGCGTCCTCGACGTTGCGCCAGAACTGCCAGTAGTCGTAGGCCGAGAGCCGCGCCTCGTTGAGCCAGACGGCGCCCTCGGCCGTCTTGCCCATCTTGGCGCCTGAGGCCATGGTGATCAGCGGCGTGGTCAGGCCGAAGAGCTCGCGCTGTTCGATGCGGCGGCCCAGATCGACGCCGTTGACGATGTTGCCCCACTGGTCCGAGCCGCCCATCTGCAGCACGCAGCCGTAGCGCCGCGCCAACTCGAGGAAGTCGTAGGCCTGCAGCACCATGTAGTTGAACTCGATGAAGGTGAGCGGCTGCTCGCGCTCGAGCCGCAGCTTAACCGAATCGAAGCTCAGCATGCGGTTGACCGAGAAGTGCCGGCCGTAGTCGCGCAGGAAGGCGATGTAGTTGAGCCCGCTCAGCCAGTCGTCGTTGTTGACCATGATGGCGTCGCTCGGGCCGTCGCCGAACTCGAGGAACTGGCGGAACACTTCCTTGATGCCGGCCATGTTGCGGACGATGTCTTCGTCGCTCAGCAGCTTGCGCGTTTCGTCCTTGCCCGAGGGGTCGCCCACCTTGGTGGTGCCGCCGCCCATCAGCACGATCGGCTTGTGGCCGGTCTGCTGCAGCCAGCGCAGCAGCATGATGCTGAGCAGGTTACCGACGTGCAGCGAGTCCGCCGTGCAGTCGAAGCCGATATAGGCGATGACACGGCTCTTGCCGGCAACTTCATTCAGGCCCGGCAGGTCGGTGCACTGGTGCAGGAAGCCGCGGGCGACGATCTCGCGCAGGAAATCCGAGCGGGCTTCGGTCATCGGGCGTTCGCTTCTTTGTTGCCGGGTTGGGCCGGGCCGGCGATGGGGCCCGACGTTGTACGCCTTGTCCAAGGGCCGTCTTGTTCAGGCCACCTTGTTCAGGGCGGGGCGATTTACCACAATTGCCCGGCCGGCTCAATCGGGCCACGGCGAGGGAGCCGGATGTCGAGTAAAGCTGATCAGGTGACCCAGCAGGCCGCGTCCTGGGACCGCGCGCATTGGGCGCTGGGCCTGATGAGCGGCACCTCGCTCGACGGCATCGATGCCGCCCTGCTGCGCAGCGACGGCCGGGCTTGGCTGGAGACCGGCGCCTTCGCCACCTATTCCTATGAGCCCGCCTTCCGGGGGCGGCTGCGCGCCGTCTCGGGGCCGAGCAAGGCGCCGGAGGCCGTGGCCGCCGTCGAGCGCGAGCTCACCCTGCTGCACGCCGCGGCCGTGCGGTCCTTGCTGGCCGAGGCCGGGCTCGCGGCGGGCCAGGTCAGCCTGATCGGCTTCCACGGCCACACGGTCTGGCACGACCCGGCGGCCGGACGGACCAGGCAGATCGGCGACGGCGCGCTGCTGGCGGCCGCGACCGGGATCGACGTGGTCTGCGACTTCCGCAGCGCCGATATGGCCGCCGGCGGCCAGGGCGCGCCACTGGCGCCGCTCTACCACGTCGCCCTGGCCGCGCGCTTGGACAAGCCCCTGGCCGTGCTCAATCTCGGCGGGGTCGCCAACGTCACCTGGATCGGCGCGGAGGATGGCGCGGTGCTGGCCTTCGACACCGGGCCGGGTAATGCCCTGATCGACGACTGGGTCAGCGCCGCCGTCGGTCTTCCCTACGACCAGGGCGGCGCCTTGGCGCGCGCCGGCAGGGTCGACCAGAAGGCGCTGGCGGCCTTGCTCGACCACCCCTACTTCGCGCTGCCGCCGCCCAAGTCGCTCGACCGCGACGCCTTCGATCCGGCGCCGGTCGAGGGGCTGTCGCCGGCCGACGGGGTGGCGACCCTGACCGCCTTCACGGCCGCCGCCGTGGCGCGCGGCCTCGAGCTCTTGCCGGAGGCGCCGCGGCGCTGGCTGGTCACCGGCGGCGGCCGGCACAACCCGGCGATCATGGATGCGCTGGTGGAGCGCCTGAAGGCGCCGGTTGAGCCCGTCGAGGCGGCCGGCTGGAACGGCGACGCGCTGGAAGCCCAGGCTTTCGCCTATCTGGCGATCCGCTCGCTGCGCGGCCTGCCGCTGTCGCTTCCGGGCACGACGGGGGTCGCAGCGTCGGCCTGTGGCGGGGTGCTCTGTCGGGCAAGGTCGGCCTGATCGGCCCTGCCGCTTAGCGGGCGAGGCGCTTGGCCGAGGGCGGCTCGGCCTCTGTTGGGGTCCGCGGCCGGATGCCTTGCCCGCCGTCGTCGGCCGCCGTCGTCGCCGGGCGGTCTTGGCCCGGGCTGGCTGCGACGGCCTTGCGTCCCGCTCCGTAGCGACCCGCGTAGAGCCGCGAAGGTAGCATCCACAATAGCTTGCCCAAGCCGCCGCAGAGCTTGAAGCGGGCCCCGATGAAGGGCCGTTTCGGCGACAGCCAGGACGCCGCGGCCGGCAACGCGTATATCAGCACCTGCGCCGCGCCGACGGCCATCAGGTAGGCGGTCAGCAGCGGCGGCATCCCGGCGTTGCGCGTCCGAACTTTGACGTAGGTCTGGTTCAGGCAGAACACCCTGAAGCTGCGATGGGACAGCGAAAGACTGCTTTCCGGCTGAACCTCGGTGACCTGCGCCGTCGCGCACCACACGAGCTCGCGCCCGCGCCGGCGCAGGCGCATGAAGAAGTCCAGGTCTTCGCCACCGGAACTGCCGAAGTGCTGCGCAAAAGGCTCGGCCTCCTGCAGGCAGGTGGCGCGCTTGATCAGCGCGTTGCCGGTGCCGCGCGGGCCCACTTCCGCGCCGGTGGGCGCCTCGGGGTCGCGCGTGTAGTGCCTTCCTTCAGGGTCCCAGGAGGGTGGCCGCCCCCCTTCGAAGACGGGTAGGACCGGGCCGAACACGACATCCGCGTCGAAACGGCGCAGCGTCTCGACCAGCCTGTCCAGCCAGTCGGGGCTAGCCTCCTCGTCATCGTCGAGGAACGCCACGAGATCTCCCGTGGCCGCGCGAACCCCGGCATTGCGGGAAAAGGCAAAGCTCATGCGCGGCTCGCCGACGTATCTGATGGGCACCTTGCCGCGCTCGCTCAGCTCAGCGACCAGCTCACGCCAGCGCCCCTCGGCGCTATTGTCAACCACTACGATCTCGTAGTCGAGGCCAAGAAGATTTCTCTGGCGCTCGACAGAGGCCACAGCTTTGCGCAGCAAGATCGGCCGATTGACGGTGCAGATCACGACGCTTGCGTCGCGCCTGCTTGGCGCGCTGTCGACGAGCCGCATCAGTGGCGAGTGAGGGGCCGATGTCATGATTTGCTGGCTAGGTTTGCATGAGGAAGGAAAAGTGAACCCGCCGCGCGAATGACCTCCGCCCGGCCTGCCGTCCGCGCTAAGGCCAAACGTGAGCTGGGCGAACTCCGCCCGCCGCTAAGCGACGAATCGCGCATGTCCACGCTCCCAGGGCATTTATTGTGTTGGTGCTGATTTGTATAAACACTCTATAATAGAAGAGATTAAATGACAACAGGAAAACTGACGGGCAGGTGACACAATTCGTACAATATGTAACAAATTTAACGTTAAACGGTCCAATTAAGGTTAAGAATAGATGTTACCATTCTTTACAGATATTTCGGATGATGTCTCGCGATCTTTCGAGGCTATAGCTAGGCGATCGTGGATTGTCCGCCCGGGATTTGCACTGCGGGAATAGCGAGCTAGTTCCTGCCTGCCTCGCGGCGCCTCCGCTGGCGGGAGTCGGCCAACCGCTTCGCTGCGTTAAGGACGCCAAGGGTCCGCGCGCCCCACGCCAGCGTCGCCCGCAGCGGTGCGGGAATCGCGTAGTAGGCGGGCGCAAGGCCTGCCTTGCGGGACTTGGCCATGGCCTTCGCGAAGTCATACGCGACACGATGCACCGTGACGATCCGGCGTGACGTGTCGAACAGCATGTAGGTGGCACGGTGGTCCTTGGTCTTGCGTGGCTGTCCTACGGCGCCCGGATTGACGAGATAGTAGGCGTCATCGCGAAGCGAGACTTCGTCGCCAGCAAGCTCCCGCTCCACGCCGTCGCGAAGCTCGAATAGCCCGAGGCGATGGGTATGACCGAAGGCGCAAACGCGGGCTCCCGATGCGTGCGCAGCGAGCGCCTCGAAGCTCGTGCGGCGGCCCTTTTCGGTGGTGAGCCGGGTGGTATCGCAGCCGCCTTCGGGAAGCAGCGCCCCGTGCACGCCGACAAGCTGGCCTTGCATGCTGACCTGCAAGGGGAGCGCGGCCAGAAATTCGAGGTCGTCGACGTCCAGCCGTGCACGCGTCCAGGCGACGCCTTGCGCGGCGCTGCTGCTGAACCCCTCGGTCGTGATCAGACCGGCAGCGGCTCGGTCGTGGCTGCCGGCAACGCACAGCGCGTCGGCATCGCGGAGCAGGGCAAGGCATTCGGCCGGGTTCGAATTATATCCGACGATATCGCCGAGACAGACAATGCGATCAACGTCCTGCGACGAGATCGCCTGCAGGGTTGCCTGCAATGCTTCTAGGTTCGCATGAATATCAGAGATGAGCGCGAGCCTCATGACTCCGACTCAACCACCGAGTCCCATCCTCAGCCAGGTGGGGCCAGGCGGGGCCTTTTTTCGGAGCCATTGAAGCAGCGCGCTGCGCCAGAGCAGAGGCATCACATAGGGCAAGGGATCGTCCCAACTCACGGACTTCGCCTCGCAGCTCAACGCCCAGCGCAACCAGGTCGGCCACGTAATGCCCGATGCCTGCGCGGCGTACCAGTCGCGCAGCGGCTGGCACCAGCAGACACCGGCCCGCGCAGGCCCCGTGGCCGGCCGGGGCAGGCCGGCCAGGTCGGCATAGACGAGTGCGGGCAGGTTCACGCCAGCGACGGCGCCCACGTGATGCCAGAGGTTGAAGCGCGGATTGATCTCGAAGAGAAGAAGCCTTCCGTCCGGGCCGCGCTTGAAGTCGAACTTGGCGACACCCCGCAGGTACAGCCGGCGGACGAGGTCGCGGCCGAGCTCTGCCACGTCTGCCGCCGCCGTCGTCATGACCGCGGTGCTATGTCCGCAGGAGATCGGAAAGGTTCGTATCTTTCGACCGGTGAAGTCGGCGACGATGTCGCCTTGCTGATCGACGTATACATGGTAGCTCTCGATGCTGCTCTCGGGTCCAGGCACCATCTCCTGGACGAGGAGGTCCAAGCCCGCCGCAACCATGGGGGGCCAAAGCTGGCGGAGCTCCTGTAAGCTGCCGACCTGCAAGGCCTTAGCCGAGCCGCCGATCGCGCTCCACGAGGCGCGGCGGGTCAGCGGCTTGATGATGACCGGAAAGCGCAGATCGAGATCGATTGGCGCTGCACCCATGGCCCGATCGATCAGAAGTGCCTTCGGCACCGGCAGGCCCTCACGCTGCGCCAGCGCCTGGAAGCGGCCCTTGTCGACCAGGTCCTCCACCAGGGTCGCTTCGGGCACGACAAAGCGGAATACCTTGGCCAGACGCTCCCGGTTGCGGGAAATCAGCAGGAGCTGCGCATCCTGCTGGTAAAGCAGCACCGGCGGTTCGGGCTGTGTCGATCCGAAGCGCAGCAGCGCCTCAACCAACTGATCCGTGCGGTCCCAGAAATCGCCTTCCCACTCGAGCGCTGCGCGGGTGAAACGCGAGTAGAGAGGTTGGCTG
The DNA here is from genome assembly GCA_050330055.1 of Kiloniellales bacterium. Classification (GTDB taxonomy): domain Bacteria; phylum Pseudomonadota; class Alphaproteobacteria; order Kiloniellales; family JAKSDN01; genus JBHJOF01. The sequence continues at coordinate 11,583 of JBHJOF010000359.1, forward strand.
TTAGGCTCCGCGACCACAGCGCAGTCGATACCGGCCAAGCCGAGCGGCCGGACCAGATCCATGTGCCCCATGACGCAAGCCAGTGATTGCGCCGGGGGCACGGTCACTGCCCCCGCTTACCAAGGCTACTATTTGCCTTGGCGGCACGGCACCCTGCGAGGACCTGCCAAGTGTTCTGAGGCAACAGAGCTACCAGCAGGCCCGAAAGGAGTGCCCTTCCAATGTTGAAGAGAAGGCTTCCGCGCATCGGCCTGCATCTCCGCCGCCGACCCCTTGCGGGTATTTACCCATTATTTGTTCAGACCCGCTCGGTTCAGTTCAGTTTTGAAGTTGGTCTGATGATTCATTACTGAACTTAATCTCAGTATGCCTGTAAGAAGCAATGATGTGTCATTTGGACAGCTGGCGCTCATCACTTTCGCGTGAAGATCTCTTCATCCGCGACCCGGTGTGCTGGCAATGTCGACACAGTTGCCTCATCGGCGCCGGGGACGGTCAAGCCTGGAACGCCGCAGGCTACGCGGCCGCGCTATCGAGGCGCCGCTTTTGCTTGTCGATGAACTGACTTCTTCGCTGAAATGCTGTGGGTCCGCCGCGAGATCGCGGCTCAGCGCGCCGCCGCCTTGGCCGGCCGGCTGTGCAGGATCTTGTTGAGGTAGCGGTCGAGCTCGGCGTTCAACTGGTCCATGTGGTCCTGGTAGAAGTGGCTGGCGCCCTGGATCACGCGGTAGTCGATCACGATGTCGCGCTGGTGCTGCAGCTTGTCGACCAGCTTGCGCACGCCGGGCTCGGGGACCACCTCGTCGGCGCTGCCGTGGATCACCAGGCCGGACGAGGGGCAGGGCGCCAGGAAGGTGAAATCGTACATGTTGGCCGGCGGCGACACCGAGATGAAGCCGGCGATCTCGGGCCGGCGCATCAGCAGCTGCATGCCGATCCAGGCGCCGAAGGAGAATCCGGCGATCCAGCAGGCGCTTGCGTTCTGGTTGTAGGACTGCATCCAGTCGAGCGCGGCGGCCGCATCGGCCAGCTCGCCCTCGCCGCGGTCGTAGACCCCCTGCGAGCGCCCGACGCCGCGGAAATTGAAGCGCAGGACGGAGAAACCCTGGCGTGCGAAGGCATGGAACAGGGTGTAGACCACCTTGTTGTTCATGGTGCCGCCGTGCTGCGGATGCGGGTGCAGCATCAGGGCGATCGGTGCACTGGGGCTTCTATTGTGCTGGTAGCGGCCTTCCAGGCGGCCGTCCGGCCCGTTGAAGATGACATCAGGCATCGTGTAAAGGATCCAACTGCTGCTTGCTCACACGTCGCGTCCTGCTCTCGCGCAATCGCCGGAACCCGGCGAAACCTACCATTGCCCTGGGGCAAATGCCGCTGAGCTGACAGCCGGTCCGACGTGAAAACTTGACCAAATTAGTCGGATAAACTATCTTATGCAGATCAACCGGTCCGGCAGTACCAGCAGGCCTAGCGCAGGCGAGGCGGGGGTGCTGTGGGCGGCGCGGATCATAGCATGACGGACCAGTCCATGTTCAAAAAACTCCGCCAGGAGATCGATGCCACCATCGCCCGCGACCCCGCGGCACGTTCGGCCCTGGAAGTGGTGCTGCTTTACCCGGGTTTCCAGTCCGTGCTGGCCTATCGGCTGGCGCACGCCCTCTGGCGCCGGCGCTGGCGCCTGCTCGGCCGCTGGATTTCCCAGCTGGCGCGCTGGCTGACCGGCATCGAGATCCATCCGGGGGCCAAGATCGGCCGCCGCTTCTTCATCGATCACGGCATGGGCGTGGTGATCGGCGAGACCAGCGAGATCGGCGACGACGTCACGCTCTACCATGGCGTGACCCTGGGCGGCGTGGCACCGAGCGTGGACAGCGACAGCCAGCGCGACCAGAAGCGCCATCCGACGCTCGAGGACGGCGTGATCATCGGCTCCGGCGCCCAGGTGCTGGGCCCGATCACCGTTGGACGCTGCGCCCGGGTCGGCGCCAATGCCGTTGTCACCAAGGACGTGCCGCCCAATACCACGGTCGTCGGCATCCCGGCCAAGGCGGTCGGCACCCGAGAGCGCAGGGAAGAGGAGGCGCCCTTCGTGGCCTATGGCACGCCGACCGGCGACGCGGCGGATCCGGTGGCGCGCGCGATCGAAGGACTGCTCGACGAAGTGCAGAGCCTGCGTGCGCGGGTCAACGCCCTGGAGGCGCAGCCCGGCGAGGAGGCGCCTTTCGAGCCGGTGCGCCGGACCCGGCGCGGCAAGCAGGAAGCGCCGCCGCCGGACGGGACGACGGGCGGCAAGTGCTGAGGGTGCCACTCGCAGGAAGGAGAGCAGAGCAGTGAAGCTGAGCACCAAGGGACGCTACGCGGTCATGGCTTTGGTCGACCTTGCCGCCAACAGCGACGGCAAGCCGGTCTCTCTGGCCGATATCGCCGAGCGGCAGGAGATCTCGCTGTCCTATCTCGAACAGCTCTTCGCCAAGCTCAGGCGCGGCTCGCTGGTCAAGAGCGTGCGTGGCCCCGGCGGCGGTTATCTGCTGGCGCATCGGCCGGAGGAGACCAGAATCTCCGACATCATCCTGGCGGTCGACGAGCCGATCCGCGCCACCCGCTGCACGCCGGGCCAGCCCTTCGGCTGCCGCGGCAACAAGAGCCGCTGCATGACCCACGACCTGTGGGAAGAGCTCGGCAATCAGATCTATCTCTATCTCAGCTCGGTGACTCTGGCCGACATCGTCGAGCGGCGCATCCTGGGCACCAGCGGCCTCTATCCGCGCGACGCCGGCCGGCCGACCGTCGCGGCGCAATAGCCGGGCCGCATCGCGACGGCCTGTGATGCCGCGTTCCATCTATATGGACTGCAACGCGACCGTGCCGGTCCGCCCCGAAGCGGCCGCCGCGGTGGCAGAAGCGCTTGCCGTCACCGGCAACGCCTCCTCGGTGCATGGCTTCGGCCGCGCCGCGCGGCGCCTGATCGAAGAAGCGCGCGAGGCCGTGGCAGCCTTGGTCGGTGCAGTGCCGGAGGAGGTGATCTTCACCAGCAGCGGCAGCGAGGCCAACAACCTGGCGCTCGGCGGCTGCGGCCGGGCGCGCCTGCTGGTCTCGGCCGGCGAGCACGATTCGGTGCTGCGCGCCGTGCCGGAGGCCAAGCGCATACCGTTGCGGCATGACGGCCGGGTCGATCTCGATGCGTTGGCGACGCTGCTGGCAGAAAGCGATGAGCCGGCTCTGGTCTCGGTCATGCTGGCCAACAACGAGACCGGCGTGATCCAGCCGCTGGCCGAGGTGGCAGAGCTGGCTCGCCGCCACGGTGCGCTGCTGCATTGCGACGCAGTTCAGGCGGCCGGCAAGCTGCCGCTCGGCATGACGGCGCTGGGCATCGATCTCATGAGCCTCTCGGCGCACAAGCTGGGCGGCCCGCAGGGCATCGGCGCGCTGGTGGTGGCCGAGCGGGTCGCGCTGGCGCCGCTGATCCGCGGCGGCGGGCAGGAGCGGCGCCGCCGCGCTGGCACCGAGAACCTGCCGGGCATCGCCGGCTTCGGCGCCGCGGCGCGCGTCGCCGCCGGCAACCTCACCGTCTTCGCCGGGCTGGCTGTCTTGCGCGACGACCTGGAGACGAGACTTGGCCGCATCGCGCCGGACATGACCGTGTTCGGTACGGCGGCGCCGCGCCTGGCCAACACGAGCTGCTTCACCATGCCGGGCACGCCGGCCGAGACCCAGGTCATGGCGCTCGACCTCGCCGGCATCGCGGTCTCGGCCGGCGCCGCCTGCTCCTCCGGCAAGCTGGAGCCTTCGCAGGTGCTGCGCGCCATGGGCGCCTCGGAGTCCGAGGCCGGCCAGGCGATCCGGGTCAGCTTGGGTTGGCGGAGCGAGGCCACGGACATCGAGGCTTTCGTCGCCGCCTGGGGCCAGCTATATCAGCGCCGCGCCGCCGCCCGCCGGGCGGAGCGGCAGGTCGAACCGCATCGGGCCGCCCTATGACGCAGGACAGCATGACACGGCAGGACAGCGCGCCGGCGACGGCGGAGCGGCGGATCTACCTGGACTACCAGGCGACCACGCCGACCGATCCGCGTGTCGTCGAGGCCATGCTGCCGTACTTCACCGAGCGCTTCGGCAACCCGCACTCCATCGAGCACGCCTTCGGTCACGACGCCGAGGCGGCGGTCGAGCAGGCGCGCGTCCAGGTCGCCGCGCTGATCGGCGCCGATCCGCGCGAGATCGTCTTCACCTCGGGCGCCACCGAATCGAACAACCTGGCGATCAAGGGTGCGGCGCGCTTCCACAAGGACCGCAAGCCGCACGTCGTCACGACGGTGACGGAGCACAAGTGCGTGCTGGAATCCTGCGCCAGGTTGGAGCGCGAGGGCTTCCGTGTGACCTACCTTCCGGTCGAGCCGAGCGGCCTGATCGACTTCGACAGGTTGGCCGCGGCGGTCACCGAGGAGACCGCGGTGGTCTCGGTCATGGCGGTCAACAACGAGATCGGCGTGATCCAGCCGCTGGCCGAGATCGGTGCGCTCTGCCGCGAGCGCGGCGCCTACTTTCACAGCGACGCGGCCCAGGCGGTGGGCAAGATCCCGATCGACGTCAAGGACATGGCGATCGACCTGCTGTCGATCTCGGGCCACAAGCTCTACGGCCCCAAGGGCATCGGCGCGCTCTACGTGCGGCGCCGGCCGCGGGTGCGGCTCGAGCCGCTGATCGACGGCGGCGGGCAGGAGCGCGGGCTGCGCTCCGGCACCCTGCCGGCGCCGCTCTGCGTCGGTCTGGGGGTTGCCTGCGCCCTGGCGGCGAATGAAATGGCGGGCGAGGCGGCGCGGCTCGAGGCCCTGAAGGACAAGCTGCTTGGCGCGCTGACCGCCGGCCTCGAGGACGTCACCCTGAACGGCGACCCGCAGCGGCGCATCCCCGGTAACCTGAACCTGAGCTTCGCCGGGATCGAGGCCGAGGCGCTGATCGCCGCGCTGCCGCAGCTCGCGCTCTCGACCGGCTCGGCCTGCACCTCGACCTCGGTCGAGCCGTCCTACGTGCTGCGCGCGCTCGGGCTCAGCGACGAGCAGGCGCGGACCAGCCTGCGCATCGGGCTCGGCCGCTTCACGACCGAGGCCGAGGTCGCCGAGGCGGCGCGGGCGATCATCGCGGCGGTGAAGCGGCTGCGCGCGGCCGGCGCGCGTGCAGCCGAGTAGGGGCGGCCGAACAGAACTGTGGCAGTCATCGGCCGTTGAGGAAGCATCGCCAAGCCAAGCCGGCGCGCTGTGGAGCTTTGAAGGATAGGAGTTGGCCTGAATGCCGAAGATGGTGTTTGTCGAACGGGACGGGAACCGCAAGGAGGTGGAGGCTCCGCTCGGGCTGTCGGTGCTGGAGATCGCGCATCGCAACGACGTCGACATCGAGGGCGCCTGCGAGGGCTCGATGGCCTGCTCGACCTGCCACGTCATCGTCGATCTCGCCTGGTACGGCAAGCTCAATGAGGCGAGCGAAGACGAGGAGGACATGCTCGACCTGGCCTTCGGCCTGACCGCCACCTCGCGGCTCGGCTGCCAGATCATCATTACCGAAGAGCTCGATGGCCTGACTGTCGCCCTGCCGTCCGAATCCCGCAACATGCTGCTCGACTAGCGGCGTCGTCGCCCGCCATGCCGCAGCCCGCACAGACGATTGCCGACAGCGAGCTGGCCTCGGCCGGCAACCTCTTCTCCCGGCTCAAGGCCGCCTGCGCCGCCGACTGGCA
>JBHJOF010000360.1:0-2799 GCA_050330055.1 Kiloniellales bacterium
CGCCGGCGAGACCGGCGCCCGGGAGCTGCATCCCGCCGGCCTCGCCGACCAGTTGCATGCAGGCGAGCACGTGCATCGAGACGCCGGTCGCGCCGATCGGATGGCCCTTCGACTTCAGTCCGCCGGAGGGATTGACCGGCAGCTTGCCCTCCTTCGCCGTCCAGCCCTCGAGGATCGCCCGCGCGCCCTGGCCGCGCGGCGTCAGGCCCATGGCCTCGTACTCGAGCAGCTCGGCGATGGTGAAGCAATCGTGCGTCTCGACCAGCGAGAGGTCGTCGAGCGTCAATCCCGACGCCCTAAGGGCCTTCTGCCAAGCAGCCTCGCAGCCCTCGAACAGCGTGATGTCGCGCTTGCTCATCGGCAGGAAGTCGTTGGCCTGCGCCGCGGCGCGGAACACCACCGCCTTCTCGCGCGCGAGCGCCGTCTCCACGTCGCACAGCACCAGGGCAGCGGCACCGTCCGAGACCAGCGAGCAGTCAGTGCGCTTGAGCGGCCCGGCCACCAGCGGGTTCTTGTCCGACACGGTACGGCAGAACTCGTAGCCCAGGTCCTTGCGCAGCTGCGCATAGGGATTGCCGACGCCGTTCTTGTGGTTCTTCGCTGCGATCGCCGCCAGCGCGTCGCTCTGGTCGCCGTGCTTCTGATAGTAGAGCCGGGCGATCTGGCCGAAGACGCCGGCGAAGCCGCCCTCGATCGCCGCCTCCTCCTTGACGTAGGAGGCCTTCAGCAGCACGCCGCCGATCTCCGGGCCCGAGAGCGCGGTCATCTTCTCGACGCCGACCACCAGCACGAAGCGCGCGCGGCCGGACTCGATCGCGCGCAGGCCGCCGTGCACCGCCGCCGAGCCCGTGGCGCAGGCGTTCTCGACCCGCGTCGCCGGCTTGAAGCGGAAGCTGTCATCGGTCTGCAGCACGAGCGAGGAGGGAAAGCCCTGCGGCGAGAAGCCCTCGTTGTAGGTGCCGAGCATGATCTCGTCGATATCCTCGGGCGCCAGTCCGGCGTCCTCGACCGCCTGCACCGCGACCCGGGCGATCAGCGATTCGACGTCGTCCGCCTCGTGCTTGCCGAAGGGCGTATGGCTCCAGCCGATGATACAGGCGGTCATGCTCGGTTCCTTCCTCTCGGGGCGTCCTGGACATAGGTCGGCAGGGCGCCAGCGTCCAGCCCCAAGTCCCTCACGATCAGGCGCCCGGACGAGCTCCCTTGGCCGGCGCCGGCGCGGCAAGCTAGGCTGCGGCTCCTTCCAGCAAAGCCCAAGGGAGCGCCGCATGCAACTGTCCGGACGGATCGCCCTGGTCACCGGCGCCGGCAGCGGTATCGGCCGCGCGATCGCGGCCGGCTACGCCGCGGAGGGCGCCACCGTGATCGCCGCCGACGTCAATGCCGACGGCCTGGCCGAGACCCTGGCGGCAATCGAGGCGGCCGGCGGCAAGGCGCAGAGCGAGATCTGCGACGTCGCCGCGCCCGGCCACTGCGAGGTTCTGGCCGGCAAGGTACGCGAGCAGTTCGGCCGCCTCGACATCCTGGTCAACAACGCCGGCGTCGGCATGGAGCGCGCCTTCCTGGAGACCTCGCGCGAGGACCTGGAGCGCATCCTGGGGGTCAACCTGGTCGGCGCCTTCGAGATGGCGCGCTCCGCCGCCCGGATCATGGTCGATCAGCCGCCGATCGAGGGCTTCGGCGCCGGACGCATCATCAACATGGGCTCGATCTCCGGCCAGCGCGGCACGGTCGGGCGCGCCGCCTATGGCGCCTCCAAGGGCGGCCTGCACAGCCTGACCCAGGTCATGGCGATCGAGCTCGCCCCGCACCGGATCACGGTAAACGCCATCGCGCCGGGCCCGATCGAGACCGCACTGGTCAAAGCCATGCACAGCCAGGCGACGCGGGACGCCTATCTGCGCAACGTGCCGCTGCGCCGCTATGGCACCGCCGAGGAAGTGGCGGCCGCCGCCCTTTTCCTGGCCTCCGACCCGGCCAGCTACATCACCGGTCATGTGCTGAACGTCGACGGCGGCTTCGACGCCACCGGCCTGATCTACGAGATGGGGTCGCAGCACCAGATTCCGATAGTCATGACTTAGCCGCCCATGCTTCAAGACGCCGCTTTGCGGCTCCTCAGCATGAGGTAGTAGGCTGTTGATATAGAACGCCTTCCTCATCCTGAGGAGCCCGCCGTAGCCTTTGGCGTAGGCGGGCGTCTCGAAGGATGGGCCATGAGTCTCTGGATTCGAGTCGGCGTATAAGGTGTTGGATTTACGTTTTTTGATCGGCCCGCCCGCCGGCGCCGCCGGGGCCGGCGTGGTTAATGAATGGCTACTGTCATCCAGCATATTAACGAATTGGCATCCTTTGCCGCCCATACTTGGTCCCAGTGCGACGACGCGGATTGTGGCTGCGGTCTTTCCCAGTACCAAGCCGCTGCTTTGGCCCCGGTTCGCGTCCCGCCTGGAGGATGAACCATGGGCGACCGACCGCTGCTATTCGAGGACTACCGCCTCACCACAGCGGAGATCCTCTACCACTCCTGCGGCGATTCGGAGGCGCTTCAGACCTACGTCTGGCAGTCGCTCGACCGGATCCCCGACTTCCCGAAGCTCAACCAGTTCCTCGACTTCTGGCAGAACCAGCTCGAAGGCAAGTTGCATTCGGTGCGGATCGCCTACGTCGGGGAAGTGGAACCCTGCGAGATGCCCGGCAGCGACCTCACCGTCGCGCTGCACTAGCGGTGCAAACCAAACGAAAGAGTCCCCCTCTCCCCTTGCGGGAGAGGGTCGGGGTGAGGGGTCGCGCGTGAAG
>JBHJOF010000361.1:0-5177 GCA_050330055.1 Kiloniellales bacterium
GCGATGTTGAACAAGCCGACCAGCGAGATGGCATAGGCGCCGACGTAGCCGGGCAGGCCCAGGTCGACCACGTAGGCCGGGAAGTGCACGGTGATGAAGGCGACGTGGAAGCCGCAGACGAAGAAGCCGACGGTCAGCAGCATGAAGCCGCGATGCCCGGTCGCCTCGCGCAGCGCTTCGCCGATGGTCTGCTCGCGGACCGCGCCGCCCTGCGCCTGCGCGTCATTGGGTAGCATCAGGGCGAGCGGCACGATGAGCAGCGCGCTGGCGGCCAGGATCAAGAGCGTCGGTTGCCAGCCGAAAGCGGCGAGAAGACCACCTGGCCGAAGGAGCCGGCGGCGGTGCCGAGGCCGAGGGCCAGCGAGCGCCGTTCCGGCCCGACCACCCTGGCGATGGCGGCGAGCGCGATCGAGAAGGCCGTGAAGGCGACGCCCAGCCCGGTCAGCACGCCGCCGAAGAGGTGCAGCGCCAGGCCCGACTCGGCGCCGGCCATGCCCCAGACGCCCAGCCCATAGATCACCGCACCGGCCGCGAGCACCCAGCGCGGGCCATAGCGGTCGGACAGCGCGCCGGCGATCGGCAGCCCGATTCCCCACAGCAGGTTCTGGATCGCCATGGCGAGCGCGAAGGTCTCGCGGTCCCAGCCGCGCGCCACGGTCATGGGCTCGAGGAACAGGCCGAAGATGGCGCGCACGCCGAAGCCGACCATGGCGATCAGGCAGGCGGTCAGGATCACCACCAGCGGCGTGCGCCAGGCCGGAGATGGCGAAGCGGGGACGGCGGGGATGCTCGCCATGACTGGGCGTTCCCTTCGTGCTACACGATCTCTTGCGTCGGCCGCGGCCTCCGCCGGCAGCGGGCGGATTGGCCGAGAACTGGCTGGGGCCGCGGCAATGGACAGCCTGCCTGGGCTGGCATAAACTCGTGTAGTTACACTAGTCGAGGACGCCGGGCAGGTCAATGTCGAAGAAGCCGGCGATGCCGTCTCGGATCGGGGTCAAAGGCAGGGCACGAAGGGCGGCGCGGCCCGCGCCGCGCGCCGACCCGCCCTGCAGCTGCTTTCGCCTGCGCCGCGCGGCGCGGCGGCTGACCCAGGCCTACGATCAGGCGCTGCGCCCTGCCGGCCTGCGCGGTACACAGTTCTCCTTGCTGTCGCACGTGCTGCGCGAGGACGGTCTGTCCGTCACCGACCTGGCGGAGCGCATGGCGATGGAGCGGACCACGCTGACCCGCAATCTGCGGCCGCTGCAGAAGGCCGGCCTGCTGCGCGTCGAGCCCGGCGCCGACCGGCGCAGCCGCGCGGTGCGGATCACCGCACAGGGGCGGCAGGCCTTCGAAGCGGCCCTGCCGCTGTGGCGCGCGGCCGAGCGCGACTTCCGCCGGCAGATGGGCAAGGAGCAGGTGGCGGCGCTGCATCGCCTGCTCGACCAGGCGGCTGCCAGCCTCGTGGAGTGAGCCACCGCGGCCATTGCGAGCGGCAGGTTCCTGGCGCAGGACACCACTTTCTGGCACAGAGAGTCGGCCAAGCGTGGCAAGTAGCGGATCGGGGGAGGGGAAGGCAGTGGCAGGGCGACTGGCGGACAGGACTGCGCTGGTGGTCGGCGCCGGATCGGTCGGCCCGGGCTGGGGCAACGGCAAGGCCACCGCCGTGCTCTTCGCCCGCGAGGGCGCCAAGGTCCTCTGCGTCGACATCAACCGGGAAGCGGCGGAGGAAACCGTCGGCATCATTGCCCAGGAGGGCGGCAGCGCATCAGCTTTTGCGGCCGACGCGTCGCGCGCCGATCAGGTCGAGGCGATGGTCGCGCGCTGTCTGGCGCTCTACGGCCGCATCGACGTGCTGCAGAACAACGTCGGCATCGTCGAGGTCGGCGGTCCGGTCGAGGCCAGCGAGGAGAGCTGGGATCGCGTCATGGCGGTCAATGTCAAGTCCATGTTCCTGACCTGCAAGCACGTGCTGCCGGTAATGCAGCGTCAGGGCAAGGGGGCGATCGTCAATGTCTCCTCGATCGCCGCGATCCGCTGGACAGGGGTGCCCTACATCTCCTACTCCGCCAGCAAGGCGGCAGTGGTGCAGTTCACCCGCAGCATCGCATTGCAGTACGCGGCAGAGGGGATTCGGGCCAACTCGATCCTGCCCGGCCTCATGAACACGCCGATGATCGTGGAGCCGCTGAAGGACAGCTACGGCGGCGGCGACGTGGACAGGATGATCGCGGTGCGTGACGCGCAATGTCCGATGGGCCATATGGGCGACGCCTGGGACGTCGCCTATGCCGCACTGTTCCTGGCGTCCGACGAGGCGAAATACGTCACCGCCACCGAGCTGGTGGTGGACGGCGGCATTACCGCGAAGATGGTCTAGGCGCGAGAGGAGCGCCTAACGCGCCCAATTCATTCTTCTGCCGGGCTCGGGTGCGCCGTGGGCGTGGTGGAGACTTGCACGGCGCCAGCGGGCCGATCGCTCTCCTGTCCGCTCTGGTCCGCAGCAGCGTTCGAATTGTTGTGCAGGGCGAATGACGTAAGGGAGAGCGCCGGTGCCGCTTCGGAGGCGTCCCCATCGGCCAGCACCGCCGGACTCTCCCTTATGTCATCGCCGAGACGCCAGACGACTGGCGCTGCCAGCAGGGCGGCCAATGCCAATGGAAGGATATAGCCCTGCAATTGCGCCTCTCTGCGGTGGGGCAGTGAGGCATACTGCCGGCGCTGGGCCGGAAGGAGGTGTGTCAAAAAAACGCTGGCCGTCCTGCCGTCGCTCGGCCGCGCGTGAGACGATGCGATGCTTGCGACAAAGCCGCTTTGCCGCGCTGTAGCCGGGAGGCTAGAGGATCAGCACCGCCTGGCCGATCAGCAGTCCCCAGCAGACCAGACTGGCGGCAACGACGAAGAGAAGAGACACGCGGCCAGGCCACCTTTTGCCCGCCTGCGGCACACACCACGGCGATGATCCGGTCTTCTGGGGCAAGCCCGAGCTGAAGATCACATCTCTCCTCCCCGACATGCCGCCCGACGGCAGCCTATTCTTGTCCATAACGAGCATATTGCCAGGCACCAAAGGCCAGCAAGGCACCCGGGGTTATTTCCAAAAAATGTCACAGTGTGCCGAAACCGTGGCTCCTCTTATACGCCGTCTCGAATCCAGAGACTCATGGCCCATCCTTCGAGACGCGTTCTTCGAACGCTCCTCAGGATGAGGAATGGCGTTCTATATCAACTGCCTGCCACCTCATGCTGAGGAGCCACGTGCCCGCAGGAGCGGGCCTTGGCCCGCAAGCGGCGTCTCGCGCGCGAAGCAGGCGGCCCCAATGGACCAGGGGGCCGCCAAGCATGGGAGCCCGGTCATGACTATCGGGATTTGGTATTGCATGCTGCATTGCACAAGGAACGCATGCTCCTCGCCCGGCAGAGACTGGAGTCTAGGGATTGCCGCGGCGCCGCGTTAACCGGAACACGAATGGAGCGGCAACCACGATCAGAAAAATCCGCACGATATGGTGGGTGGCGACGAAGGCGGTCTCCAGCGCCAGGGCGAGCGCGATCAGGCTCATCTCTGCCAGCCCGCCGGGCGCGAAGGCCAGTACCAGCGCGGCCGTCGGCAGGCCGGTTACGGCGTTGAGCGCAATGGCGAAACTGAGCGTGATCAGCAGCAGGATGGCGGTGGCGCCGGCGGCGATCACGATGGTGTGCCGGATGAAGCCCAAGCTGCTGCCGGAGAAGCGGCAGCCGATTGCGCTGCCGACCACGACCTGGGCGGCGGCGATCAGCTCGAGCGGCGGCGCCGCCTTGGGCCAGCCGGCCAGGTGAACGCCGGCGCTCAGCACCATGGGGCCGACGATGCCCGCCGCCGGGACGCGCAGCAGGCGCGCGGCGAGGTAGCCGGCGATCCCGCAGCCGGTCAGCAACAGCAGGTCTTCCAGCGGCACCTCCGCAATCGGCAGTCCGGCCGGCGGCCGCGCCGCCGGCTCATAGCCGAGCAGGAGCTGGAAGGCGAAGGGCAGCGTCATCACCACCAGCAGGATGCGCGAGGCGTGGATCAGCGAGATGATGCGCCCATCGCCGCCCATGGCGCTGCCGACCAGGAACATCTCCGACAGGCCGCCGGGCATGGCGGCGAAGTAGGCGGTCACCGGATCGTAGCTGGCGACGAGTCGGAAATAGAAGGCGCCGGCTACGCCCGCCACGGCGACATAGGCCACGAGCGCCGTCAGGCTGACCGACCATTCGGCGAGCTGGCCCAGGATTGCCGGGGTGAAGGCGCTGCCCAACATGACGCCCAGCACCGCCACCATGACGGCGCGCAACGGCAGCGGCATGGCGATGCGGACGCCAGCCACCGCCGCCAGCGTCGTGGCCGCCATGGCGCCGATCATCCAGGCCAGCGGCAGCTCGAGCAGGAAGGCGCCAAAGCCACCGGCGCTGCCAATCGCCAGCGCCAGCAGCAACGGAACGAGCTGCACGTGACGACGCACACGGGGTACGTCCCCGCCACGATCCTTTGGGCCACTCATGCGAGGTAGCGACCCAGGCGCACGGCGGTCTGCCCCGGACTCAGCCGCAGCGACGGCATGACCAGGACGCAGTCGTCATAGGGCGTACGGATCGGCCGGTCGCCGTCGCGCGCGATCTCGGTGCCCGCCCGCGCGATGACCTCGAGGCCGCGGTAGGGCGTCGCGAAGCTGAAGTCGGCGCTCTGCACCGTGACCGCTTCGGTCACCTCGATGACGCGCTGCGGCGTAGTCGGGCCGGCGGCGGCGAAACGTGCGGCGAGATTCGTGTCGATCGTGCCCGTCGTCGCCAGGAAACGCAGCGCCGTTTCGATCGCCACCTGCTCGGTGCCGCGCGCCCAATGCTGGCCGCACTCCACCAGCAGGGCATTGCGCGGACTTGCTGGGTCGGCGAAGGCGCCGTAGTCGCGCAGGCGCGTGCCGGCGGCGTGACCGGCGTCGGAGACGATGATGCCGGGAAAGCCGACCCGGCGCGCGAGCGCGACTCCCTTGGGATGCGGCCCGGAGAGAATCAGCGGCGGCGAGGGCTGTTGCAGCGAATGCAGATCGAGCAGCAGGTCGATGCTCTCGATCAGCGGGAGCAGCTCGCGCGCGCGGCGCAGCTCGACGTGGTCCTTCGCCCCGCCGTCCGCTGGGTCATCGGCGGCGTCGAGCCGCGCCGGCGACCAGAGGCGG
>JBHJOF010000362.1:0-3676 GCA_050330055.1 Kiloniellales bacterium
TCAGCGCCCAGCCGAGCGGCCCGCCGCTCTTGGGCGAAGGCACTTTCGAAGCGCCGGGCGTCACGCCGGGACCCTCGACCGGCACCGTGGTCGGCAAGAAGATCGAGGAGCTGCGCGCCGACCTGGCCCGGCTGCAGGGCCAGCTCGGCAACCAGAACAATCGCCTGCAGACCCAGCGCAACACCGCGCGCGACGGCGCCGGCGCCTATCACCAGCTGATCGGCCAGATCAACGCCCGCCTGCAGGTCGGCTCGACTCCGGGCAACCCGCAGCTGGTGGCGCAGTGGAACCAGGCCCAGGGCGAGCTCGAGCGCGTCGGCGAGAGCATCTCGCAGCTCAACACCCTGGCGACCGAGTCGGCCTCGACCTCGGCGCTCGCCGCCTTCCTGCTCGACTCGACGCGGGCCACTTTCGGACTCTACGGCGCGCTGGAGGAAGACCACCGGCAGCTCGCCATCCTCGAGGACGAGGTCAACAAGACCGTGGTCGTGATCGACCGCCTGCTGAACGAGCTGACCCAGGACGTGGCGCGGGCGCAGAACTACTATTCGACGGAGCGCTCGAACCTGACGGCGCTCGCGGTGGCCATCGACAACGGCGAGTTCCTGGGTGGCAGCCTGGCCAACCGCGCCTATGGCATGCCGCCGCCGCCGCTGCCCGGCGGGGCCGCCGGACTGGTCGGCCGCGCCGCACCGCTGGTGGTGATCCGCTTCGAGAAACCGAACGTCAAGTACGACCAGGCGCTGTTCAGCGCGGTCAGTCAGGCCCTCGAGCGGCGGCCCAACGCCGCCTTCGACCTGGTCGCGGTGGCGCCCGGCGTCGGCAGCCCCTCGCAGGTCGCCCTGGCGACCAACAAGTCGCGCCGCGACGCCGAGGGCGTGCTGCGCTCGCTGACCTCCATGGGCCTACCGTCCGACCGCGTGTCGCTCTCGGCCACCACCAACCCCAACGCGCAGATCAGCGAAGTCCACCTCTACGTCCGCTGACTCTAGTGGTGTGAAATCTGACATTTAAAACCCTCTCCCCTTGCGGGAGAGGGTGGCGAGCGAAGCGAGCTGGGTGAGGGGTTGCCGCCGGCAGGCGGCGGAAGAGTCTCTTGCGCGCTTCTCGCGCGGCCCCTCACCCCGGCCCTCTCCCGCAAGGGGAGAGGGAGACGCTTTCGTCTGGTTCGCACCACCAGCTCCGCTTAGCCTCCCGACGACGTGACCGGCCGGTCCTAGGGCGGGCTGTCCGCGTCTCGTGCGCTGCGCCATAATGGCTCCATCCCCACTCCACGGGAGGATCGCCATGCAGCGCCGGATCATCCTCTTGGCCGCAAGCCTGTTGCTCCTGGCACCTCTGGCGCTGGGCGTGCAGGGCGCAGACGGCCTGAGCCCCGCCGAAGGTGGCGCGATCCGCCAGGTCATCCAATCGCAGCTCGACGCCTTTCAGCGGGACGACGGCGCCTCGGCCTTCTCCTATGCCTCGCCCGGCATCCAGCGCAAGTTCGGCAACCCGGCGACCTTCATGGAGATGGTGCGCAGCGGCTATGCCGCCGTCTACCGTCCGCGCGAGGTGGAGTTCCGCGAGCTGCGCACCAGCGGCAGCACGGTCCAGCAGGAGGTGCTCTTCGTCGGCCCGGACGGCAAGGCGGTGATCGCGGTCTACACGATGGAGAAACAGCCCGACGGCAGCTGGCGCATCAACGGCGTCTATTTCCTCGCGGCACCCGACGAGACCGTCTGACGCGCGACGTTGCCGGACGCGCGGCTTCGGTCTATACCCCACGCGAAGCACCGCTTTGGGGGCAGGCGCCGATGAGCGACGCGGACGGCTATCGCAAGACCTTTCCGGTCTCCTGGGAGGAACTGCACCGCCATTCCAAGGCGCTCGCCTGGCGCCTAGTCGAGGGCACGCCCTGGCGCGGCATCGTGGCGGTGACCCGCGGCGGCCTGGTGCCGGCCGCGATCATCGCCCGCGAGCTGGAGATTCGCCTGATCGACACCATCTGCATCGCCAGCTACGACGACCGTCGGCGCGGCGAGCCGACCGTGCTGAAGGGCGTTCCGGGCGACGGCCAGGGCTGGCTGATCGTCGACGACCTGGTCGACACCGGCAGGACCGCGCAGGCAGTGCGCGACGTCCTGCCCAAGGCGCACTTCGCGACGGTCTACGCCAAGCCGGCCGGCCGGCCGCTGGTCGACACCTTCATTACCGAGGTCAGCCAGGACACCTGGATCCTGTTCCCCTGGGACAGCGAGCCGCAGTCGGTACCGCCGATCGCCCGCAGCCGGGTCGTTTAGTCTTAATTGTCGCAAAACCGTGAGTCGGGCCTCACCCTTCGACAGGCTCAGGGTGAGGAGGGCTTGTGCTGAAGCAGCACAAGCCCCTCATGCTGAGCTTGTCGAAGCATGAGGATCGAGCCGCTCTCCGCTCAAGTGACCGGCACGTTGTCGATCAGCCGCACCTGGCCGAGCCAGGCGGCGGCGAAGACCCGCGCCGGGCGATCGGCACGCTCCAGCAACTCGAGTTCGTCGGCGCTACGCAGCTCGAGATAGTCGATCCGCTCGAAGCCGCCGGCCGTCAGCGCGGCGCGGCCCGCTTCGAGCAGCGGTGCCGCGGGCGCGCCGGCCGCGAGCTTGCCGGCGATCTCGCTCAGCACGCGGTAGAGCAGCGGCGCCTGGGCGCGCTGTGCCGTGCTCAGCAGTACGTTGCGCGACGAGAGGGCGACGCCGTCGGCATCGCGCACGGTCGGCACGCCGACGATGCGCACCGGGATGTCGAGGTCGCGCGTCAGGCGCTGCACCACGAGGAGCTGCTGAAAGTCCTTCTCGCCGAAATAGGCGGCGTCGGCCTGCAGCTGGCCCAGCAGCTTGGCGACCACCGTGGCGACGCCGTCGAAGTGTCCCGGCCGGCTGATGCCGCAGAGGCAGTCGGTCAACTGCGCCACCGTCACCTTGGTGGCGAAGCCCTCGGGATAGATCTCCTCGACAGGCGGCGCGAACAGTAGATCGACGCCCAGGCGCTCGAGCGCCGCCGCGTCCGCCGCCTCGTCGCTTGGATAGCTGGCCAGGTCGGCCGCGTTGTTGAACTGCATCGGGTTGACGAAGAGCGTGACGACGACCCGCTCGCAGTCGCCCTGGGCGCGGCGCACCAGCTCCAGGTGGCCCTCGTGCAGGCCGCCCATGGTGGGCACAGCGCCGATGCTGGCGCCGCCGCGGCGCCATTGCGCCACCTGGGTGCGCAGCGCGGCGATGCTGCGGACGATGGCCAAGGGCCGCCTGGAGCTGGGGGGAGAACGGCTGACGCCGGCTTGTGTCATGACTCTGATCCCCTGCCGCCGCGCCGGCCTCAAGGGGGCGCGCCGATCACCGGGCGGAGTCTTACACCGGCCTTTGTTGCAGTGCAATGAAGGGGCACGAGGTCGCACCTGCCCCGCCATCATTGCGCCGCAGCTGCCACAGCGGTCCGGCTAAGCCGACGACGACCTGCTGCACAGCTTTGTTGCATCCAGCATAGCGGCCTTCGCAGCACGACAGAGACTCGCTTTGCCGCCGTCCCCTTTCGGCGCTTCGCGCCAGCCCCCCTCCGGCGCTTCGCGCCGCCTCCCCCTCAAGGGGGGAGGCAAACAAAAGTGCCGCCGCCGCTCAACTTTTCCCTCCCCCCTTTGAGGGGGAGGGTTAGGGAGGGGGGCGTC